>HF988428.1 GCA_000431975.1 Prevotella sp. CAG:924 | reverse complement strand
TCTTGCATCCGTGCGTGAGGGATGGCAAGAGAACCTAGATGGGCGTCGCTCAGAAAATATACATTCTTCATACTCTTCAATTTTCAAAGCCTCGGGGCCGGCGGGCAGTGATGCTTCCCGTCAGTCGGTACTAACGGCCTTTGCCGGCATCGCAATGAAGGGGCGCATTTAGTCGAGACCCAGTTCTATGCGTGCTTCCTCGCTCATCATGCTTTGATCCCAGGCAGGCTCAAAGACGAGATTGACATTAGAGGATTTTACACCGTCAACGCTGTCGATCTTTGTACGAACATCTTCGAGGATGAAGTCGGCAGCGGGACAGGAGGGGGCAGTGAACGTCATGTCTACATCTACGTTGCCGTCATCTTTCACGTCGATCTTATAGATCATTCCCAAATCAAAGATGTTGACGGGAATTTCGGGATCGTATACGGTCTTGAGGACATCGACAATACGTTCTTCTATCTGAGTCTTTTCTTCTTGTGTCATTTTTTCGAGACTATTTATTAATATGTGGTGCTAATTTACGGTTTTTCTTTTATATAGCCAAGTAAATTGTATCAAAGAAAAGTATTTTTCATATCTGGCCGTGCAACATTTTCCTGTCGCCATACGTCAAACGGATGAAAAAAACAAGGAAAATATGAAAAAGATTTTTATGATGTTGCTGTTGGCAGTCTGCTGCACACAACTGTTTGCCCAGTCGGCTACCCAGATCTTTACCGACTACCGAACAGTGAAGGGTGTCAAGAGTACAGAGATACCCGAGTGGATGATGAAGATGGCACGTAACAAGAAGATGAAAGACTCCATAAGCCATAAGGTGTTAGATGGTATCGACAGTATGTGGGTTCTTGAGATGAGTGATTGCTCGCGCAGCAAAAAGAATCGTTTTGGCGAGCGGGTGCAAGATCTGCTCAATTTTGGTTATGATGAGATCCTTCGTACTGATGATGATGGTGACAATGTAAGTATCATGGCCAAGGCAAAGAACGGCGTGTTCACGGATATCCTACTCTTTATTAAAAAGGACGATGGTGGTTGCCAGGCAGTGCTTATCCGTGGCCATGTACGGACGGAAGATGTAAAAGAAGTAGTGAAGATGGCTGGGCATGACGACTGACAACAGATAGTTTGGGAATGAAGTTACGTACTTCCTGAGCGGAAGGTTTATTGGTACAATCAGGCACGCACCAACCGTATATATCAGTAAACCGGTTATTTGAATTAGCTTACACGTTCAACTTTGGCAAGAAGACCTCGCGTGAATCCGATAGTGTAGACAGAAGCATTAACAGTGCAATATGGAAAGTTGAATAAAGAAATGCTACAACGTCGCTGCAGGTTGAGACTTATCAGCCGGTGCATTGGGAATAGCGTTTAAGATCGAGCATCATACACTTGTAGGGACTAATAAGGAGACCTTCTGAAGTAATCTCCTTTTAGTCCCTATAAGTGTAATTTGATAATATTGCTTATCTTTATACCCGATAAGGTATAAAATAAAATAAAAGCAATAAAATTATACCCTAAAAGGTATAAACATTATGTTTATTTTGTATATTTGTACCCAAACGGGTATAATATGAATGACAGACTGATAGCTGATTTTGTTAAGGAAATGCGCAGGAAGTTTAACCTCACTCAGGTTGACCTGGCCGAAAAGTCAGGTGTGGGGTTGCGCTTTGTCCGCGAGTTGGAGCAGGGCAAGCAGACCTTGCGTATGGACAAGGTCAATCAGGTGCTGAGCCTTTTCGGACATCAGGTCGGTGCCGTTGACATGCGTTCAGGCAGTGAGCAGGGCAAGTAAAAGCCCTTATCAGTAGAGCAGGGCCTCGCATTGTCCAGTCGGTGTCAATCTCTTTATTTTCTATCTGAACTCAAATCCTTTAGCCTATGAAGACAGCGATAGTATATCTTTACGACCGTGTGGCCGGACGGCTTACTGAAGACGAGAATGGATTTACATTCTTGTATGATTCTGATTTCCTTTCTTCTGACGATGCCGAGGCGGTCAGTCTTACCCTTCCTCTTACTGACAAGCCTTATCACGATACTGTGCTGTTTCCGTTTTTCGACGGACTCATACCTGAAGGGTGGCTGCTTGACATAGCCGAAAAGAGCTGGAAGATAAATCAGCGTGACCGTATGTCGCTGCTCCTTGCCTGTTGTAAGGACTGCATCGGAGCCGTCAGCGTGGTGCCGGAGCAGGATGATGAGGAAGAAGATAGGGGAGAATGAGGAATTAAAAAATAAAATTTAATATCCTCTTTTCGATATTTTTTCGTTTACCCAATTATGAATTAACTATGAGGTGTCTTTATTGTTACAAGGAGTTGAAAGAGGGACAGACCGATTTTCATCCGGCATGTGCCCGTAAGTTCTTCGGTACACGCAATGCGCCTTCTTTGCCTTATGTCAGGGCACAGTTGGGTGATTTGGCACGGCAGGTGGTGCGCAGTCAGACAACGCTTACGGGTGTTCAGGCCAAGCTGTCACTCGACATTGACCGGGGAGGCAGGAACGAGCCCGACCGTTTCACCATAGTGGGACTGTGGGGACGTTTCATCCTGAAGCCGCAGACCGCCACATACCGGGCATTGCCCGAGCTTGAGGACCTTACCATGCATCTGGCGGAGGCAGCAAAGATAGCTGTAGTGCCGCATAGTCTTATACGTTTCAGCGACGGCGAATTGTGTTATATAACGAGGCGAATAGACCGTACATCCGATGGCCGGAAGATCCCTATGGAAGATATGTGCCAGCTGACCGAGCGTCTTACCGAGTATAAATATAAAGGTTCTTACGAACAGATAGCCAAGGCCATAAAGAAATATTCGTCAACTCCGAAACTCGATCTGGTCAACTTTTGGGAGGTTGTCGTATTCTCGTGGATCACCGGTAACGCAGACATGCATCTGAAAAACTTCTCGCTTTACAATGCCATGGACGGTGCCTATACGCTTACGCCCGCCTACGATATGTTGTCTACAGCCCTTGTCATGCGGGAGGATACCGAAGAACTGGCTCTTACGCTTAACGGAAAGAAGCGCAAGCTGCATAAGGCGGACTTTATGAAGTCCATCACTTTGTCGGGCATTGAGGAGAAGGTCATTGAGAATATGGCACGCAAGTTCAGTAGGGTGTTGCCCAAATGGTTCGAGCTCATCGATATGTCCTTCCTGCCCGAAGATATGAAGCACCAGTATAAGACACTGATTCTTCGGCATATAATAATGTTGAGATAGGTTTTTAGGATGTGTGCTTACTGTGTATCGGAACGGTGTATGTTGTTTGTTCGCATTATTTGAAAGAGTGACCTCCAACAAATCTGCATCGGGACGGCAATAAAGAAATCCGCTCGTTGTCCGGCTGGACAGCGAGCGGATTTTAATATGTCATAGCCTATGACGATGCCTGTGATGTAAGGTTTTATATTATCCACAGGCTATCTGTGGCTATGGATTTATTTCTTCAGGCCCTCTACGAGTTCTACGGTGTCGCGGGCGATGACGATCTCCTCATCGGTGGGGATAAGTACTACCTTTACCTTAGAGTCGTCAGCAGAGATAACCTGCTCTACGCCACGGCAGTGGTTGCGCTCTGCATCGAGCTTGACGCCCAGATAGTCGAGGCCCTGGCAGGAATCCCAACGTACACCTTCCTGGTTCTCGCCTACACCGGCAGTGAAGACGATGATATCGACACCATTCATGGCTGCGGCATAAGCGCCGATGTATTTCTTGATGCGATAGTTGTACATCTGCAGGGCGAGGTGTGCACGCTCGTTACCTTCCTTATCGGCCTTCTCAATGTCACGCATGTCAGATGACATGCCGGTGATGCCGAGCACACCAGACTCCTTGTTCAACCAGTCGGCCATCTCCTGAGGAGTCTTGTTCAGCTTCTCCATCATATAAGTAACGGCAGAAGGATCAATGTCACCCGAGCGGCTGCCCATCATCAGGCCAGCCAACGGAGTCAGACCCATGGAGGTGTCGATCACCTTGCCATATTTCACGGCGGCCACTGAAGCACCATTGCCGATGTGGCAGGTGATGATCTTCTGGGTATTGATGTCTACGCCAAGGAAGTCGCATACGCGATGACTTACATAGCGGTGAGAGGTTCCGTGGAAGCCATAGCGACGCACGTGATATTTCTGATACATCTCGTAGGGAACGGCATAGAGATAGGCGTAGGGAGGCATTGTAGAGTGGAATGCATTGTCGAAGACAGTCACCTGAGGCACGTTGGGCATCAGGGCGTCTACGGCACGGATACCGCGCAGGTGGCCGGCATTGTGTACGGGGGCGAGGTCAATGAGGCTCTCGATACCCTTCTCTACTTCGGGAGTGACGATGCAGCTCTTCTCGAAGAGGTCACCACCCTGCACGATACGGTGGCCTACGGCATCGATCTCGTCGAGGCTCTTGATGGCGCCGATCTCGGGATCGAGCAGCACCTTGAATACGAGGGCGACACCTTCCTTATGGGTAGGCAGATCAGCATTGATCTGCTTCTTCTCTCCGTTAGGGAGCTTCACCTTGATGAAGGCACCGTCGATGCCGATGCGCTCTACACCGCCTTGAGCCAGTACGCTCTCGTCGGCCATGTCGTACAATTTATATTTGATGGAAGAACTTCCGCAGTTCAGTACCAGTACTTTCATAGAATGTTATTGTTTATTAGAGTTGTTTTTGGGAGATACGGATCGAGTGTGCGGACGAAGTTAGCCGGGATGAATGGTTTCGTGTCCCGGCTTAGCTTAGTCTTGATCCGTTGCTTATTTAGCCTCGTTTGCCTTTGCGTCCTGTGCCTGGCATGAGGTGATGGCCACCATGTAGTAGATGTCGTCTACAGAGCATCCACGTGACAAGTCGTTCACCGGGCGTGCGATACCCTGAAGGATAGGACCGATGGCGATGGCACCACCGAGACGTTGCACGAGCTTGTAGCCGATGTTGCCAACCTCGAGGTTGGGGACGATCAGTACGTTGGCCTTACCGGCAACGTCAGAACCCTTGGCCTTGGTATGAGCCACGCTGGGTACGAGGGCGGCATCAGCCTGGAGCTCACCGTCAACATGGAGCTCGGGATATTTTTCCTTAGCGAGCTGGGTAGCTTCGATCACCTTGTCGATGATGTAGACGCTCTTGCCGGTAGTCTTGTCCTTGGCATCCTTGGCAGATCCCTTTGTAGAGAAGCTCAAGATGGCTACCTCAGGATCGTCGATGCCTGCCAGGCTCTTGGCGGTCTGTGCGGTGCAGTAGGCGAACTGTGCCAGCTGGTCGGCTGTAGGATTGGGTGTCACGGCAACATCACTCATTACGACAACACCGTCCTTGCCCATCTCTTTCTCTTTCGTGATCAGAAGCATGGCACCGCTTACGCAGGTGATGCCGGGAGCACATTTGATGATCTGCAGGGCGGGGCGCAGTGTGTCACCTGTGGTGCTCAGTGCACCGGAGATCTGACCATCGGCGTCACCGGTCTTGATGATCATGCATCCTAAGTACAGGTTGTTCTTTGTTACCAGTTCACGGGCTTGCTCAATGGTCATGCCCTTCTTCTTGCGGAGTTCAGCCAGCAGTGCGGCATACTCTTCTGTCTTTTCGCAGTGGAGAGGATCGATGATGGTAGCCTTGTCGAGATGGGTCAGTCCCCACTCCGTGGCTTCTTTCTTGATGTTTTCAGGGTTACCAATCAGGATGAGGTCAGCGAGGTCGTTGGCCAGTACTTTGTCGGCTGCTTTCAATGTGCGCTCTTCCTCTGCTTCGGGAAGAACGATGCGCTGCTTGTCGGCTTTAGCACGCGCTACAATCTGATCTAACAAACTCATATTATTTTTTAGTGTTGTATAATTCCAGTGTGGATGCAAAGGTAATCATTTACGCTGACTTAGCCAATCTTTTTCATTTGGATTTTTTTGAGATGTGCGGCTGTCAGTGCACATAAGTCACAGCTCCTTGGCTAAGATGGCCTCCAGCTCTTCGGCCGATAGTCTCAACCGGAATTGTCCCTTGATGGCTACACTGATACGTCCGGTCTCCTCTGACACGGTGATGGCAATGGCGTCGCTGTCCTGGGAGATGCCTAGGGCAGCACGGTGACGTAGTCCCAGCTCCTTGGGTATGTCCATGTTGTGTGACACGGGGAGGATACAACCAACGGCCTTGATGCGCTTCTTAGAGATGATCATGGCACCGTCGTGAAGGGGCGAGTTCTTGAAGAAGATATTCTCGATTAAGAGCTTATTGATATCGGCGTCTATGGTCTCGCCGGTATTGACAATGTCTTCGAGGGGCGTGGCCCGCTCAACGACGATAAGGGCTCCTACCTTTCCTTTTGCCATGTCCATACAGGCCCATACGATAGGCAGGATGGTTTCCTTGTCCTCCTCTTCCTTATTGGCGTCTTTGTGCTGGAAGAAGCGCAGAAATGACTTCACGTGCTGGTGTGCGCCGAGTTGATAGAGAAATTTTCTGATTTCCTCTTTGAAGAGGACTATGAGACCGATGACACCGACGCTTACCAACTTGTCGAGAATGCTTCCAAGTAGCCGCATCTCTAGGATCTGACTCACGAAGAGCCAGACAAGGACAAAGACCATGATGCCAATGAAGACATTGAGCGAGCGGCTCTCCTTCATCAGACGGTAGATATAGTAGAGTATCAGGGCGACACACAGGATGTCGATGATATCTTTGATGCCAAAGTCAAAAAACATTTTTTCAGAGGTTTAGCCGTTAGGTAGGCATTAGTATGGGAATGATTTATACGGGCACGTTGAGCATGTCTACAGCTTCAACGGCTTGTCGCACGTCGTGTACGCGCAGGATGCTGGCCCCTTTCATCAGTGAGACGGTGTCGATGACGGTCGTACCATTGAGGGAGGTAGAGGAATCGCCGCCGATCAGCTTGAAGATCATTGACTTGCGTGAGGCGCCTACCAATATTGGCAGGTCGAGTGCCTGCAGTTCTTCAGCGTGATAGAGAATGCGGTAGTTGTCGGCAAGCGACTTGCCGAATCCGTACCCCGGATCGAGGATGATGTCCTTCGCTCCGAGGTCACGGAGCTGTTGTATCTCACCACTGAAGGCCTTGATCATGTCCTTTAAGTTTGATTTGGTGGACATGAGAATATAAGGCACCTGAAGACGGCCTACCAGCTCAAACATGGATTCACTCTTTTCTGCGGGCGTACCGTCAGGGCAGGTCAGCCCGCCTTCCGAGATGTCATTGATGATGTCGGCGCCCCATTCTTCGATGCACTGACGTGCCACGGAGGGCCGGAAGGTATCTACGGAAATTGGCGTGTCAGGCAGTTCGCGCCGGATGATGCCGAGTGCCCACTGTAGGCGGGAGGCTTCTTCCGATGCACTCACGGGCTGGGAGCCGGGGCGGGTGGAGCATGCGCCTACGTCGATGATGGAGCCGCCTTCGCGGACGATCTGGTGGGCACGGTCGATAATGTCCTGCTCTGTTTGCTTGCGTGAGTCTGCGTAGAACGAGTCGGGAGTGACGTTGAGAATGCCCATTACTTGCGGACGGGAGAGCGATAATAGCTGCCCTTTGATATTTAGCGTATATTCCATGTTCTGTGTTAGAATAGTGATTATGTTTTCACCGCAAAAATAGTAATTATAATCGAGAAATCAGTGTCTTTTTATGTTTTTTGCAGTAACTTTGCATCGACAATAAATAACACACTATGGATAACTCTATTCTCTACACCCTCTATAAGGAGCACCCCGTGGTGACGACCGACAGCCGCGACTGTCCTGAGGGCTCTATCTTCCTGGCTCTGAAAGGAGAATCGTTTGATGGCAATAAGTTTGCTGCCAAGGCTCTGGAGCAGGGCTGCAGTTATGCTGTCGTGGACGATCCGGCTGTCGTTCCCGAAGGCGATGCACGCTATGTACTGGTTGCCGATACGCTTGTAGCCTTCAAGGAACTTGCCCGGGCCCATCGGCGCGAGTTCACTATTCCTGTCATCGGTATCACCGGTACCAATGGTAAGACCACCACAAAGGAACTGGTGTCTACTGTGTTGGCTGAGAAGTATCGTGTGATGCATACGGAGGGCAATTTCAATAACGATGTCGGTGTGCCTAAGACACTGCTGCGTCTGAACGGAGATCATGAGATTGCCGTCGTGGAGATGGGTGCTTCTCATCCTGGCGACATTAAGAAACTTGTAGAATATGTCGAGCCGACATGTGGACTGATCACCAATGTGGGACGTGCCCATCTGCAGGGGTTCGGCTCTTTTGAAGGCGTGAAGCGTACGAAGGGTGAGCTGTACGACTACCTTGCAGCTCACAATGGTCTGCTCTTTCTGAACGAAGGCAATGAAGATCTTGTAGCCATGGCATCGGAGCGTGAGATGGAGCGCATCATTGGTTATGGCCAGAGTGAGGAGACCGATTATCATGTACGTGGTCATGTATTGGCCTGCGATCCCTTTGTCCGCTTCGCTTGGAGTGCAGAGGGCGTAAATGGGGAATACGAAGTGGAGACACATCTTGTCGGTGCATACAACATAGACAACCTTCTGGCCGCTATCGCCGTTGGATTGCATTTCGGTGTGTCACCTCAGCAGATTTGTCATGCCCTTTCTCATTATCAGCCGAGCAATAACCGTTCGCAACTGACGGAGACGGAACACAATACGTTGGTGGTGGATGCCTACAACGCCAATCCTTCGAGTATGGCGGCAGCCATCGAGAATTTCCGGTTGATGAATGTCGGTAAGTCTAAGCTGGCCATCCTTGGTGACATGCGTGAGCTGGGCGAGGTGAGCGGTGAGGAGCATCAGAAAGTGGTTAATGCACTGCTTTCAGCCGGCATCACCCATGTGTGGCTTGTCGGTCCTGAGTTTGCAAAGACGAACACCACTTTCCGAAAATTCCCCGATGTGGAAGCTGTGAAGGAGGCTATTGCCCAACAGCAGCCTAAGGATAAGCTCATCCTGATCAAAGGCAGTAACGGCATCAAGCTTTTTGAGCTTCCTGAATTACTGTAAATAATTGATGTACAAATATTTAAGTCCGGCAATCTGATATCGGTATCAGATTGCCGGACTTTTTTTGAATATATATATCAGTCGGACGATTGTGGGCAGAATAGGGAAAGATAATCCGAGACTTTCTATTTTTCAGATTCACCACCTTATTTTTTCGTGAAACAGGATGGCTTGGAAGGGGCGGAAGAAATCCTTGTTTTGTCGCCGATATGTCCCGAAGATGAAAGACCAATGCGCCTTCAATGACAGAATACTTTATTTTGTCGCCGAAAGGAAATGACGTCTTAGTAGGAGGCGTATTCCAGATTTGACCTGTCGATGTTTTCGGATGTTGGAAGCGATCCTGTATTAAATCGGAGGCATTTTTTGGGAGCCTTGTATATAGTATGTTGAAAATCAATATATTATATACGTTCCCGATATTTCTGTGGTGACAAGCCCGTCTGCTTGCGAAAAAACGTGCCGAAACTTGATGGATTGGGGAAGTTTAATTTGTCGGATATCTCGGCAACTGTTTTGTTGGTACTGTCGAGCAGGCCCATGGCCTTGCGTATAATGGCTTTGAAGACAAGTTCTTGGACGGTATATCCGCATATCGACTTAGACAGCTCGGACAGGTATTTGGGCGACAGGCAGAGCTTGTCGGCATAGAATGCCACGCCGCGTTCTGACATATAGTGACGGCCGATGAGCTGGATGAGCTTCAGGAATATCTCTGTCCTCCGTACGTTGGCCGAACTGCCCGACAGATATCTCTGGCTGAATACCTCGCACAGGCGGTAGGTGAGTGACAGAAGGAGGAGCTTGTGTTCGCTAGTGGCAAAGAACTTGTCGGGCGTGGGCTGCTCCACTCCTATCAGCGAGATATATCTGGCAATGTCGTCCTCACATCCGGTGTGCCACACGCACGGCATATCGGGTGCCATACGGGCATAGAGATGCACAGACTGGACCATGGTACCAACCACATCGCGTATAGGTTCGGTGCGGTAGATGATGATGCTGACGCGCAAGTCGGGCGACTGTCGGGTGGTGCAGAACACCATGCCTTCAGGCATGAAGACCGTCTCTCCCCGGTTTGCCTTATATGGCCTGTCTGACAAGGTGAATTCAAACTCACCCTCAAGGCACACTATAAGACCGATGCCGAAACAGACAAAGCCGTCTTTCATATCCGGGGGGAAATCGGAGACGACACCTCCTGACGAGCACACGTCAGCCCTGTAGCTGATTTCTCTCTGCAGGATGTCAAGATGGTCTGTAATCTTTTCGTTGAGTGTTTGTTTCATAACGGCAGATATTTTACGGCAGCTAAGTTAATAAAATTATCTGACTTGGCGGGCTGTCACCTCCGCCAAGCAGATAATTTCCTCTTCTTATATGGATAAATGAGTACGAAGAGCATTGCAATCATACAACCGTAGAAGGTCCATCCTGACATCTCCTTGACGGCTGACAGTGTGGCCTGTACCTGCACCTTGCCCTTAGTTGACAGGGCAGCCATGTTCTCGGCTTCGGTCTCGCTACGCCCCTGCCAGCGCATCCCCTGTGCCGTCTGGTCGTAGGCAGCTGCCGACTGCGTGTCGGTACGGTCTACATCCTGTGCGAACATCGTGACATAGTGTTGTTGGCGCTCTTGGAGTACGTTGGAATACAGAGCCGATCCGATACCCGGTCCTATGACCATGCGCACGCTGAGCATGATGCATATCCATGTGGACAAATATTTGTAAGGCATGCGTTGGTTGGCATACACTGCCGTGAGGGAATAGATCAGCATCATGCCGGTAGAGCGTATGATCACCGGATATTTCATTCTTTCATAAAGTCCGGCCGTCTGCACCTCGAAATACATGAACAGAGCCGAAAGGCCGATGAGTAGAAAGCCTATGCCGAAGAGATATTTCAGCTTGACATTGCGTGAGCCGAGGATGATGGCAATGACGGCTCCGATGAAGTAGCCCAGCATGCTCCAGTTGCCCAATGCGGCATTCTGCCAGTTGTCTGTCTCCATGCTCACGCCGGTGAACACATTGACGAACATCGAGCTCGTGTTTAATATCATGAGTAGAAGGAACAGTACCATACCTATGTTGATGGTGCGCAGCCGGAACACTTCCATGAGGAAATAAGGGGAATGGTGTGACCTTTCCATATAGAAGAATGCGGCGGCGAACACGATGGTAAGTATCGTAGAGCGCACGATGGTAGGGTCAGAGAACCAGTCGAGCGTCTTGCCGTAGACAAGGACATATATACCGCAGGTCATCATGGCGCTGAACACGGCTACACTGCCAAACTTGCGGAACGTTATCGGGAACCGGCGGCCGTTGTAGGCGTGATAGGGCATGGTGACGAGAGCTATGAGTATGGCCATGAGCGTCATGCCCATCATGTAGTAGTAGACATCCTGCCACTGATATTCGTAAGCCAGCCATGCCGTGAGCGATGTGCCGAGTTGCCCTAGGATCATGAAGAACAGATAGATCATGGGCATGCTCTTGCTCTTCTCTGCGTCCAGTCGGTCCCATCCCTGCTCGTCATCAGGCTCATTACCCGGTGTGATGTTCCGTGTCGCCTCCATCCCGAAAGCGTAGCGGATGAGTGTAAACAGGTTGACCATCATCAGTACCATGCGCAGGAAACCCATGATAAGGCTGCACAGAGCCAGTACGAATATGCTGTCGGTTATGGCACATACATAGCTGAGAAGATACATCACAGAGAATCCGACGACGCACATCATCTTCTCACGGCGTATGCACACTAACTGATAGAAGAAAGGCGAGAAGGCCGCCATGCCTATCGATGTGACGAAACCGACGAACTGTATGTGCTCCGACTGTATGCCCAGTCCGCTTGTCATCTCACCGCTGTTGGCCGTATATACGCCTCCTATGGTAAGGATGGGTATGAACAGAAGTATCAGCAGGATGATTCCAACCGGCTTGGGCACCCATTTGTAGAACGGATAATTCTTGTATTTTGCCCCATAATTGACGCTAATCACATTTTGAACCATGACTCAATACTGTTTGTTAGTGAATACGTGAAGAACAGGTCTCTCTCCACATCCAGACTCTGGGTAGGAGGAAGCATGCGTCTTAATCCTTCTTTGCTTTCACGACCACCATCATTCCTGCAGCGAGTTTCTCGTTGTCGGTCTTGGACAAGTCTGTAAAGTCGATTCTGACAGGAACGCGCTGGCGAATCTTCACGAAGTTGCCGGCGGAGTTGTCGGTAGGCACGAGCGAGAACTTAGATCCTGTAGCACCTGAGATGGTGGTGATGTGTCCCTTGAACTCGCGTCCGCCCATGGCATCGACGGTAAGTGTCACTTCCTGTCCCACATGCAGACTTTCCACCTGGGTCTCCTTATAGTTGGCAATCACCCATTTCTGTGTGTTGGGCAAGATGTATGTCAGCGTCTGTCCGGCTGAGACGTACTGTCCGTCCTCAACGGTACGGCGTCCTAACTTGCCGTCACAGGGAGCGACTACCACTGTATAGGAGAGGTTCAGACGAGCCATCTCAAGTGCGGCACGTGCCCTTTCTATGGCAGCCTCAGAACTTCTGCGTCGTGTCGACACCTCACTTACGCCTGACTTGGCTGCTTTCTGCTGGCAGACAAGTCCATCAAGCTTCTGTTTTGTGGCCTCATATTCTGTCTCGATCTGCTCCAGCTGTATTGGTGTTGCTGCGTTGCGCTCCAACAGGTTCTTATAACGGGCACGGTCTTTCTCGAGTTTTGCCAGACGGATTTTAACCTCGGCGATGGACGACTCGTAGACCGATGCTGATGCCTCCGAGGTCTGTAGTGACTGCCCGATGGTGGAAGCGCCGGCCAGGGCATCTTTCAATGCAGCCTCTGCTTCCATCACGCGTATGCGGTATTCGCGGTCGTCGAGTATTAGGAGGGTGTCACCTTTTTTGACATCCTGATGCTCTGTGAAGCATACTTTCTTGATATATCCCGATGCACGCAGGTTGACGGGCGATATATATTGCTCTATCTGGGCGTCATTGCTTGTCTCTGTGTCCTTGTAGTCAAGGAAGATCATGGATATCTTTACTATTCCACATACAAGAATGATGATGCCGAAGATACTTGCCACGATTTGTCTGGTGCGTTGTCTTCTCAGTTTCCTGGCCTTCTTCTCAAGTGTGTTGTTCTGTCGTATATTGTTGTTCTGAGTTTCCATTGTCGTAAATTTTTAATTATTGACTTTATAATGTCTATGTCGTCTTTGTATGAGACTTATTTTAATAAGGTGTCAAGCTGTCCTGTCAGTTTGAGCAACGACAGGGCTGTGACGCGATAGTTATAATGAGCGGTGATATAACTGTTTTGGGCCTCGCTCATCTGCATCTCGTCTTGCAGCACTTCGGTCATTGACGCTACACCTTCGCGGTAGCGGTCGGTAGTGACGGCGTAGACATCTTCGGCCAGACGATAGTTATCGAGCTGCTTGGTGAAGGTGCGGCGGCTGTTCATCAGATCGTTGGTGGCATTGACATACTGGGTGCGCAGACCTTTGAGAGCGTCATCGTAAGCCAGGCGTGCGTTTTCGGTATCGAGCTTTGCCTTGCGTATCTTTGCGCGTTTCTCCTGTCCGTCGAATACCGGAATGCGTAGCGTAATGCCTAGGCCGGACGAGTTATACCAGTGATTGGACGGGCCTGAATGGAACCAGTTGCCAAACTTGTCGGTGAAGGCGGAGTAAGTCAGATTACCCGTGAGCATGATTGACGGCAGGTAGCCTTGTTTGATCATCTTTTGTTGCTTTTCTGACAGTTCGCTCTGTTTTTGTAAGAGTTGCAGCTCGGGCAGCGACTCATACAGTCCGGTAAGCTCTACGGCTTCGACGCTGGCTGCATCCACGGGCGTGAGGGTAATGGTCTTGTCGGCTGGATAGTCGATGACATATTTCAGCATGTTGATCTGCTGTGTGAGCATGGCCTCGGCATTGTCGCGTTGTACCTTGAGGTTCTCCAGATTGATGCTGACTCTCTTTACGTCAACTGCCATTGACATGCCGTTGTCGAAGAATGCGTCAGTGATGTTTTTCAGTTCCTCCATACGTGTAATGTTGGCCTTGATGATGGTTATCTGCTCGGCGGTGCTTTGCGCGAGATAGTACATTTGGGCAATCTGACTGATGAGGTCGTTGCGTGCCTTGTCGTAACTGAGGCGGTTGATGTGGTCCATCATCTTGGTGATGTCGAGTGCCGTGAGCAGCGTTTGGTTGTAGAGCGGCATCTGGAGTTGCAATCCTGCTGAGGCATTATACTGCAGTGTCTTCGTGACGTTGTAGGGATTGCCGTAGGCCGAACCGTCAGTGACAGACACAGGCGGATTGAAATTGTCGTTCATTGATGCCACGGCATTGATCTGTGGCAGTAGTTTGGCACGGTTCTCGGTGATGCCATGCTCACCTTTTACTATGTCATTGCGTTTGGTCTGCAGTTGCAGATTGTTCTCAATGCCTATGTGCAGACACTGCTTGAGGGTGAGTGTCTCCTGTGCCTTAAGAGGAATAAGGACACAGGCAATGGCAAATGTGAATAATAATCTCTTCATATCTTTTTTTTCATTTATCCGCTGCAAAGATAGGAAGTTAGAGCTATATAGCCGTTACGATATCTTCGTACCGTATGTTCATATTTTCCGTTTCTACATTAGATCATCCAAAACATCATGGGAAACAGCCATTGTCATGGCAGATTCTAGTCTTCCATACCTTATATATTATAGTACACCTGTTGCTTATCATTACGGACCTTTTATATTAAATAATGCGAGCTCACAGGAATCAGGAATGGTGAAGCGTGAGCTTGTCGGATGATATATAGGTTCGTACAATCAGGTTATATGATTCCTTAACGATATTGGTATTGTCATGCGTCTTTTCTGTTGCCTTTCGCAGATATCGTGATGGGTGAATCTCCATTCTTTTGTAATGTCGGTCTTTATCTTCACCTCTCCGAATAAACTTGGTGACAGGTCTCGCCCATGCTCATAGATACAGGTCTGTCTGAGATGATGGCTTGTAAATAAAAACAGGATGATTTTGTTTGTCGTTCCTATTTCGGGATCACTTTTTGTCGGAGGCGTGACAGCTTTGTCCTGCAATATAATCATTTATTTTATGGGATTGTCCGACACGTCCGTCTTCTTGCCCGCATCATTCTCGCACTTTGCATCAACGTCCCAGGCTATGTCTCTGACAAGGCTGACAGACGGTTTATCCGACAATAGTATAAGATCTCTCAGACCTCAGATATGACGGATTGGGGCAAATAATGGGTTTAACAAACCTTGATATTACTTTGTAAAAATGAAGACAGTTGAGGGAGAAAAAGTCTATTATATATGTTACATTTTTACACTTATTCTACTCAAAGTTTGTCATTTTTGTTGTATAAACGTGATTCATACAATTATTATCCATCCACTTTTTCTAAAAAAGGATATGGTTGTAAGTTGTTGATATATTGTATTATACAAAAATGATTTATCTATATTGATCCACTTTTTTCATTTGCACGTTTTATATACGTACCTTTTTTTAATACTTTTGTATCACAATTGTTTCGAATAGTAAAAACAATCTTTATAAAAACTAATAATTATATGAAAACATGTAGATTCTTTATGCTAATGTTATTGGCCACATTGTTTTCAATGACAGCTGCCGCACAAAAGATAGATTGTACCGGCACCATCGTTGATACAAGTGGTGAGCCGATTATCGGAGCATCAGTGTACCTTAAAGGTGAGTCGAAGGGTGTGGTGTCCGATCTTAATGGAGTGTTTAATCTGCAACAAGTTCCGGAGGGCAGTACGGTAACCGTTTCTTATATCGGTTATAAGACTGTTGAGACGAAGGCAGAAGCGAAGATGCAGATCGTGATGCATGAGGACCGTGAGTTGCTTAACGAGGTCGTCGTGGTCGGTTACGGTGTTCAGAAAAAGAGCGTTGTGACAGCTTCCATTGCCAAGGTGGGTGCTGATGAACTGGGTATGACAGCACCGGTCCGTATGGACAATGCATTGAAGGGTCTTGCTGCTGGCGTTACAGTCACCTCATCGTCAGGTCAGCCGGGAGCAGCAGCTCAGATCCGTGTACGTGGAATTGGAACGATCAACAATTCTGACCCGCTCTACATTGTTGACGGCATGCCTATCGAGGGTGGTCTCGACTATGTGAACCCGAGCGATATTGAGAGTATAGAGGTACTCAAGGATGCTGCTTCTGGTGCGATCTATGGTGCGCGTGCCGCTAATGGTGTTGTGCTCGTAACAACCAAATCTGGTAAGAAAGGCAAGGTAAAGGTAAATTATAACTTCTCTTATGGATGGCAGAGTAAGTGGCGCAAGCGCGATGTGCTTAACGCTACTGAGTATGCTGTAATGATGAACGAGGGTTATGTCAACGCAGGCATGGCACCCCTTTATGACGATCCTTATAACCTTACAGATGCCATGGGTAATAGAATTACTACAGGAACAGACTGGCAGGATGAGTTGTTCAATGATAATGCACCGGTGGTAAATCACGACATTACGGTCAGCGGTGCTTCTGACAAGGTGAACTATTATCTCTCTCTAGGCTATTATACACAAGAAGGTATTATTGGTGGAAATTTTGACCGTTCCAATTACCAGCGTCTCTCGATGCGTAGCAATACAAAGTATAATGTGTTTGATGTATCGAAAGAACGCAACTGGCTCAATAAGCTTGATATTACAGTAAACCTTTCTTATGCTCGCGTTAAGTCTAAGAGTATCGATGTGAATTCTCAGTATGGTTCTCCTCTTGGCTCTGCACTTGCATTGTCGCCGATCCTTACACCAACACTTAGTGGTGATGCGGCTAAGGCACAGGATGATTTTTATCGTCAGACACAGCCCGACTATCCTGGTCCAATTCTTTCCCCTAACGGCGAGCCGTATACAATAGCCGGTACTACTTATAATGAGATGGTCAACCCGCTGGCCGCACTTTCTTTGCCGGGTGCACAGAACTGGAGCCATAAGTTTGTTGCTAACTTTGCAGCAGAGATGCAAATCTGGGACGGACTGAAATATCGTATCTCTTACGGAGCAGATATGTCGTTCTGGGGCAATGAGAGCCATACGATTCTCTATTATCTTACGACAAATAACAAGGCCACTCATACCAGTGCGTCTCAGGAAAGCGACCGTGGCACGGTGTGGCAGATTGAAAATGTATTGACCTACGATAAAACTTTTGGTGACCATTCTATCAATGTCGTGCTGGGTCAGTCGGCAATGAAAAATACCGGTTGGACCCTCGGTGCGAGTCGTTGGAACCTTATCGATTTGAATAAGCCTTATATCAACTTCGCTTCCGGTCTTGCAGAGAACGGTGAGCGTGATGGTTGGGGAGGACCATCTAACCCGCATGCCCTTTCATCAATGTTTGCCCGTCTGAGCTATAACTATGCTGAGCGTTATATGTTCCAGGCAACTGTGCGTCGTGATGGCTCAAGTCGTTTCGGAACAAACAATAAGTATGCCACCTTCCCATCGTTCTCTCTCGGATGGAATGTGACCAACGAACCTTTCATGCAGAAGCGGCCTAACTGGCTTACCAATCTCAAACTTCGTGCGAGCTGGGGTAAGAACGGAAATGAGAATATCGACGACTTCCGTTATGCTGTATTCACAGCGACTGGCAACAACTATATTCTCGGCCATGGAGAGTCAGTCATCAATGGTGTAAAGGCTAATGGTATGCCTAATCCTGACCTTAAATGGGAGGAATCAGAGCAGACAGACATTGGTCTTGACTTCGGCTTCTTGAGCAATGCGCTTACATTCTCTGTTGACTACTATAAAAAGAAGACCAACGGCATGTTGATGACAATGGCCATTCCTTCATACGTCGGCGAGACAAAGCCTATTGGCAATGTTGGTAAGATGGAGAATTCAGGTGTTGAGTTTGAGCTTGGTTATAAGTTCAATATCGCTGATGCAACCTTCCAGATCCGTGGCAATGCTTCTTACTTGAAAAATGAACTTATAGAGCTTGGAAATGATACAGGCTGGGCAGCCTATGATTCGTTCCAGAATGTGGGTACTATCACGCGTGCTATGAATGGTGAGCCGTTCCCCTATTTCTACGGACTGAAGACAGCTGGTATCTTCCAGACACAGGAGGAAATCGATTCTTATGTTGGTCCTGATGGTACACCTATTCAGCCAAACGCAAAGCCGGGATATGTCAGATTTGTCGATCTCAACAACGATGGTGTTATCGATGACAATGACCGTACAAAGATTGGTAAAGGTATGCCTGACTGGACATTCGGTTTCAACTTTACTGCTGCCTGGCATGGCTTTGACTTTAGCATGATGTGGCAGGGAACAGCAGGAAATGATGTATTTGATGCTACCCGTCGTATCGATATCAACTCAACCAACCTTCCCTCATGGATGCTTGGTCGCTGGACAGGTCCCGGTACATCTGACAAATACCCGATATTCATCGTAGGTGATGCTTCAGACAACTGGAAGTCCTCTGATCTCTATGTGTATGACGGTTCTTATCTGCGTTTGAAAAATATTGAGCTCGGTTATACCCTGCCCGCAAGCCTTACGAAGAGGGCCTTCATCAACAGACTTCGAGTATATGTATCTGCTGAGAACCTATTTACATTCACCAAGTATCACGGCTTCGATCCCGAGATATCTTCTGGCGGAACGTCTCTTGGTGTTGATTACGGTGTCTATCCGCAGGCTCGTGTATGGCGTGTAGGTTTCAATTTGGAATTCTAAAATTAAACAGTGGTTTGGCTGGAACATGAGGATAAGGTTAGAAGCTTCCAAGCCTTTACCTTCCCCCAAGACAAGAGAACCTTTAAACAAGACAAAAAATGAAAAAGATCAAGATATATGTCGGCATACTTTTAGCCGCATCAGTGGCGTTATCGGGCTGCAGCGACGATTTCCTGGAGGTCACTCCGCCCACGTCCAATCCTATAGAGGAATATTTTACGACTAGGGATCATGTATACGAAGCCCTTATCTCAGCTTACGACCCATTGCATTGGCCGGACTGGGCTATGGGTCAGTATAACCCGATTAACGTGATGAGCGACATCATGGCAGACGATATATGGCCGGGCGGCTCAAGTCGTACGGATAACCAGTATTGGCATCTCATGATGAACTTTGAGGCTAATTCAGAGAACTGTATGACTGGTCTATGGACATGTGAGTACAGTGGTGTAAAGCGGTGTAATGATGTTATAGAATACATTGGATGGGCTGAAGATAATATCAGTGAGGATGAAAAAGCCTCTTGGTTGGCGCAGACACGCGTGCTGAGAGCTTACTATTACTCAAACCTTTGGAAATTCTGGGGCAACATACCTTTCTTTATGGAGAATCTTGAGTTCCCGTATCTCGCAGAGCAGATCAAGGCTGACGACGTTTACAACAACATTATAGCAGAGCTTGAGGACGTAATAAACCAGAATGTTCTGCCTATGAAGTGGGAAGACACTCTTAGCGAGGATAATGTCGGCAAGGTGTCCCAGGCTATGGCATACATGCTTTATGCCGAGATGGTAATGTATCAGAACGATGAAAGCCGTTACGGAAAGGCTCTCGGCTACATGCAGGAGATAATCAACAGCCAGCAGTATGACCTTCTGCCCAACTATGCTGACATCTTCGAGGAGAGCGGCGAGTGGGGAGCTGAGTCAATCTTTGAGATCAACTACAAGGACGACAACGCCGTGCGTTCATGGGGTTCGCCCCTTGTTGCCGGCGGTACGGTTCTTCCACGCCTTATAAGCCCGAGCGCTTGGGCATCCAATGAAGGCGACGACAGCGGTGTAACCAACGGTTGGGGATTCGCTCCTGTACGTCTTGAAACCTTCCAGATGTATGCTGACGGCGACCAGCGTCGCGACGTAACATGCTTCGATGCAAATGCACACGGTACTTACGAGCACCGTTACCAGGACACTGGTTACTTCCTCGGCAAGTACATCGCAAAGTCTGAGAACAACAAGGACCAGGCTGCCGACGGCGACCTTAACTTCAACAACAACCTTCGTGTATACCGTTATGCCGAGACATTGCTCAACGCTGCCGAACTGTTGGTTCGCACCGGAGGCGATGCAGGACTGGCAAAGACTTACCTCAACCGCGTACACAACCGTGCAGGACTTACTGACCAGGTTGACGCTACAATCGACAACATAATTGAAGAGCGCCATCTCGAGTTCGTAGGCGAAGGCAAGCGCTACTGGGACCTCGTGCGTACGGACAAGGCTACGACCACCCTCGTGCCCGATACTTACGGTTACCGCACCAATACTTGGAGCGCATCTAAGAAGTATCTGCCTATACCTCAGTCAGAAATTGACGCTGCACAGGGTACTCTTACGCAGAACAATTATTAATCCAAACTGTAATAGTGACAATTTATGAAAAAGATTAATTATATATTGGGCGCGTTTGCCGCAGTGGCAATGTCACTGGCATCGTGTTCTCCTGAAGAATTCGACAGCGTCGACGAAAAAGGACTTCCGCTGTTAGAGAATTACAGCGACAAAGTTTCAGCAACTGTCGATCCGGCAATAAATCAGGTTACTTTCAAACTGGAAGGCGATGCAGTTTATCCTATCTGGTTTGTAAATGAAAGTGCAACTCCGTACTCTACACAGAACGGACTGAAGAAAATTTTCAGCAACGCTGGCGACTATGAGATGGAATACCGTGTGGGCAACCGCAACGGTTTCAGCCAGGGTATAGGTAAGGTTTCGTTCCACATCGACAACTCTCTTGTCGATATGACGAAATATACAACATTGCTGAGCGGCAAGACATGGCGCATCGCCAAGGATGTGCAAGGCCACCTCGGATACGGTGAGTCAGGTACAGACGGACTAGGATGGTACTCTGCAGCTCCTAACGAGAAGGAAGGCTCAGGTCTTTATGATGATGAGATTACCTTTACGGCTGACGGAAGCTATACTTATAATCCTGGTGCAGACGGTCTTGTATTCGTTAATACAGGTTGTACTGCAGTGCCTGGAAATCCAAATGACGGCAACGACTACGATGCTCCGGCATCGCAGCAGACTGCACAATACACCATCGAGGGACGTGGCAACGATGTTTACCTCGTGCTTCCGGCACAGACACTGTTCCCATACGTATCTTGCGACAACCAGTATAACAAGCCGGAATTCCGTATCGAGAGCATCACAGGTTCAGAACTGGTACTTGTTTACGACGACGGTACTATCGCATGGCACTACATCTTGACAAGCAAAGCTGACGAGCAGACATTTGACGGTTTTGATCCTAACAGCGATTTCAACATGTTCAAGAACTGCACGTTCACCAATACCTTCTACTATGCTCCGAACTGGGGACAGATTGCTGACCCGACAATGACTGTTGACGGCAACTCTTATACCGTATCTCTGCCTACTGCAACAAGCGAGACTTGGCAGGCACAGGTTATGTTCCACACAAATATGACTACAACAGCAGCTTCAAACTATGACTTCAGCTGCAAGCTCATGTCTACAACTGACCATAACAACGTAACTGTGAAACTTGCTAAGGAGGGTGATGACGATACTTACTTCTTTGTTGATAATATCAAGCTGAAGGCTTATGAGGAGTATGTATTCTACAAGAGCGACATGGCTGGTATCGATATGGACGGTGTGAATATCGTATTCGACTTTGGTGGCAACGCTGACAATACAGACATTACAATCAGCAACATCGTACTGAAAGACCATGCAAATGACGACGGCACAGTAGTTCCTTCTGAAGATGAAGACAAGACTGTCTATACTTATGACTCAGAGAACAATCTCTGGAAGGTCAATGTTGACGACACTGACGGATACACAACACAGTTCTATTACGCTCCGGGCTGGACACAGATTGCTGACCCGGGCTTCTCTAAGGACGGAGGTACTTATACGATAACTCTGCCTACAGCTACTTCTGAACAGTGGCAGGCACAGGTTAAGATTCTTACATCAATCCCGGCTGAGGCTGATACTCCTTATGACTTCAGCTGCACACTGATGTCTGACAAGGAGCTTAAGGGCGCTACAGTTAAGCTTACTGACAGCTCAAGCGATGATAACTACATGGTGCTGGAGCGTGTCGACCTTGCTCCTTATGAAGAGAATGTTGTTAAGGTGCCGGCTACTATAATGGAAAAAGGCGCTGCTGGTGCTCTTACTTTGGTATTGGACTTCGGCGGATGCCAGGATAATACTACGGTAACTTTAAACAACATAGTTTTGCAGAAGACTGCAAAGTAATCTACTGTTATCCTGTTTTATAATGTCTTAATAATCAGATGTTTGTGAAAGGTGGCCTTTTGGTCTTCAAAAGACCGCCTTTTGCAAGCTAAAAGACGGCAAACGGGAATGTAAAAGACCATCTTTTGCTCTCTATTTCTTCAAAGGTAGTAGCATGACAGGTCATCTTGATTATTAAAAACTGATGTCAATAACCTATAAAGAAATGATTTCAAGGATGATTTCAAGCGTTTTTCTTGCTATAGCATTTGGGCTTATGTCTTGCAGTAAGGACAATGAGACAGCTTACGAAGCTGACAACCAGCAGGTTACTCTCTCCTTAACAGAGAAGAGTATCGACTACGGTTCTACTTCGTTTACAGTCGATGTAACCGCTGACCGTGAGTTTGCGGCTTATTCAACTGTCGACTGGCTCGACGTTACTCCTAAAGGCTCGGTCAATAAAAACGAGACACTGACAATAACAGCGCAGGAGAATCCTTCTTACGATGCACGTAGCGGAGCTGTAACTGTTGCCTGCGGAGGCACACGCCGTTCTATTACTGTCAGTCAGGCAGGGAAGCCCCAACCTTCAACCGACATCACGGCTCCTGAAGGCTATTCGCTTGTTTGGAACGACGAGTTCGACGGTTCGGAGCTGAGCAGCGACTGGACGTTCGAGGTTGCAGGCCCAGGCTTTGTGAACAACGAGCTTCAGAGCTATGTCAAGGGTAATGATGTGGCAGAGGTTTCAAACGGAACTTTGAAGATAAACCTCTATAAAGACGGCAGTACAATTAAGTCGGCGCGCATCTACGCGAAGCGTTATCAGGGCTGGCAGTACGGCTACTTTGAGGCAAGCATACGCCTGCCAGAGGGTAAGGGCACATGGCCTGCATTCTGGATGATGCCTGTTGCCGGAGGACAGTGGCCCGGATGTGGCGAGATTGACATAATGGAGTCAGTAGGATACGACCCCAACGTGGTTGTCTCAACTATCCACTGCAACAAGTACAACAACGGCGGCACAGCCATAGAGAGTGCCCGCAGGACAATCTCTAATGCTTACACAGAGTTCCACAAGTATGCTCTTGAATGGACTGCGGAGAAGATGGACTTCTACGTTGACGACAAGAAACTGCTGTCATACAAGAACGACGGCACAGGCACTGACGCATGGCCCTTCAACGCTCCGTTCTATGTTATACTCAACCTTGCGTGGGGCGGCGCATGGGGCGGCTTACAGGGCGTAGACGAGAGCTGCCTGCCGGCAGCAATGGAAGTGGACTATGTCCGCGTATTCCAGAAGTAACATAATAACTTAGAAATATGTTGAAGCCGCTTGTGGCTGGCAGACCGCTCGTTATCATAGTAGCGGACGGCGGCTGTAAGCGGCTTCGTTGTTAATTAATATTCTTACAGATGCGAAAGATTCTTACATTTTTAATGCTTAGTCTGCTTGTCAGTGTAGCGTCAGCATCGGGTAGATTCGTCCGCGTTGAGGGCGAGAATCTTATCAAACCCGACGGAAAGAAACTCTACATAACAGGCACAAACCTCGGCAACTGGCTCAATCCCGAGGGATATATGTTCGGTTTTCAGAAAACAAACTGCGAGTGGATGATCGACCTTATGCTCAAAGAGATGGTAGGTCCCGACGATGCAGCCGCCTTCTGGCGTGCTTTCAAGGATAACTACATCACCCGTGAGGATATCCGCTACATCGCCTCTACCGGCGCAAACACAATCCGTCTGCCGTTCAACTACAAGCTCTTTACCGATGAAGACTACATGGGACTCTCTGCCGCTCAGGACGGCTTTGCCCGTGTCGACAGCGTTGTGGAGTGGTGCAGGGAAAGCGGTCTTTATCTGATTCTTGATATGCACGACTGCCCCGGAGGACAGACTGGCGACAACATTGACAACGGTCATGGCTATCCATGGCTCTTCGAGAGCGAAGTCAGCCAGCAGTTGTTCATCAAAGTGTGGTGCGACATCGCCAGACGATATAAGGACGAGCCTGTCATCCTCGGCTATGAGCTTATGAACGAGCCGATAGCCCACTACTTTGAGAATAAGGAAGAGCTTAACAAGAAGCTCGAACCGCTCTATAAGCGTACTGTCAAGGCGATACGTGAGATAGACAAAAACCACGTCATACTGCTCGGCGGAGCGCAGTGGAACAGCAATTTCGATATGTTCACCGACTGGAAGTTCGACTCAAACATCATGTACACATGCCACCGCTACGGCGGTCCGGCTACGGCAGATGCCATCAGGAGCTTCATCGACTTCCGCGACAAGACCGGCCTTCCGATGTATATGGGCGAGCTGGGACACAACACTGATCAGTGGCAGGCCGACTTCGTGAAGGCACTTCGCGCCAACAACATAGGCTATACGTTCTGGCCTTACAAGAAGGTGGACAACTCCTGCATGAATGCCGTTGTCCGTCCTGAGGGCTGGGACAGCGTAGTGGTTAAGTTCTCAGAGTCAGTGCGCACCACGTTCGAGGACATCCGCAAGGCGCGTCCGTCGCAGGCTGAGGCCCGCCGCATACTGGCGCAGTATCTTGAGAATATCAAATTTGCCAACTGCCGTCCGCAGACTTCATATATAAAGTCTATCGGATTGAAGGCAGAATAAATCCTCTCACTTTAAGATGAACACCTATTCAAAAAATATAAAGATAATGAAGAAAACCATAACAACGGCTTTCGTGGCAGCCTTTACTGCCACGGTGGCTTTGGCTCAGTCTGTTCCTGTGTATCTGGATGCGACTAAGCCCATTGAACAGCGCGTGGAAGACGCACTTAAACGCATGACTCTCGACGAGAAGATCGCCGTAATCCATGCGCAGAGCAAATTCAGTTCGCCCGGCGTCGCACGTCTCGGCATGCCTGATTTCTGGACTGACGACGGTCCTCATGGTGTCCGTCCCGATGTGCTTTGGGACGAATGGATGCAGGCCGGACAGACAAATGACTCCTGTGTGGCGTTTCCTGCGCTCACGTGTCTTGCTGCAACGTGGAATCCGCAACTGGCTTACAGCTACGGAAAGGCACTCGGCGAGGAGGCACTCTATCGTGGCAAGGACATGATTCTTGGTCCAGGTGTCAACATTCTGCGCACTCCTCTCGGCGGACGCAACTTCGAATACATGGGCGAAGACCCTTATCTGGCTTCGCGTATGGTTGTTCCCTACATTCAGGGACTGCAGTCTAACGGTGTTGCCGCATGTGTAAAGCACTTTGCTCTGAACAATGATGAGGAGTATCGCAACCAGGTTAACGTCATCGTTGACGACCGTGCGCTCTATGAGATTTATCTTCCTGCATTCAAGGCAGCGGTAACCGAGGGACACGTTTGGGGACTTATGGGAGCCTACAACCTTTATAAGAACCAGCACAACTGCCACAACAAATATCTGCTTTGCGACATATTGAAAGGCGAATGGGGCTATGACGGCGTTGTAGTGTCTGACTGGGGCGGCGCTCACGATACCCGTCAGGCTGTCGAGAACGGTCTTGACATGGAGTTTGGAACATGGACTGACGGTCTGTCGTTCGGTGCTTCAAACGCATATGACAATTACTATCTTGCCCGTCCGTACCGCGATATGATACTGAAAGGCCAGTATTCAACCAAGGAACTTGACGACAAGGTGCGCCGTGTGCTGCGTCTGTTCTTCCGTACAACGATGAGAACCGACCGCGGTAACGGTTCAATGAACTCTGAGGCGCATTATGCAACAGCCCGAAGAATAGCCGATGACGGTATCGTTCTGCTCAAGAACGACGGCAATCTGCTTCCTCTTGACACCACGAAGACGCTCCGTGTGCTCGTGGTCGGCGAGAATGCAATCAAGATGATGACCGTAGGCGGAGGCAGCTCGTCGTTGAAAGTGCAGCGTGAGACTCTCCCTATCGAGGGCATGCGTAACTATCTGGGCGATAAAATCAAGATAGAGTACGCCCGCGGATACGTAGGCGACACCACAGGCGAGTACAACGGCGTGGTAGCCAAGCAGAAGTTGTATGACAACCGTTCTGCTGACGAGCTTATAGCTGAGGCTGTTGAGAAGGCAAAGAACGCCGACTGCGTGGTCTTCTTCGGCGGTCTTAACAAGAGCGACTACCAGGATGCCGAGGGCCACGACCGTAAAGAGTACGGCCTGCCATACGGACAGGACCGTGTGGTTGAGGCTCTTGCAAAGGCAAACAAGAACATCGTGTTCGTCAATATATCAGGAAATCCGGTCGCAATGCCGTGGAAGAATCAGGTAAAATCAATCGTTCAGGGTTGGTTCCTCGGCTCAACGGCCGGCGAAGCTCTTGCCGATGTGCTGACAGGACGTGTCAATCCGTCGGGCAAACTGCCTTACACATGGTGGCAGAAGCTCAACGACGTGCCTGCACACAAGCTCAATACATATCCCGGAACATGGCGTAAGGACGAGAAGATAATCGACGAAGAGTATAAGGAAGGCATCTTCGTAGGCTACCGTTGGGTTGACAAAGAGAAGGTTACGCCGGTCTTCGCGTTCGGCCACGGTATGAGTTATACAACCTTCAAGATAGGTAAGGCGACAGCCGACAAGGCAAAACTTGCGCAGGGCGACAGCATAACCTTTACCGTAAGCGTTGAGAATACAGGCACGAAGGCCGGTGCCGAGGTCGTTCAGCTTTATGTACGCGACTGCAAGTCATTTCTCGTGCGCCCCTATAAGGAGCTTAAAGCCTTTAAGAAAGTTTATCTGAAACCGGGTGAGGTGAAGGAAGTCAAGCTCACAATCGGCACTGACGCACTCAGTTTCTTTGACGACAAGGCACACAAGTGGACAGCCGAGCCGGGCGATTTCGAGGCTCTTATCGGCAATTCTTCAGACAATCTGAAGCAGAAAGTGAAATTTGTTTTAATGTAATACCATGACGATGCCGGCCGGAAGCTTATGTTGCCGGCCGGCATTAATCCGTTTACTGTAAAATTATATTACAATGAAAGCAATAAGAAAAGCATTGACCTTAGCAGCGTCGTGTGTGTTTGCGTTCAGCGCGACAGCACAGAACGCCGATATGGACAAGTTTGTCAGCGACCTGATGTCGCGCATGACACTCCAGGAAAAGATAGGCCAGCTCAACCTTCAGGTGGCAGGCGACATCACCACCGGACAGGCACAGGACACACAGGTGGCCGGACTTATCAAGGAAGGAAAGATGGGCGGAGTGTTTAATCTGAAAGGAGTTGAGAAGATAAAGGAACTCCAGAAGATAGCCGTTGAGCAGAGCCGTCTGGGCATTCCGCTGCTTGTCGGCATGGATGTAATCCACGGTTATGAGACAATATTCCCTATTCCGTTCGCCCTTTCGTGCAGCTGGGACATTGCTGCGATAGAAGAGGCTGCGCGCATAGCAGCCAAAGAGGCTTCGGCCGACGGTATCAACTGGGTTTACAGCCCTATGGTCGACATCTGTGTAGACGCCCGTTGGGGACGCATCTCTGAAGGAAACGGTGAAGATCCGTATCTCGGAGCACAGATAGCAGCAGCCATGATACGCGGCTATCAGGGCGACTACACAAGCCGCGAGAACGTTATGGCCTGTATGAAGCACTTCGCTCTCTACGGCGCAGTTGAGTCAGGACGCGACTACAACACCGTAGACATGAGCCGTCTGAGAATGTACAATCAGTATTTTCCGCCTTACAGAGCTGCCATCGAGGCAGGAGCGGGCAGCGTGATGTCGTCGTTCAATCTTGTCGACGGTGTTCCGGCAACAGCCAACAGATGGCTGCTCGACGACGTTCTGCGCAAGCAGTGGAAGTTTGACGGATTCGTTGCTACCGACTACGGCTCGATAGGCGAGATGATGCCTCACGGCGTAGGCGGCGACCTGAAGCGTGCATCTGCTATGGCGCTCAATGCCGGCACCGACATGGATATGTGTTCTGTGGGCTTCCTCGGCACGCTGGAGCAGTCGGTAAAGGACGGCACCGTGAGCGAGGAAACGATCAACACAGCCTGCCGCCGTGTGCTTGAGGCAAAGTATAAGCTCGGTCTTTTTGCCGACCCATATAAATACTGCGACACCAAGCGACCGAAGAAAGACATCTTCACTACCGAAAACCGTGCCGCCGCACGCCGCATAGCAGCTGAGACCTTCGTATTGCTGAAGAATCAGGACAACCTTCTGCCGCTGAAACGCCAGGGCAAGATTGCTCTTATAGGTCCGCTTGCCGACACGCGTGCAAACATGGCCGGCACATGGTGTGTGGCCTACACGCCCGACAAGTATTCTACTCTGAAGGAAGGATTTGAGCGCGCTCTCAAAGGCAAGGCAGAACTTCTGTATGCTCAGGGATGCAACCTCATGGCTGATGCTGACCGTCAGCGCGCGGCAGAGTTCGGCAAGACCATCAACCGCGGTGACGATGCAGCCCTCAAGGCAGAGGCTCTTGCAGTGGCAGCTAAGGCAGATGTCATTGTATGCGCTATGGGCGAGAGCGCCGAAATGTCAGGAGAGTGCGCCAGCCGTTCAGACCTGCGCCTGCCTGACGTACAGCGCGAGCTGCTCGCCGAGCTTGTAAAGCTGGGCAAGCCGGTGGTTATGCTCAACTTCTCAGGCCGTCCTACCGTGCTGACATGGGAGCAGGACAACGTTGACGCTATACTCAACGTATGGTTCGGAGGCAGTGAGGCGGCTGATGCGATCTGCGATGTGGTATTTGGCGATGTAGCTCCAAGTGGTCGTTTGACAATGACGTTCCCACGTACAGAAGGCCAGATACCTATCTATTACAATCATCTCAACACGGGACGGCCCGTACCCGAAGGTACCAAAGAGTTTCGCAAGTATGCCAGCAACTATCTTGACGAGGTGAACGACCCGCTCTATCCCTTTGGCTATGGTCTTAGTTATACCAGTTTCAGTTATGGTAAACTGAGTGTGACGGGTAGTGGCCGTAACTTCAAGGCATCTGTAACGGTGAGCAATACGGGCGACTGCGATGCCGATGAGGTGGTACAGCTCTATGTGCGTGATCCCGTAGCTTCCATCAGCCGGCCTGTGAAAGAACTGAAAGGTTTCAGACGCATTCATTTGAAAAAGGGTGAGAGCCGAAACGTTGAATTCGACATTACCGAAGATGATCTTTCATTCTATGATGCTGATGGGCGTAAGGTGTTTGAGCCAGGTGACTTCTACATCATGGCGGGCCATGACAGTGGGTCGCTTCAGAGTGTGGCGATAACGGCAAAATAAAAAACACAAGATATAAATTTTGTACGTTTGCAATATTATCTTATCTTTGCAGCATCAGTTAGACCTAACCTCCGCAACATCAATTAAGGTGTTGCGGAGAAACAATTCTGCTAAGTATAAGGCAATCATGAGAGACCTTCTTCTTCTCTTTATTTGGCTTGTTCCAGCGGTAGCATCGGCTGATGCTACGCGCACTGATTCGATTTACAGATGTATTGACGATGCTATCGCCAATGCATCTGTTTATTTGTCTAAGCGTGAGGCACGTATATCCAGTCTCAAACGGCAGTATTATGAGAGCCGTGGATATGCTGCACGCTACGCGTCTGCATTCAAGATATACGATGAGTACAAAGCCTTTGTGAACGACTCTGCCATAGTATGGCTTAGCCGGGCCGAGTATTTGGCACGACGTAACGGTGATGTTAAGAGTGCTGGCTATTGTGTCGCGCTAAAGGCCTTTCAGTGTTCAACAGCCGGGATGTATATGGAGTCGGCGGAGATGTTGGCCTCTGTCAATGTCAAGGAACTGACTCATAAAGGCCGCTTGGCTTATTATATATCACAGAATCATCTTTATAAGGAATTGGGATTTTATACAAGGGTGAATAGCCTGCGCGATCAATATTATCGCACGTCACACATGTATGCTGATTCGCTTATGGCCTTAGCCGATAAGAACAGTGATATTTATCTACAGCTGATGGAATCGAAATGTTATGATCGCAATGACCTGAAAGGGGCACTCAGATATAACACGATGAGAATGGAGGGCCTTGACAAGGATTCTCATGAGTATTCGATAGTTGCATTCTATCGATTTCTTGATTATAAGAAGATGAATGATACCGGCAACTGGACTTATTGGTTGGCCATATCGGCATTAGGGGATATACGCAATGCAGTGATGGACCAAGGAGCGTTGTGGGAATTGGCTAACTATCTTAACACAACGGGACACCCGGCACGTTCGTATAAATATATAAACTTTGCGTGGCAGTGTGCAGAGACGTTTGGCACGAGGGTGAGAAGCACCCAGATCTCATCTGTGCTTACGGCTATAGACAGCAGCTATCAGACAATCATGCAGAAACAGAAGGAACGTCTTGTCATCATGATCGCGCTCATCAGTCTTTTTGCGGTGTCAGTATTGATGCTGTTTATCTATGTCAACAGGCAGCGGGGTAAGTTGAAGTTGACACGTGATGAACTGAGCCATAAGAATAGGCAACTGATGAGCCTCAATCAGGAGATGTCGCAGGTAAATGAAAGCCTGGATGAGAGTAATCGCCAGTTGAAAGAAACGGACCGCCAGTTACACGAGGTGATAGGAAGGTTGAACGAGTCGAACAGGGTGAAAGAGAAATACATAGGATTGTCTTTGCGTCAGTGCTCTATCTATATAGAGAATATGGAAAAGATGCGTAAGGATGTGTTGACTATGTTAAAAAATAAGCATCACACGGAACTGATGAACAAGATGAAGTCTCACGAATATAGGGATCGTCAGCAGCAGGAGCTTTTCGACATATTCGATACTACGTTTATTCATCTTTTTCCTACTTTTGTCGATGATTTCAACAAATTGTTACGCCCGGAGGAACGTATCCACCTTGATGACACTTCACGGCTGAATACAGATCTCAGAATATTCGCGCTGATACGTCTTGGCATAGACGACAGTTCAAAGATAGCGGAGTTCCTGCATTATTCGGTGAATACGATTTACAACTACCGTGCACGCATTAAGAACGGCGCAATCTGCGGAAGGGATGAGTTTGAGAAGAAAGTGAAAGAGATTGGTGCGGCACATCCGGCATAAGGATGGTAATCTATATTGGAGACTGTTAGCTTTATAATATAACTAAAACATTTTCATTTCTGGGGCTGATATGGAGGCCATTTATGATAGGTCCAATGGACGAGTTGTTTCTCGGCATCAGATGATGAGGAAATATCGCTTTTCAGTAGTTATGAAACATCATTATTTAGCATTATTGGTTGTGCCGGCACTGATATCGTGTGGGACGGCATACAGGGCAGCTTCCATTCGGACGTTCACAGTTGATAAGTTGGGTGTTGATGTGGGAGTTGATGAGAACCGTGAGTATTCTTATACGGACAAGAAAGCCGGGTTTTGGTATGGCCGTACGCATCAGGATAGTCCCACGGACTGGTATGCCGGATGGAATCAGGCGAAGCGCCGTATCTTATCAGACTATACGTTGATGGTGGATGGTAAAGTGCTGGCGCGCAAGGAGGCACAGGTGTGTGTATATCCCGATCGGTTGGAACGCCGTTGGCCTGTCACGACGGAGACCCTCTCGATGGTGGACAACCGCGAGTTGCTCAGTATCATTGTGGATGAAGTGAAGGGTGATAGTATCGGCATTGTTCTGAACGAGACGTTGCTGAAAGATGCTGTGCATCGGAAAGACGCCCTATGCTATACACCTCAGGAGTCGGAAAAGAAGCGATTGAAACTGGTACCATTGCACCCGGTCATGGTTAGCTTTTGTGGCAATCGCATGCAGGTGCCGGCATCGGCAGGAGGTTTCCTCATTGCTTATGGAACAGAGGAACACTGCGATTCACTCATCGCCGGCTACCGCAAGGAAGGAAATCGGTGGCAGGCCGGACGTAAGGCACGAATGGACAGCCTGATCATGGTGAGCAATCCGTTGCATACCAACTTGCCTGAGTTGGATAAAGCAGTGGACTGGATAACGCTGACAATGGACGAGCTTATCACAGAACAGCAAGGCAAGGGCATCTATGCCGGTCTGCCGTGGTTCAACGAGTATTGGGGACGCGATATGTTTATCGCCATGCCGGGTGCGACACTTGTAACCGGACAATTTGAGGTGACAAAGGAGATATTGAAAGACTTTGCGCAGCTGCAAGACCGTGATACGGCATCTGTGACTTGTGGACGCATTCCCAATCGTGCCAATCTGGAGGACATCTTATACAATACGGCCGATGGTACCCCCCGCTATGTCATAGAAGCAGAGGAGCTGCTTCGCTATTCGGGTGATAGCAGTTTCCTCCACGATATCTATCCCTCAGTAGTGCTTAGTATAGATCAGAGTCTATTCCATCATACGGATGCAAAGGGCTACCTGTTGCATGAGGATGCCGATACGTGGATGGATGTGAAGCGCAATGGTATTGCAGGCTCACCCCGTGGCAACCGTGCCAATGATATTCAGTATTTGTGGTACAGGCAATTGGAAGCCGGAGCTCATCTGGCACGCCTGATGGCTGACTCTGCCCATGCAGAGACTTGGCATCGTGCAGCAGTTCGACTGGCGCGCAATTTCGAGGCAGACTATTGCAATAAGGACAGCATTCTGATCTATGACCACTTGAATGCCGATGGTACACCCGATCTGCAGTATCGCCCTAACCAGCTCTATTGCTTTGATCTGATATCCGATGATACCTTTAAGCAACGCGTAACACGACGTGTATGGGATGAGCTGGTCTATCCATGGGGTGTGGCTTCGCTGGCTCAATGGGATCTGCAGTTCCATCCTCAACACGAGAACTGGAACTACTATCATAAGGATGACGCTTATCATAATGGTACGGTATGGTTGTGGAACAATGGTATTGCCATGCAACGTATGATTGAGTACGGGCAGCAGGAAACAGCCTGGAAACTGTTCAAGAACATGAATCGGCAAGCTTTGCATGAGGGTGCTGTGGGTAGCTTGAGTGAGAATGCAGATGCCCATCCGCGTAAGGGCCATTCATGGCCTAATCGATCGGGAACGCTCCTACAGGCATGGAGCAACTCGGAACAGTTGCGCGTGTGGTATCAGTATTTCTTGGGAATCCGGCCCGATCTGATGAGCGGAGTAGTGACAGTGGAGCCTAAGTTGCCGGCTGAAATAACGGAGTTGCAGACATCGGTGAGAATCGGAAAGGGTATTCTTTACTATGCTTATAAGAACGGAAAGTTCGATGTGCGGTTAGTGGGTGAAGATGCGAAAGTGAATCTGATTCTGCCTCAAGGATCTGTTCCCAATCTTATCTTTGAAGGTGTGGACTTCTGTCGGCCTCGTCCTTTGGATCATTATCCGTGCTTCAAAGTTTATCATGATCCGCCTCTGACTTATTAATGGAGAACAGAGTGTTGTGGTTTTCAGGTCTTGAATGAAAGAAACAGTCAGGCAAGCCTCAGAAGTTCTAATTACAGGAAATGCCTGCAATACGGAAACATATGTCTCCGTATTGCAGGTAATGTGTTTTATGGTTTTTGTCGCTTGTCCATAAAATGAAAGAAGTTGACGATATTCGGTCCCCCTTCGTCTATAGAAAATCAATAGATTCCTGTTTGGTTTTAGTGTGTAAATATGGATTTTATATTTGATTGGGTCGTCAAGATTTTCGTGGCTTGAAAAGAGGAAATTAGAATCGTTTTCAGTCTTGTTAAGTGTCTGTTTATAATTTTCCGTTGTCTTTATAAGAATAATAATCTCCGTCGACTACGATAAGATGGTCGAGCAGACAGATGCGCATGATTTTGCAGGCTTGTCGTATGCGTTCGGTGATTTCATCGTCCTGATGACTAGGGCGTGTGTTTCCGCTGGGGTGATTGTGTGCGATGGCAATGACGGGGGCATTAGCTAAAACAGCTTCACGAATGATGACGCGAAGGTCGACAGCTGTTTCTGTAAGACCACCGTGACTGATACGCACAGCTTTGATGACCTGGCAGTTCTGTTTGAGGAGCAGTACCCAGAACTCCTCTACGTCGAGATGGGTCATGCCCGTCTTCCGGGCCAGATAGTCGTAGATGTCGCCCGGTGATAGAAGGGAAGGGCGTTGTTCTGGTGACGTGTCTCTGTAACGTCTGCTCAACTCACATGCTGCCAGGATGGTGATGGCCTTTGCTGGTCCCATACCGTTGTAGCGTGTGAGATCTGCAATCGTACGCCTTCCCAACGTATTGAGGTTATAGTTGCTATCTTTGAGGATGTCGCGCATTAGGTCGACAGCGCTCTGTTTTGCCGAGCCCGATCCGACGAGGATAGCCAATAGCTCGGCATCGCTCAGGGCTTGTGGGCCGAGACGCTCGAGTTTTTCGCGTGGACGGTCATCTTCCGACCATTGTTTGATAGGCACTTTCTCGGCAATGGCAGGTATGGAACTCTTGTTTTGATGGCCGCCGTCAACTTCCGATTGTTGCGAGGGTGTCTCGGGCTCTTGCGCTTGTTTTCTTTTCCTCTTCATACAATAGTTTTTTAACTGTTAATAGATTCGTACGGGAGAGGTGCAGGCTTATTTGTAGAAGTTCTTTTGGTAGGCACTGAATTCTCCCTTGCCGCATACGCAACGGTTCCACCATGCCTTGATGAAGCCGCAGCCGTAGCCCATGAGCTGGGTGAAGGCAGCCCGGATACTCAGCAGTCCGATGTACGGGTTGGCGTATTGCTGTGTGGCATCCAGGAAGATGAGACCTGAATAGAGAATCAAGGGCATGAGAGCGAGTATGGCGGTCATTCCGCCGACAGCTGTGTAGGCTGTGTTGCCGTTGATGCAGCTGCTGAGGGCATAGATTACGCCAAACAGGCAGATGAGTAGCAGGATGATGACCCCGATGGTGAATACCATTGGTAACAGGTGGACGACTTTAAGCGATTCAGGATATTTTTTGTAGAGATTGATACGTGCGATACCACTGTTGAATACCTGTCGCCAGAATTTACGGAAGTCTGTACGGCGCTTATGCCACACCCAGGCTTTGGGAAAGAGCCGGCAGTGGCATCCCGCTTTGAAGATGCGGATGGAAAAGTCGATGTCTTCGCCGAAGCGCATTTTGGAGAAGCCGCCGAGCTGCTGATATATATCGCGGCGGATGCCCATATTGAAAGAACGGGGATAGAACTTATCAAGTTTCTTCTTGCCACCGCGGATGCCACCGGTGGTATAGAAACTTGTCATGGAGTAGGAGATGGCTTTCTGTGTCGGTGTGAAGGAATCATGGGCACGGTCGGGGCCACCGAAGGCGTCGCAGGGATGATTGATCAGCTCGGCGTCAACGGCCAGCAGATAGCCTTCCGGCAAGACGACATCGCTGTCGAGAATGATCACATATTCACCTGCCGCACGCTCCACACCATAGTTGCGGCTCTGTCCGGGACCGCTGTTCTCTTTCATGAAATACTTCAGATCGAGTCGGTCGGCATATTTGTCGCAGATATCCTTGCATGGCTTGTCGCTGCCGTCTTCGACGATAATAACCTCAAAATCCGTGAATGCCTGACGGGTGAGACTGTCGAGCAGTTCGTCTACTTCGTCGGGACGGTTGAAAACGGGGATGATAAAAGAGTATTTCATGATTTTAGTTGTTTGTGGATCTTAAGTTTTCCGGATGGATCGGTAGGCTGTGCCGTCCGAGTAGAAAGTGAAAGGGGAGGAACCCGGTACGTCGTACCTGAGCTTCCTCCCCGTATGATTGAACTGTCAGCTGGTTGGTCAGCAGGATGTATTACTGAGCACGACCAACGTAGCTTCCGTCACGTGTATCAACAACGATCTTCTCGCCCTCGTTGATGAAGAGGGGAACACGGATCTCTGCACCAGTCTCGAGAGTAGCGGGCTTGAGGGTGTTGGTGGCAGTGTTGCCTTTTACGCCGGGCTCGCTGGCTGTTACGGTCAGAGTAGTCTTGATAGGCATCTCAGCAGAGAGGATAGTGCCGTCGGTAGTGTCGGTCACAACGTCTACCACATCACCTTCCTTCATAAACTGCCAACCGGTGATCTGCTCCTTGTTGATGGGGATCTGCTCGAAAGTCTCCTGGTTCATGAAGATGTAACCGGTGGGGTCCTGATAGAGGTACTGATAGGGACGATGCTCTACGCGTACGTCGTCGAGCTTGAAGCCGATCTGGAAAGTACGCTCAAGCACGCGGCCGTCAGCCACGTTCTTCAGTTTGGTGTTCATGACGGTGTTGCCTTTTCCCGGCTTACGGTGCTGAAAGTCAACGCACTTCCAAATACCTCCGTCCATGCGGATGCAAGTTCCGATTTTGATTTCCTGTGAATTAATCATATTGTATTTACTGTGATGATATTTTGTATTGTGGGTGCAAAGTTACTATAAAAAAGGGGAAAAACGTCTTTTTTTAGCCGAAAAATCATGGTTTTCTTTGTAGATTGGAAAAATCTTAGTAATTTTGCAGCCCAAACGGAGCCATTGTGCCCGTTATTCGTTGGAATATAATAATTTAAATAAATATCAAGATGAAAAGAACATTTCAGCCTCACAACCGTCGTCGCGTGAACAAGCATGGTTTCCGCGAGAGAATGGCTACCAAGAATGGTCGCCGCGTGCTGGCTTCCCGTCGTGCTCACGGCCGTAAGAAGCTCACTGTTTCTGACGAGAACCACGGTAAGTAATTTGATCGTGTGTTGAGGCGAGGGTTAGCCCCGCCAGCGAAAAAGCAGCAGGGATTTTGCTTTCCCGGCTGCTTTTTGTGTTTAGAGGGGTCTGCTGCGCATACGGGCTTGTCATGAGTAAGGATAAAGTCGACCATTGGTGAAATGGGTGGATAGAGCGAAGGATCATAGTGGATAAGGACTGTGTTTGACAAGTGAAAGTCCACTGGGCTAATGGTTGCGCTGATGTGCCGATAGTGAGCCTGCTTCCTCCGTCATTCTTTCGGACCTTTAACGTGTGAGAGTGAAGGCATGACAATGTACAAACAAATTGTATAGGTGGAAAACCAAAAAAAGGCGGAAATCTACTTGGATTTCCGCCTTTTTACTGTATCTTTGTGGAAAAATAAGAATGATGACCACAGCCGAATTCTTTAGTAAGCTGAAAAGCAAATATCTTTGGAGTAACCTTGTGGCCATGGCGGCTGTCGTGGTGCTCTTGTGTGTGGGGACGAGTTTCGGACTTGATCTCTATACCCATCACGGTGAGGCCATTACCATTCCGAACCTGAAACATAAGAGCTATGACGATGCGGAGCAGATCCTCAAAAGTGCGGGTTTGCGTATTGAAGTGAGCGACACAGGCTATATAAAGTCACTCCCACCCGACTGTATTCTTGGGCAGACTCCCGATCCGGGCACGACGGTGAAAGGCGGCCATGTCATTTACGTGACGATCAACGCCACCCAGTCGCCTACGATCACTTTGCCGGATATTATAGACAACAGCAGTCTGCGTGAGGCAATGGCCAAGTTGACGGCAATGGGTTTCAAGGTGGGTACACCACAGTTCATTCCTGGAGAGAAAGATTGGGTGTATGGCATTCTTGTCAACGGTCGCCACGTGTCGACAGGCGACAGGGTCTCAGTAGACGCTACCCTCATTATCCAGGTAGGCAATGGACAACAGAGTGCTGACGCGGATGTGGAATATGTCGATCCTGATGTCACTTTTGATGAGGAGCCGGAGGATATGGGCAGTGAGGATCCCTTCACAGAAGTGGATGCACCTCCTGTAGAAGAGAAAAGCGAGAGTCCGGAATCCGAGAAGATCGCTTCGGGAGAATAAAGCTGCCAATATATAGTGTGAAACGGTGGTCTTTATGGTATTTGAAAATATTATAGGAAAATAAGATGATCGACGATATAGACCTTCTTGAAGATGAAGACGTGCTGCTCAGTCCCGACAGTGATGATAAATCCGAAGGCGAGAGTGGCGATGCCCGTTATGAACATTGGCGCATGACCGTAGACGATGGTCAGGCTCCATTGCGTATTGATAAATATATCACGGAGCATAATCCTCATTCTTCACGCAACCGTGTGCAGACGGCCGCTGATGCCGGATGTATATGGGTGAATGGCAGGGCTGTAAAGTCGAACTATAAAGTACGCCCCGGTGATGTCATCACGCTAATGCTCGACCGTCCCAAACACGATTCGACGATAGTGGCCGAGGATATCCCTCTTGACATTGTGTATGAGGACTCGGAAGTAATGGTGGTCAATAAGCCGGCCGGTATGGTGGTTCATCCCGGTGCCGGAAATTTCAGCGGCACGCTGATTAATGCCGTAGCGTGGCATTTGCGTGATGTCGACTCGTTCGATCCTAATGATCCTGAAGTGGGGTTGGTACATCGTATTGATAAGGACACCAGCGGGCTATTGGTTGTGGCAAAGACACCGGATGCGAAGACGTCGCTCGGTAAGCAGTTCTTCAACAAGACTACCCATCGTCGCTATAATGCGTTGGTATGGGGTAATTTTGTCGAGGATGAAGGAACGGTGGTCGGCAATATCGCGCGCGACCCTAAGGACCGGCTTCGTATGAAGGTATACTCTCCGGAGAGTGGCATTGGTAAGAATGCCGTCACCCATTATCGGGTGTTGGAGCGCTATGGATACACTACACTGGTGGAATGTATTCTCGAGACGGGGCGTACTCATCAGATCCGTGCCCATATGAAGCATATCGGGCACCCGCTGTTCTCTGATGAGCGCTATGGCGGCAATGAGATTCTTCGTGGTCAGCGCAGTTCGTCTTACAAGGCTTTCATTCAGAATTGCTTTAAGCTCTGTCCCCGTCAGGCTTTGCATGCCCGGACACTCGGATTCGTACATCCGGGAACAGGCAGGCAGATGGATTTCGATTCTGAATGGCCAGCCGACTTTGCCGCTCTCATCGATAAGTGGCGCGCCTTTATCAAAGGTACGACACGGGACACAATGGAATAAACGAAATAAACTAAGATAATGAAAATGGAAACACTTAAGAGAAACATTGCCATCGTCTGCGGTGGCGACTCGTCAGAGCACGACGTATCGCTGCGCTCAGGTGCCGGACTGTATTCTTTCTTCGATAAGGACAAATATAATGTCTATATCGTAGATGTGAAGGGAACCGACTGGCATGTAGATTTTCATGACGGACAGATCGCGAAGATTGACAAGAACGACTTCTCCTTCGTTGGGGAAGACGGCAAGCGCGTATTCTTCGACTTCGCATATATAACAATCCATGGTCAACCTGGTGAGAATGGTGTGATGCAGGGCTATTTCGACCTTATCCACCTGCCTTACTCTACCAGTGGAGTGCTTGTAGAGGCTATGACATTCAACAAGTACGTGCTGAACAACTATCTGCGTGGATTTGGTGTGAATGTGGCAGACAGTATCCTGCTTCGTCGCGGCGAAGAGTACGATGAGAATGAGATTGAAAAGCGTCTGGGTATGCCCGTGTTCGTGAAGCCTGCTGCAGATGGCTCCAGCTTCGGCGTGTCGAAGGTAAAGAATGCCGACCAGCTGGCCCCGGCTCTTCGTGTAGCTTTTATGGAGAGTGACGAGGTGATGATCGAGAGCTTCATGCAGGGTACAGAGATTTCGCAAGGTGTATATAAGACGGCGGAGAAGACGGTCGTACTGCCTGCTACTGAGGTTGTGACGCAGAATGAGTTCTTCGACTATAATGCTAAATATAATGGTCAGGTAAAGGAAATCACGCCGGCCCGTCTGGCTCCTGAGACAGCTGAGGCTGTGGCAGCCGAGACAAGCCGTATCTATGATATCCTTCATTGCAATGGCATCATTCGCATCGACTATATCATTACAAAGGATGAGGATGGTAAGGATAAGGTGAATATGCTTGAGATCAATACGACTCCGGGAATGACTCCTACCAGTTTCATCCCCCAGCAGGTGCATGCTGCAGGTCTGGAGATGAAGGACGTATTGAGTGAGATCGTTGAAAATCAACTGTGATAATGGATAGCAGATATTATAAATCTTTTGGCAGGGACGGACATTGGGCTCGCCCTTGTCAATGGATTTGTGCTTTTTGTCTGCTTTCTTCGATGCTTTTTTCGTGTACGGCCGGTGGTTACGACAGTGGTGACGGGCCGTATAGTTATTATTCGGCTGATCTGGCAATGGTGCATACCATGGATCGTCAGATAGCCGATTATATGTTGACCGATGAGAAGGATTCTGTACATTTCTCTCCGTTAGCCCGTTTGGACTATGCCGAAAGAGCCGACTCATTCTATCGTTCACTGGTATATTATAATAAGGTAAGTAGTAAAGCCAGTTCGGCTTTTGCCATCCAGCAGGTTCCTGTATTGTTTCCTTCTGTGGAAAATGATTCTGTCGGCACGGATCCTCTGTCGTTTGAGGCTGGTTGGATCAGCAGCGACAACCGGTGGCTTAATCTTCGTCTTTCCATGAAGACGGGGTCATCGTCTGCGACAGAACAAATCCGCCAGTTGGTTGCCGTGTCTTTAGATTCCACTTATATGCATGAGAATGGGACAAAGGAAATATGGCTTACTCTTCGTCATCAGCAGAACGATGTGCCTGAGTATTACAGCATGAGTGTCTATGTTAGTATTCCTCTCTCTGATTTCCCGGCAGGAAGTCTGATCAATCTGAAGACTTATACTTATGACGGTATCGTTAATCGCTGTTTCCTAATGAAGCCATAGATCCTTAATAGAAGCGTTTATGGTTTTATGACAACTATTCTACGAAGCAGATTTCATTATAAAATACGGACAATAATGAGAGAATGTCGTTCTTCTCATTGTTGTCCGTATTCTTTTTTTGTGGTGGCTAAAATGTAGTGTAAATGTCAGATTCCCATTAGTGACAGGATCGATGGCGTTAACAAGGATGTCAAAATACCATTGATGGTAAGTCCCAGGCTTGCGTAAGCACCATGTATCTTGCTTACATCCATTGAGGTAGCCGTACCCATGGCATGGGCTGCGGTGCCCATTGACAGACCTTGTGCCGCAGGATTGTTGACATGTGCGAATCCCATGGTCTTATATCCGGCTACAGCGCACAGCAGTCCTACGCATACTACTACGGCTGCTGTGAGAGATGGAATGCCGCCAATGCTCTTCGTTACCTCCATGGCGATAGGCGTTGTTACTGATTTTGGGGCGAGCGACATGATTACAGGCTTCGATGCCCCAAGCGCCTTGGCTATAAGCACTACTGAAATGATGCCGCTCAGACAGCCTGCCAGCTCCGACAGCAGTATCGGCAGGAATTGTTTCTTGATAGTCTCCAACTGCTGATATAATGGTACACCAAGAGCTACCACGGCTGGTTGAAGCCAGAATTCTATCATGTGTCCGCTGGTGGTGTATGTCTCATATTTCACACCGGATATTTTCAGAAAGGCGATCAGCACGGTGATACTTACAAGAATGGGGTGCATGATGGTCCAGTGGGTCCATTTACGGAGCAGTTTGCCGAAGAAGTAGCTTCCGAATGTAAGGGCTATGAGAAAAAATTCGTTGGATAAATAGGTCATTTGTCGTCTCCTTTCTTGTGTACTAGTTTTGCATATATCTGGCCGACCCATCCTGTGATAGCGAGAACAATGACGGTTGATGCTGCCGTAGAAATTACGATAGGCCAAAATTCAGCTTTGATAATATCAAAGTAGAGCATGATTGCTACGCCTGGCGGAACGAAAAAGAAGCCGATGTTGGCAACGAGAAACTCTGAGATGGTCTTTACCCATTCCAGACGGATGATCTTCAGCTTGAGCAGAAGAGTAAGAATCAGCATTCCTACGATGCTTGAAGGCAAGGGGATGCCCGTGAGCCATATTATAAACTCACCCAATGCGAGACAGCCAAACAAGATGGCCAGTTGTCTAATCATCATAACCTGAAAACGATAGTCTTTTTACCAAATGAGCTGCAAAGGTATGACATTTTTAACTGATATACAAATTTATTAACATGTTATTTCCCTTATTTTTCTACTACTTACAGTTTACATATATGAAGCTTAGGCTTATTCAATTTATAACCTATAATAGGATATGGATGTAGTTTTAAAAATCAGTCAGCGTAGGAGACAAAAAAGGGAATTATGAACTAGAATGCATTTATGATGTTTATGCCAATAAGGAGATAAAGAGAATAGTAGTGAGATTTGTATTATGTGAGTTGCATGGTTATCCTATGTTGATGGCAGTGCGACATTTTAAGGAATTGTCTTAGGGATGGAGAATAGTGAGTATTGGCTTAGTCTTTCAGAATGGAGATGTGATGGAAAGACGAGTGATTATTAGAAAGGCGCATATGTCAGGAGTGAATGTCGCCGGCTTGGATTTTTCTGCCATTCGGGAATGGTAGGCAGAGTTTGGTTGGTTTAGGAAATAAGAAGAATAGAGGGAAGACGCAATGCAAGTGTCTTCCCTCTATTCTTTATCAAGCTGCGATGTATGTCGGTTGAATGTAGAATTCTTTGCTCCGTAGTTGGGTAAGGATAGCAGATGTCGACCATCCGTAACCCATTGTCTGGTGCCTCTCTTTGAAGCGGGAGAAAATCGGAGTATGGAAATCTGACTGTTGAAGCACGACAGAAGTCTTATCCCAAGACGACCGTTCTCAATTCTTCGATTTCCTCTTTTGTTGTTGCCCAAGAGGTGACGAAGCGGCAGGCTGTATGTGTCGGATCTACTTTACCCCATGTTTCGAATAGGATATTCTGGCCGAGGCGGGACAGCTCCTCATTAGGCAGGATGACGAACTGCTGGTTGGTAGGTGAGTCGACAAGGAACGGATAGCCTGCTTCTTTGAAGATCTGCTTCACTTGCATGGCCATGTCGATGGCATGCTTTGAGATGTCGAAATAAAGATTGTCGGTGAAAAGTGTTTCAAACTGCAGGCCTACTACGCGGCCTTTGGCCATGAGGGCTCCGTGTTGTTTCACGATATTGAAGAAATGAGGATGGGCGTTGTTGTGTGTGAAGACCACAGCCTCGCCGCAGAGTGCACCTACTTTGGTACCACCGATATAGAACACATCGCAGTGATGTGCCAGATAAGGAAGGGTGATGTCATTCTCCGGTGACATCAGTCCGTAGCCTAGACGTGCTCCATCGATATAAAGAGGCAAGTGATATTTCTGGCACAACTCGTAGAGCTCTGTAAGCTCATCTTTCGTATAGAGAGTGCCAAGCTCAGTTGGGAATGTGATATACACCATGCCAGGATATACACTGTGCTCGGAGTTGGCGTCATCCAGAAATTCGTTCATATACTGTTCGAGCACATTGGGATCCATTTTGCCATCGTGCCCGGGGATCGTGATGACCTTATGTTCCGTGAACTCGATGGCGCCAGCCTCATGTGAGTTGATGTGGGCTGTCTGTACGGCCACTACTCCTTCGTAGGACTGGAGGAGGGAATCGATTACGGTGGCGTTGGTCTGTGTACCACCTACGAGGAATCGGATTTGAGCGTCTGGATCATCACACGCTTCTCGAATCTTTGCTTTGGCACTTTCCGTCCATTCGTCGTATCCGTAAGTCTTACTTTTTTTGTCGTTTGTTTCTGCCAACCGTCGCAGAATGGCGGGGTGGCAACCGTTATTGTAGTCGCAGTCTAATGATACCATAATCAATGGGAATGGGATAAGAATTTATTATTAATAAGATTTATATGGTGACAAAATTAATCAAATTAATCCGGATTGCGCATCTTTCTTCCTACTTTTGCATCATGAAACAAAAAATATTTTTTCTTTCCTTTGCGATATTCCTGCTTCTCGGTACTGGTATGTCAGCCCAAACAAGTCCCGTTAAGGAATTTATCTTGCACAACGGATTGACAGTTTGGGTGGCGGAAGACCACACCCAACCTAAGGTATTTGGTGCGGTCGTAGTGCGTGCCGGTGGCAAGGACTGCCCGGGAACGGGTATTGCCCACTATTTTGAACATATTATGTTTAAGGGGACCGACCGTATTGGAACGGTCGACTACACTGCCGAGCGTCCGTGGCTGGATAGCATCTCTGCCGGATATGATAAGCTGGCCAAGACGGCAGACCCTGTAGAGCGACTGAAGATACAACGGCATATTAATAGTCTGAGTGTCAAGGCAGGTGACTATGCCATTCCCAATGAGTTTGAGAATCTGATCTCACAATATGGTGGTTCACGCCTGAATGCTTATACATCCTTCGATGAGACGGTGTATCATAATGAGTTTGCACCTCAGTACATAGTACAGTGGTGTACGCTCAATTCCGACCGGCTTATCTCTCCTGTATTTCGGCTTTTCCAGGGTGAGTTGGAAACTGTGTATGAGGAGAAGAATATGTATTCCGACAATCCGCTCCTACCAGCGGCAGAGACAGCGCAGCGTTTTCTCTTCCGAGGCACTCCTTATGAAGCTCCCCTTATCGGAACGACAGAACAATTGAAGAATCCGCAATTGTCAGAGATGCGCCGTTTCTTTGATACTTATTATGTGGGAGGAAACATGGGATTGATCCTTTGCGGTGATGTGAAGGCAGACACGCTGCTTCCTCTTCTCGAACGCACTTTCGGGCGGATCCGTGCTGGTGTGGCACCAGAGCGACATCGGGTTCCGCTTCCTGATTGGAGCACCCTTCCCACATTAAAGCTGAAGCTTCCCATTCCTATTGTCAGGGCCGGTGGTTATGTGTTTCGAGGTCCGGAGGAGCGCAATCCAGATCGGGCAGCTTTTATGGTGATGGTCAATCTGTTGAGTAATAAGCAGCAGACCGGACTGCTCGATTCTTTGAGCCGCACCGGCAGATGGATGGCAGCGATGCCCTTGTCGTACGATTTCGGTGACTATACACTATTTGGGGCGGGTTTTGTACCCAAGATTCCTTTCGGTTCACTGAAAAAGGCCGATCGCCTTTTTTGGCAGCAGATTAGCAAGCTGCGCAATGGGCAGATCGCTCCACAAGCACTAGAGGCTGCTAAGTGGGAGTTGCTTCGCACATTGGAAAAGAATGGTGAGGATGCCATTCATCGTAGTAATGAATTGGTCAATGCCTATTCTCATCAGTTGGGAAGCAATTATCCCGATTGGCTTGCCGACCGGCTTCGACAGGTGACGATGGAAGATGTCGAGCGAGTAGCCCGTACATATATCAATGATGATTCGGTTCGTATAAAGAAGGTGTTTGGGCATTATCCTAAGGACCGTGTGTCTCAGCCGGGATATCGGCCTGTTGTGCCGCGGCATGCCGGAGCTCATTCGGCCTATGCTGATTCGTTGGCCCGTACGAAGACAGAGAATATAGTGCCACGTCTGATAGATGTTGATAAGGATGCAACGTGTATGCAGCTCCGTCCTCTAGTGCGTCTCTATACGGCAAAAAATCCGAAAAATGATATATTTTCTCTCTGTCTGGCATTTCGGAAAGGTAAGTTGACTGATAAACGTCTGGAGGCAGTAGCCGACTATATGAATGATATTGATACCCGAAGTCACACGCATCAGCAGTTTGGTGAGGCATTGCGGTCGGTCGGTGCCCATCTGCAGGTTAGCGCAACAGAACAGGTGGTAACAGTTTACCTTGAGGGCTTTGATTCTCATTTTGCCGAAGCCATGCAGCTCCTGCGGGAATGGTTGTCGGAACCAAAGGCCAATGAGAAATCGTTTAAGAATCTGGTGCGTGAGATGAAGGTGGCAGAGCGGACATCGCTTCGTGATCAGGATGCTGTCTCCGATGCTGTGTTGCAACGGGTCATGTATGGTGGGCATTCGCCTTTGGTCGATCGTCTCACAGCGCACGAGTTGAAAAATCTGAATGGTGATTCGTTGATAAACCTATTCCGTGAGGTGACACACACGCAACTTGATGTTACCTATTGTGGTACGTTGCCCGATAGTGTTGTCTCTGCGGCTGTCGGACAGACCGTCGATCTTGATGCCGTCAGCCAACCTTATGTTCCGCAGCTGCGGCCTTTAGTTGATTATAATAAGTCACAGGTGTTTTTCTATGATAATCCGAAGGCCCGCCAGACAACGATTGCTGTCTACCAAAGCTTCGGACCGATGGCTAATGAGAGTGTCCGCAATGATTTCTCTTTATGGGGTAGCTATTTTGGTGGTGGCATGTCGTCAGTGCTTTTTCAAGATATCCGTGAGTTTAGAGCCTTAGCCTATCGTACTGGAGGTTATGCGTTGAAGCCCATTCTCCATCTGTTTCCCAATGCGACAGTTGGCTATCTTACCTGTTTGGGGACGCAGGCCGATAAGTCGATGCAGGCTATCGGAGTGCTCGATACACTTTATCGACAGATGCCTATGAGGGTCGATAATATTGAGGGAGCCCGTCAGGGACTGATCAATCAGATCAACAATGGTTACCCGGCTTTCCGCAGCCTTGCTCCTACGGTAGCTGCTATCCGGGCAGCCGGGTATACTCGGGATCCTAATGCTGGTCTGGCACAGGCTCTTCCCAGTCTGAGACTGATCAATGTGGAAGGCTTTTATCGCGCTTATGTACAATCAAGACCTCGTGTACTTATTATAGTCGGTAACGGAAAGACCTTGGATAAGACAAAACTAGCTCTTTGGGGAGGTATTACACAGCTGAAGAAGGATGATATCTTCAAAAAGTAATTGACTTGTTTCAGATATTTTTAGTAGGTAGGGGTAACCGTATGGTTAGCCCTGCCTATTCTTATGTGTGAATGGGTGAGAAATACTGGTTTTAGATGGGCCTTTTGATCGGTCGGATTTAAAGGGAGGATGATAAACAGATATCTTATTTATCACGAAGATTCAGTCGAAGACTTTAAAAGATCAATTATACAAAGTAATGTTCGATGGATATCCCAAAAAGCCTGTTTCATATACTACTTTGCCATCGAGCATTATGCTACTT
>HF988427.1 GCA_000431975.1 Prevotella sp. CAG:924 | reverse complement strand
AAGGAGGTTTTACGTTTGATTAGGAATACGGCAAACTTTCCCTATATTCAATTTATAGTAGCCTATGACAAAAATTATGTATGTGAAGTATTAAAGAATAACGGAATTAATACTCCTGAGCATTATTTGGAGAAGTTTTTTAATGTGGAAATGGCATTGCCTAAAAGCGAGGAGAGGATTATTTGTAATGAACTGCTGACTCGTATTCAAGAAACCATACACACAATATGGGGATTGGAAAAAGACAACCTTAGTATTACTAATATGGTTTATTATCGTCCTGATGATCCTACCAATAGTATCATTGACAATAATTTGGTGACTCAAATATTATTTACTGTCCGAGACGTGATACGTTTCCATAATTCTTTTTATTTATTAGCTAAGGCATATAAAGATCAAAAAGTAGAAAACGAAATTTGTTTTCAAGATTTATTCTTTATAGAATTATTAAGATATAGATACTCGGATATATATACGATCTTATGCAATAAACCTTTTATATTATTACAATTATCTTATTATGTGTTTTCATTAGACAAAGATTATGAGAAAACTCTTCTCGAATATCTTGATAATGCACAAGCTGAAATTGTGTCAGATATATTAGAGTATTTATTTAGAAGTGATAGAGATAAGACAAATGCAATTTATAGTCTTAGAAGCTATTATAAATATTTTATGTATAGATTGGATGACAAGATTCTTACAGTTGATGAATTAATGTCATTAGCTAATAGAAGTGATTCAGAAATAATTGAATCGGCCAATCAGCTATATAAAAATAAATATGAACTAGAGTTTGAGAACCAGATAGGGGAACTTCTAGCCCAGATTTATAAAAGCAATGGAGAAGGTAGAGGTCTTGATTATACTGTGATTTATAATTTATTAGAGAGGTTGTCAAAGTCTGATATTCGGAATTTAAGAAATGAAATTTATAATGCTATCATACCTCATCTTCAGCAATTTATATGTATAGATAATAGGCATTTTAAAGCGTTGTTACACTTATATGATGTCGTGGATTTTAATTCCAAAACTATAAAGTATTTTGATATATCAGATTTTTTGATGACAATATTGGTTAAAGAAAATCTTGCTGTGAAATTGAGACATCCTATTGGGCAAGAAGAACATGATATCGTTTATGATTTCTTGTTCAATACGGCGCACCCAGTTCTTATCAGTTCTACATTATCTTTATTTAAGGAAACTATTGTGAATGGTAATAAGGGCACTATAGATGACTTGTTGATAGATTTACCTGCTTTATCAGACATACAATTGAAATACTTTGAAAATGAGCAAAATAAATTTTCCGAAGACGGATTCACGTTATTCTATAATTGTCAAGATCCGTATCGCATATGTTTAAGACAAGAAGCATTGAAGATAATGAAAAATGAAATTCTAAAAAATCCCAAAGGATATTTTAGTATGTTTATTCGTAAAGGGCAAACATCCAATCCTGAATTTAATACCGTATTTCCCGAACCTTTCTGGAACCAAATATTTGGAGATTACAGCAAATTTGAGGAGTTCTTAGGAAAATGTAAAGATGATAATCAATATACAATAAGGGTAAAAAACTTTTGGGAATTATATAAGAATAATGGTTATAGATCCATTCCATTTAATGGACAAGGTAATGTAGAAGAAAAAATAAACAATAATTTTAAACATGAAATAATACTTCTTAATCAACTGAAACGCATAATGGAATATGCTAAAAGTAATAGAGTATCAAAAGACCGATTAAAACAGATGCTTAATAAAAATGATTTGGATATCAAATTAAGAGATGATATATATCACATAATATGTGATAAAGACTAAAATATTTAACTGTTATAAGACATTATTTTCATCTCTAATGATTAATCTCCAAACCTTCAGTCACTCTAATACGCAATAAAAGAGGCGCAGCAGCTTTGTAGAAGTATGTTATACCTTAATCTTATGTAGGTTGCCATCAGCGAGAAGCTTTCTGTCCCCTTTGCGATGTGTCACTACCTGAAGTGCAAATTTTTGGCTAAAGTAATACATCGAGACAAGACAGCCCTCGTTGTCTGTATCAGAATCTACAGGGTTGAGCGAGTTCGTCCGAGAGGTACTTTATGAAATACTGTCGGTTAACGATATATAAATATAATAAGGTGTATGGCAAAGGGTGGGAGACGGCCGGTGTGTATGGAGCAGTCTCCGCCCGTATGTCAGTCGTAGGTCATTTTATTCTTAGTTGCCAGAAGGCTACGGCTGCAGCGGCATTGACGTTGAGCGAGTCGACGCCGTAGGCCATGGGGATCCGTACCGTGTAGTCGCAGGCATCTATCGCCTCTTGAGGCAGTCCGTCGCCTTCCGTACCCATGACGATGGCCAGTCGCGGTTCTCTGTTCAGGTCGGGATCATCCAATGCGATGCTTTTGTCGGTCAAGGCCATGGCGACGGTCTTGAATCCCAGCTCATGCAACATCTCCAGCGATCCGTTGAGCCAGGTCCATGGAATGAGGAAGATGTTGCCCATCGACACTCTGATGGCACGTCTGTTGAGAGGGTCGCAGCTGTTGCGGGTCAGCAGGACGGCATCTATTCCCAATGCGGCGGCGGACCGGAAGATGCCTCCGATATTGGTGGTGTCGACCACGCCGTCGATGACTACTATCCGTCGCGCACGCAGCACGACATCTTCCACTGTCGGGAGCGGTTGCCGGCGCATGGCGCATAGAACGCCGCGAGTCAGTTTGTAGCCGGTGATGCCGGTTAGGGTGTCACGGTCACCGGTATAGACGGGGAATCCGTCCGGATCGTCGTGATGCCGTGCGTCCCATCGCTGCCGGCAACGGTCGATGATGCCGGCAGCGTCGCCTTGGATATGCTTCCTCTCACAGAGCAGGGCCAGGGGCTCGTAGCCGGCGTTGAGTGCCACATGGATCACCTTGGGGCTCTCGGCGATGAAGATGCCTTCGCCTTCTTCTTTCTCCTGACGCAGCTGGGCTTCTGTCATGGAGGTGAACATCCGGACCTGCGGATCGTGAATGTCTTGGATTTCTATGATGGGCATGTTCGCTTGATTTTTAGGGTTGATTCATATAACGCAAAAAAGAGAAGCCGGGATGACTTCTCTTTTCTGTGTAGGGACGATCGGGCTCGAACCGATGACCTCTGCAATGTGACTGCAGCGCTCTAAACCAGCTGGGCTACGCCCCTATTCGTCTGCGCTCACTCTCTGTAAGCGACTGCAAAGGTAGTCATTTTTCCTTGGACAGCAAAGAAAAAGGACATCTTTTTTCAAGAATCGTCCGTTATTTACTTGATTTCCCGCTTGGGTGACGGCAGTCGCACGGTTGAGGGAAGGGTGGGGCGGAGGCGAGGTTGCGTTCATATCTCGATTTCCTCCAGGTCGTCGGGAACGAACACGCGACCATGGTAGTTGGCGACAGCCTCTGCCGTGTATGTCTGTTTGCGAACCGGCAGCGTCTTGTCTTCCGTATGATACAGGATGAGGTTGGGTACGCCGAGCCGTTCGGCCAGTCTTGCGGCGTCCTGTACGGTGGAGTGACGCTTCTCATAAGGATGGAAGCGGTCGCGGTCGGCATAGAGGCAGAAAGCCTCACACATCAGGTAGTCGGCGTTGCTGACCAGCGCCTCATTGTCGGGATGGACGGGCTCGTCGCCGAGACAGGCGATCCGCTTGCCGTCGACGACCGTGATGAAGCCGAATTGCCTTTCCTTCGTTGAGAGGATGTCGAAGACCTGAAGATGGAAGGAGGCACAGTCGATCTCATCCCCGGCTTTCACTTCGTGGAAGAACACACAGTTGCCTATCTCTTTATATTGCCTTGCCGTGAGCATGTTCCTTAGGTTGAAGTCGAGGATACGCAGCACCTTCTCGTGGCTCCATACATTGAGATGCCCCTGATAGGTCGCATTGAGATGGCGCTGTATGAACACGCGCACCATCCAGATGGCTCCGAGGAGATGGTCGGTGTGTGCGTGGGTGATATAGATGTCGTGGATGTCGCCGGCACTGATGTGTGCCTGTTCCAGCCGGGTCAGGATGCCGTTGCCTCCGCCGGCGTCGACGAGCAGCTTGTCTTTGCCGTTGTCCATTACGAAACAAGTGTTATAGCATTTTGTTGCAAGGGCATTGCCTGTGCCCATCATCGTGATTTTCGCCATGTCGTGCTTTTACAATTTATACTTGCAAAGTTACGGATTATTTTTGTTTGTTTGTTGCATAAGTGAATAACATTTTCTATCTTTGCTATTGTTATGGTTTATTAGTTTTTGTAGGTTATGAAGAGAATTTGGAAACACATGGCAATGATCGTCTTGTCGTTGTGTGCGGTGATGAATGTGTCAGCCCGTTCACAGTCGGCATCGCAGGCGACCCCTCAGACGTCAGCCCGTACACAGGCGGTAAACAAGACACTCCGCTTTCGTAATGGGGTGTTTAAGATCGTACAATTCTCGGACATACACTATCAGTATGGCAATCCTCTGTCAGATCAGGCGGAACAGAACATCCGCGAGGTGGTGGCTGCGGAGAAGCCCGATCTGGTGATGGTGTCGGGCGACATCATCTATAAGGCGCCGGGCTCTACCTGCCTGGCCCGGGTGTTGAGCATCTTCGAGAGCTTGGGTGTACCTTATTGTATGATCTTCGGCAATCATGACGGTGAACAGCAGACACCTCTTACTACGCTTTATGACATGATGCAGAAAGGAGCCCACAGCGTGATGCCTCCCCGTCAGGGATCCAATTTCGACTATGTATTGCCGATCCTGAGGTCTACGGGGACAAAGCCTGCCGCGTTGGTCTATGGCATACAGGCTTATTCCTATTCGAAGATGAAGGGAGTGGGAGGCTACCAGTGGTTCACGTGGCGTCAGCTGTCGTGGTATCGTGATCAGGCGGCAAAATACAAGACGGCCAATGGCGGCAAGGTGCTGCCGGCCATTGCCTTCATGCATTATCCGCTCCCGGAATACCGGGCAGCCGTGCTTGCCATGGAGTCTCCGCTCTATGGCATACGTGAGGAGACCAGTCATGTGCCGAGCCTCAATTCGGGAATGTTTGCCCAGATGAAGGAGGCGGGCGACGTGATGGGTGTCTTCTGCGGTCATGACCATGACAATGACTATAGCGTGATGTATTATGGCGTCCTCCTGGGATATTGCCGCTTCTCCGGTGGCAACACGGAATACAATCACCTGCGCAATGGAGCGAGGGTGATCGTCCTGAAGGAAGGGAAGCGTGAGTTTGATACGTGGATTCGTGAGCGGGGCGGCACTGTCTATCCGGCTACCCATTATCCCAGCGATTACGTGAAGGATAATTGGAAGTTGCGGAAAGGTACCCGATAGAATCCGTCTGCAGGCTGTCTGCTGCATCGGAAGCGCCCGGGCGGCAGACGGCAGGATGGAAAAATGTTTTTGAAGATATACTGAACAGTCATGCAGATACTTTTGGCTTGTGCCAAGACGATGAGGGAACGGGCTGCCCGTCCTGTCGAGATGGTTTCTCGTCCGCTTTTCGAGCAGGAAGCGCAGCATATGGCACTGGAGATGGTGGCGCGCTCTGTGGATGAGCTTTGTGAGATGTTTCATTGCAGTAGCAAGATTGCAGTAGAGTGCATGCAGCGTTACCAGCGGTTCACCGATCCGTCGGCAACGCTTCCTGCCATTTTCGGTTATAACGGACAGGCTTATCGCAGCCTGGACGCCCTGTCGCTCAGCGACGACGATCTGCACCATGCCCAACATCATCTCTGGATCACCAGTTTCCTTTATGGCCTGCTGCGTCCGCTCGACCAGGTACACCCTTATCGAATGGAAGGGAATGTACGGCTGGAGACGACGGCTGCCGCCATGCAGGTGAAGGCGACGCGTAAGATGGAGCCTACGCTTTTCGAATATTGGCGGCCGCGCCTTACGGACGTGCTTATCGACAGTGTCCTTGCCGATGACGGCGTCTTGGTGCATCTGGCTACGGCGGAGATGGAGCGCCTGTTCGACTGGAAGCGCGTGATGGAATCCGTGCATGTCGTCCAGCCGCGTTTCCTGATGGAGCGAAGAGGGCGGCTGACGGCAGTGTCCGTATATGCCAAGAGCTGTCGTGGCGCCATGACGCGGTATATCCTCCGTAACCGGCTGACAGATCCGCACGATCTTCTCTCCTTTAGCCATGAGGGCTTCGAATATTCCGCAGCAGACAGCATGGACGATCAGCCAACCTTCATAGTATAGAAGGTCGTGATGGGTGCCCGTTGCGTATCCGTCTTTTTAGAACCGGTCCGTATTTGAGTTACATTTCTTTTTCTGTCCGGAAGTCCGTCTGTCATCCGGACAGGGAGGAAGTGTCGGTCAGTATGTGGGGCATACACGTATGGACAGATGGCGGCTGCTTGTCTGTGGTCGCTGCATGATTTCATTCGGTCATTGGAGTTCCGACGGATTTCGTACCTTTGCCGAGGCGTTCATACAATTGAGTTCGATGGAATCAAGATAAGATAATGTGGCGTTGACCGATCGTGCTTATAGGACTTCATGAAACAAGGATGACATTCGGTGAGGTTGGGCGTCTTTTGGGGTTTCTTCTGAGGAGGCACTGACGGATGCCGACATCCTTTTTCAATGCCAGTCTACCCCTGAGTCTTTCCGGACGCCTTGTGGCAGAACGAGCCCTTGCTTATGGATATTAGTCTGTCTGAGATGATGACGTGTATATAAAAAATGGTGTGACTAGGTTTTTCACTTGTATTTTTAGGAACATCTTCAGGCGGATGACTTCTGTCCTTGTCGTGCGGTGAGGACAAAGTGGAAACATATATAAGTAGGTTAAGGCTTTTATGTGCCCGAAAAAAGTAATATGGCTTTAGAGGCCGATGATCATATTATCACCGATCCTTGATGATATAATCATCGGCCTTTGAATATATAATCCTGCAACATAGGCGAAAATCCGCATAAATACCGGGACGGATAAGGTTCTTAGAAATAAAGGCGGATTAAGGCATTAAAAGCTTCTGCTTTAAGGCTGGACCAAGTCTAACCTACCAGCCATAGTGACATAAGCGATCCGAGACTACCTGCTTATGTCAGAAATCATTCCTTCTTTAGTTCCGATAACTCATTATTAGAGATCCGAGCGACTTGCCACTCCTGTCGGACGGTCTGTCACCTTTATCAAAACGTCGTGACAAGGTAGGCGGGAGGCCGGCAAGAGGACGGAAGATGTCGAAAAGGATCATGAAATGAATGTTTGCAGTCTAAAGACCGAATGGATGGTCCACTCCTGCCAATCCTTGATGTCGTTTTTAAGCTGTCCTGCTGTTCGGCCGTTGGCTTATGCTTTCGAAACATCACGGTTCAGCCATGTCAGTCCTTTGTCGATGCGCTCCACCATTCCACCATGATGAGCACCGGGCACGGTCTCAAAGAAGAGGCGGATGCCGGCCTTGCGGAGCAGTGGCATCACTTCGCCTGTACGTTGATCGATGGAGGCAAAGAGCGGATTACGGCTGCGCTTCTCCTGATTGCCGAGGGAAAAGTAGGCGCGTCCTTTCTTGTGGGGGATGTCGAGGTGCTGAAGCCATTGGACGAAGCCGGGATACCAGAATGATCCGGAGAGGCAGACGATGTCATGGAACAAGTCACCGGTGAGCCACGCCCAGGTGGCGAAGAGGCCGGAGAGCGAGGTGCCGATGAGCGTCCGTTGTACGGGCTGGGTGAGCCCGAACATCTGTTCGATCTGTGCCATGGTGTCGGCAAGGCGCGTCATGAACTGCGGCGCGCCTCCGGCGAAATCGGGATACTTGCTTTTCACATTGGGTGCCTGCCAGGGAGTCATGTCCGTGTTCCAGTCCGTTCCGCTGATCACGACCATATAGGTGTCGTACTCTTTTGCCCACCGGTCAATGGTGGCACCGTCGACGGCGATGGGAGTCAGCAGATAGGTTACTCGGGGCGACGTGCCGGTGGCATATTCGCATCGGAGCTGGTGGAGGGTGATGGTGTTCATGGGTAGCGTATAAATGGGATGAATACTAAAGGGTGGGGATACAGCCAATCTTGCATGGCAGGAAGTTGTGGCTGGTATGCTTGACGTGCTTGCCTGTCCTTGCAGTAACCCTTGTGGATGTTGCCGGTGTGTCGGGCCACAACGGCTGTCCCGCTGTCATAGCGTGGCGGCGAAGGACGTACCGGGCGTGAGTGTGTGGAGCCACGGGCCGCCATGGTCCTGGGGGGCGTAGAGATTGTAGTCGAGGAAGAGCCGGAAGGTGAAATGGCGATGTGCGCGGAAGGCGATGGAGCAACCTGTGCCGGCGGTGAACCGGTTGGCAGCCGGTTGGGTGAGGCCCTCGACGCTGAGGCTGCCATAGTGGGCCTGTCCTGCCACGAGATGGCTACCCAGCAGCAATCGGGAGGTGAGAGGATAGGAGAAGTAAGGGCCTGCAGTGATGGAGTAATAGTCGAGATAGCTTTTCTCCGCCGTGTCATCGCCGGTCATGAGGCCGGTGTTGGACAGCAGGAAGCGGCCACCTATGCCGAGATAGGGATTGAAGAACCATGCGGCCTCTGCGCCGATGGTATTGCCTGTGGTGGTGTTATAGGTAGCCCCGTTCTTCATCCTATAGTCAGAGAGTGGCAAGCCGAATCCGACGTAGACACCGGCGAAGGACGGGCGGTCGTCACGGTAGAAAAGATCAGTGTCAGGATGCCGGGTAAGGCCCCGGTCCTTGAAGATGAGGTCGGCAAGATAATATCCCATCTCTGTGCTGATGATGCCGATGCCGGCTCCCGTGATGACATCGCTGAACCAATGCTTGTTGTTGGCCATGCGCATGACGGCAGTACCTGTCGCCACGGTATATGCTCCGATGCCCACCCACGGGCTGAGATGTCCGTACTCCTTATTGAGCATGGTGGCCGTCATGAAAGCCGCTGCCGTATGACCGGAGGGAAAGCTCTCACGGTCGGATCCGTCGGGGCGTGTCCTGTGAACGATGTGCTTCACGGAGAATACCGCCGCGCCCATGATGGCTGTTGAGAAGGCGTCGCTGGTGAGCATCCGTCCCCAGGAGCTCCGGCTTTCCACTCCACCGACCTTCATTCCCAGCAGGACGGCGGCCGGGAGATAGCGCAGGTAGTTGTCGAAGGACGAGTGGAAATCCGACGCATAATGATTGCGGAGTTGCCGGAATCCCTTGTCCTCGCCCTTGACGAGGAGTCCCTCGGCGATCAGAGGCACGCCGATGCCGGCTATGCGGACAATGGGTGACGTCTTGGCTGTGCTGTCGACAGCCTGGGTCTGTGCCTGGCCGTAGCGGGGAAGGAGGGCCAGGGCTATGGCCATAAGAACCGGAAGAAGCGGCCGACGGCTGAAGATATGATGGTGTGTCATAGGGAATGGTCTCATGGGAATGACGTGATGGAATGGATGTCATCTATCGCCGTTTCCGGCGGGGGTACCTTTCAGGATGAGCAGGACGACGGCTGCGACGATGAGCAGGAAGCCGACAGCTACCGTCAGGGTGAACGGCTCATGGAAGACGAGTATGCCTATCGTCATGGCCGTGAGCGGCTCGAAGGCACCTAAGATGGCGCATAGGGTGCTTCCGATGTGCTTGATGCCCATGGTAAGGGATATGTTGCTGATTGCCGTGGGCAGCAGTCCGAGCATGAAGATATTGAACAGCATGCCGGCGGTGGAAAGTGCGGAAGGATCTTGCGAGACGATGGGATGGAAGCGCCCCTCCGTGAAGTAGCACCAAAGGGCGAGGATGAGCATGCCGAAGAAGAACACCCAGAACGTGAGCTTCAGTGATCCCATCTTCCTTACTTTCATGTGGTGCATGCTCACCATGTAGAAAGCGTAGGAAAGGGCCGATATGAATTCCATGCACAGTCCCATCAGGATGTTGTATAGCGAGAGGGAGTGTGCCGTTCCGCCAAAGAGATAGGTGAACAGTCCCGACAGTAGTCCGACGCCCGTGACAGCAAGGATGATGGCTACGGCAGTGGCCCACGATGCCCGTTCATGGAAGACGAGCGTCTCTGCGAGGCTGGTCCAGATGGGATAGGTGAACAGCAGGGCTGTCGCCACGCCGCTGGGCAGATAGGCATAGCCGCTGAACAGGAAGACGGCACTACCATCGTAGAGGAGGGCGAGCCAGGCTATGCGGAGCATCTCACCGTAACGGATGCGCAGCCGTGTACGCTGCATGGCGAGGATGGCAAGCATGATGACACACGCCACGATATAGCGATAGACGAGCAGTGACGGCATGGGCATGCCGGCTGACAATACGGGCAGTGTGAAAAGGGGTATCAGACCGAAGGAGGCAGAGGACACGGCCGCCTCTACGAAACCGATAGAACGTGAACGATCCATAGATGAATAAAAGGTGGGAAAACGTTGGGATTGGTATGTGCCTTATAAAGAAGAAAGATGACAGACTACCCATCCTGGTGATGGGCCATCTGTCATCCGTCTTATTTGTAAGTCTAATCAGTGCTTAGTACTCACCCCAAGCCTTGATGTCGATGTCCTCGGGCTTCAGCGTGCAGAAGGCGTTGATGAAGGCGGAAGCCAGTCGGGAGTTGGTGATCAAGGGGATGTTGAGGTCGATGGCCGCACGACGTATCTTGTAGCCATTGCTCAGCTCATGAGCGGTGAGATCCTTCGGAATGTTCACTACCATATCGATCTTGTGCTCATGGAGCAGGGTGAGCGCCTGCGGCTCCTGACCTTCCTCAGAGGGCCAGTGTACGAGCGTGTTCTCTATGCCATTGTCGGTCAGGTAGCGTGCCGTGCCGGTGGTGGCGTAGATCTGATAGCCATGCTGGATGAGCTGCTTGGCTGCATCGAGCATATCGGCTTTCTGCTTGGCGCCGCCGGTAGAGAGCAGTACGGTGTGCTCGGGGATACGCTGGCCTACGGAGAGCATGCTCTTGATGAGCGCCTGGTTGGTGTCATCACCCAGACAGCCTACCTCACCCGTAGAGCTCATGTCTACGCCGAGCACGGGGTCGGCCTTCTGCAGACGGTTGAAAGAGAACTGGCTGGCCTTGATGCCCACGTAGTCGAGATCGAAGAGATTCTTTGAGGGCTTCTCCACAGGTACACCCAGCATCACCTTCGTTGCCAGATCGATGAAGTTGAGCTTCAGCACTTTCGACACGAAGGGGAATGAGCGTGATGCACGGAGGTTGCACTCGATGACGAGGATGTCGTTCTCGCGTGCCATGTATTGGATATTGAAAGGTCCGGAGATATGCAGCTCCTTGGCGATCTGACGGCTCACGCGCTTGATACGGCGAACGGTCTCCACATACAGCTTCTGCGGCGGGAACTCGATCGTGGCATCACCCGAATGGACACCGGCAAACTCGATGTGCTCGGAGATGGCATAGGCCAGGACCTCGCCCTGACGTGCCACGGCGTCGAACTCGATCTCCTTGGCATGCTCGATGAACTTGGAGACTACGACAGGGTGGTCCTCGCTCACGTTGGCGGCCAGCTGGAGGAAGCGCTCCAGCTCCTCCTTATTGGAGCAGATGTTCATGGCAGCACCGGAGAGCACGTAGCTCGGACGTACCAGGACGGGGAAGCCGACACGATTGACGAACTTATCAATGTCGTCCATGGAGGTCAGTGCGCTCCATTCCGGCTGATTGATATGGTTGCGTGTGAGCATGGCGGAGAACTTCGCACGGTCCTCTGCATTGTCGATATCCTTGGCTGAGGTGCCGAGGATGGGCACGTTCTCCTGGTCGAGATACATGGCCAGGTTGTTAGGAATCTGTCCACCGGTGGAGACGATGACACCATGGGGTGCCTCCATCTCGATGATGTCCATCACGCGCTCGAAGGTCAGCTCATCGAAGTAGAGACGGTCGCACATGTCGTAGTCGGTCGACACGGTCTCCGGGTTGTAGTTGATCATGATGGAGCGGTAGCCCTGGCGACGGATGGTGTTCAAGGCCTGTACGCCGCACCAGTCGAACTCTACTGACGAGCCGATGCGGTAGGCACCCGAACCGAGCACGATCACGCTGCGGTGGTCATTGGTGAATGTGATGTCAGAAGCTGTGCCAGCGTAGGTGACATAGAGGTAATTGGTCTGTGCCGGATACTCGGCGGCCAGCGTGTCGATCTGTTTTACGACAGGCAGGATGCCGTAGCTCTTGCGCAACTTGCGCACGACCAGCATGGCCTTGTGCATGTTGCCGTATTCCTCTTCCAGTCCCACGGCACGGGCGATCTGGAAGTCGGTGAATCCGTACACCTTTGCCTCGTGCAGGAGATCGGCGTCAAGCGTGTTGACGTTCTTCTTCTTCAGCTGCTCATCGATGTCGATGATGTGCTTGAGCTTATAGAGGAACCAGCGGTCGATCTTCGTCAGGTCGTGTATCTGATCGATGGTGTATCCGCGGTGCATGGCCTTGGAGATGACGAACACACGCTTGTCGGTGGGCTCGCGCAGGGCAGCGTCGATATCAGGGATGTTAAGCTCCTTGTTCTCCACAAAGCCGTGCATGCCCTGGCCGATCATACGGAGACCTTTCTGCAGGGCTTCCTCAAAGTTGCGGCCGATGGCCATCACCTCACCGACCGACTTCATTGACGATCCGAGCTCCTTGTCTACACCGTGGAACTTGGAAAGGTCCCAACGTGGGATCTTGCATACCACATAGTCGAGGGCCGGCTCGAAGAAGGCCGAGGTGGTGCGGGTGACAGAGTTCTTCAGATCGAAGAGTCCGTATCCCATACCCAGTTTTGCAGCTACGAAGGCGAGGGGATATCCTGTCGCCTTAGAGGCGAGGGCAGAGGAGCGCGACAGACGGGCGTTCACCTCAATGACGCGATAGTCCTCGCTATGGGGATCGAAGGCATACTGCACATTACACTCACCGACGATGCCGATGTGGCGTACGATCTTGATGGAGAGTGCGCGCAGCTTGTGGTATTCAGCATTGGAGAGCGTCTGTGAAGGAGCGATGACGATCGACTCACCGGTATGGATGCCCAGAGGGTCGAAGTTCTCCATGTTGCAGACGGTGATGCAGTTGTCGTAACGGTCGCGCACCACCTCATACTCAATCTCCTTCCAACCCTTGAGGCTCTTCTCTACGAGCACCTGGGGAGAGAACGAGAAAGCCTTCTCGCAGATCTTCACCAGCTCCTCGTCATTGTCGGCAAAGCCGGAGCCCAGTCCACCCAGCGCATAGGCAGCACGGACAATGACGGGATAGCCCAGATCGGAAGCGGCCTTGCGGGCCTGCTCCATCGTCTCGCAGGCCTCGCTCTTTATGGTCTTGACATTGATCTCGTCGAGCTTCTCAACGAAGAGCTCGCGGTCCTCAGTGTCCATGATGGCCTGTACAGGCGTACCGAGTACGCGCACTCCGTACTTCTCCAGCACACCGCTCTTGTAGAGCTCCACGCCACAGTTGAGTGCCGTCTGTCCACCAAAAGAGAGAAGAATGCCGTCAGGACGCTCTTTCTCGATCACCCGCTCTACGAAGGCAGGCTGTACGGGAAGGAAATAGATCTGATCGGCCACGCCCTCGGAGGTCTGCACGGTGGCGATATTAGGATTGATGAGCACCGTGTAGACGCCTTCCTCACGCAGCGCCTTGAGTGCCTGTGAACCGGAATAGTCGAACTCGCCGGCCTCACCGATCTTCAACGCACCGGAGCCGAGGAGCAACACCTTCTTAATATTTTGATCTTTCATCTTCTTATTCTTGATTTTTCGCGGCTTGCCGTCCTTGGGTTCGGAGTCAAGCCGGGTAATCCCATTGTTTGACTTTTATTTCCCAAGCTCGGCCACGAAGCGGTCGAACATAAATTCCGTATCCGTAGGACCGGAGCAGGCCTCAGGATGGAACTGTGAGGAGAACCAGGGCAGGTTCTTATGGCGTATGCCCTCGTTGGATCCGTCGTTCATGTTCACGAACAGCTCTTCCCAGTCCTTGCCCAGTGTGGAGGCGTCTACGGCATAGCCGTGGTTCTGAGAGGTGATGAAGCACTGGTCGCTGCCTACCAGACGCACGGGCTGGTTGTGTGAGCGGTGACCATATTTGAGCTTGTAGATGCTGGCCCCGGCAGCCTTGCCGAGCAGCTGGTTGCCCATGCAGATACCGCAGATCGGCTTACGGCTCTGTGACATATATTTACGGATCACATCAACGGCAGCCTGACAGGTGTCAGGATCGCCGGGACCGTTGGCCAGGAAGAGGCCGTCGACATCCATGTCGGTGTAGTCATAGTTCCAGGGTACACGGATCACCTCCACACCCCGGTTGATCAGGCAACGGATGATGTTGGCCTTCACGCCACAGTCGACGAGCACGACTTTCTTGCCGGCTCCCTCGTTGTAGCGGATGATCTCCTTCGTTGATACGCGGTCTACAAAGTTTACGCCCTCATAGTCGGCCTCGGGGATGTTGTCCGGCTCGTCATCGAAGATGATCTTACCCATCATCACACCGTGCTGACGGAGCACCTTGGTAAGTTCTCGCGTGTCGATGCCTGTGATGCCGGGCACGTGCTCACGCTTTAACCAGTCGGCCAACGACTCCTTTGCATTCCAGTGGGAGTACTGCTCACTGTAGTCGCTGACGATGATGGCCGAGGCATAGATCTTGTCGCTCTCCATAAAGGTGGGCAGGCCGTTGGCCTCGAAGGTGAATGGGGGTACACCATAGTTGCCCACCAACGGGAAAGTGAGTGTCATCAACTGGCCGGCATACGAGGGATCGGTGAGCGATTCGGGATAGCCCATCATCGCCGTGTTGAACACCACCTCGCCGGCTACCGGAGCATCGTATCCGAAGCTTTTGCCGTGGAACTTTGTTCCGTCGGATAAGACCAAGGTAACTTTCTTCATCTGTATATCTTTATATTAAATACGTCAATAATGATTGTCTTCTTTGGACAGGACATTCCTGCATCGTGTTGTCAGCCTTTCACAACCTTTCTATATACGTTCTCCACGTAGTTGACGAAAGCCTGGTTGCAGAGGCGTGTACCTCCCGGTGTGGGATAGTGGCCAGTGAAGTACCAGTCGCCCTTGTGGTTGGGGATGGCCGTGTGGAGTCCCTCGAGCGATTGGAACACGATGTCGATGGGGATCGTCATGCCTTCCGGCCGCAGCATCTCTACGATCTTTGCATTGATCTCTTCTACCGTGAACGGTGTATAGATGTCGCGCACACAGTTGCGCTGCTCGGCAGCCGGCTTCTTCAGCTCGTCCAGACAGGCCTGATAGGTCTTCTCCACCAGCTCGCCCATGTTGCGCTCGAGCACCAGGGCCATAGTAGCGTGGAAGACACAGAACTCTTCCAGGCGGGGCATGTCGATGCCGTAGTAGTCGGGATAACGGATCTGCGGCGCAGAGCTTACGACAACGATCTTCCTGGGATGGAGACGGTCGAGGATGTGGAGAATGCTCTCCTTGAGCGTCGTGCCTCTGACGATACTGTCGTCGATGATCACCAGGTTGTCGACATTGGGCTGCAGGCTGCCGTAGGTGATGTCGTAGACGTGGGCAGCCAGGTCGTTGCGGGCATTACCCTCCGTGATGAAGGTGCGGAGCTTAATGTCTTTCCAGGCCACCTTTTCCTGTCGTGCCTGCCGCATCATGATCTTCATGAGTTCTTCGTGAGAGGGGTTGGCACCGAGTGCCTCCACCTGCTGTGCCTTTTCTTCGGCTATCCATTTGTTGAATCCGTCGAGAAGGCCATAGAAAGCCACCTCGGCCGTATTGGGAATGAAGGAGAGTACCGTGTGGTCGGTGTCGTAGCCTACGGCTTTCAGCACCGGCTGGGTGAGCTGCTCGCCCAGTTTCTTTCGCTCGAGATAGATATCCCTGTCGCTTCCTCTACTGAAATAGATGCGCTCGAAGGAGCAGGCCTTATCGTCTTTCTGGTCCATGATGCGTTCGATGGAGGAACTGCCGTCGGCGCGGATGATAAGTGCCGTACCGGGCTGCAGCTCGTGCACCTCTTCTGTCTCAGAGTCGAAGGTGGTCTGAAGGACGGGCCGCTCGGAGGCGACAGCCACTACCTCGTCATTGAGATAGAAGAAGGCTGGACGGATGCCCCAAGGATCGCGCATGGCAAACATCTCTCCGCTACCGGTGATGCCGCAGACAACATAGCCACCGTCAAAATGTATCATGGTCGTCTTCAGCACGTTCTCCATTTTCACGTGGGTGTCGATATAGCGGGTAATGTCTTTATCCTCGAGCCCCTGTTCGCGGGCGATGACAAAGTTGCGCTCCACCTCACGGTCCAGACGGTGTCCCATCAGCTCCAGCATGATATAGCTGTCTGAATAGATGCGGGGACACTGTCCCTGACGGGTGAGCAATTGGAAAACTTCCTCTACGTTGGTCATGTTGTAATTGCCGCAGAGGCAAAGGTTCTTCGCACGCCAGTTATTGCGGCGAAGGAAAGGATGTACATATTTCAGTCCGCTCTTACCTGTCGTGGAGTAGCGCAGGTGACCCATGTACAATTCTCCGGCGAAAGCGGGCGTGCTCTCAGTCGGGTCATCGGAGAGCTTCTCGCACCACGGGGAGTCATTCATCTGCTTATGGGCAGCGGCAAAGATTTCGGTGATGGCATTCGGACCTTCTGCGCGTTCACGGAACATATATTCCCGGCCGGGCTGTGTGTCCAGCTTCACTGATGCAATGCCCGCTCCTTCCTGTCCGCGGTTGTGTTGTTTCTCCATCATCAGATAGAGCTTGTTAAGGCCGTATCGCCATGTGCCGTACTTCTGCTGATAATAGCTCAGTGGCTTGAGCAGCCGCACCATGGCTACGCCACAATCCTCATGAATAGTATTTTCCATTTGTATCCCTTAGTTGCTAACTGACTTGTTGAAAATAAAGCTAGAAGCTACTCTCTTTTTATTTCTGCAAAGATACGATGTATTTTCCAATGTTACAAGCAAATAAGCGATTATTTGGTCGCTCCGGAGAAAAAGCAGGTAACATGTAGACTTGTCTTTTCGGACTTCCTTGCCATAGGATGTGCTATTTTCATGTTTTTGTGATCATTCAGGTTACGGTCTTTATATGCGCAGGCAAATGCCTTGCGATGATGTAAAATACTTCTTGTTAAAATATCCTTACAAAGCGGGTGCATTGTCCACGCCTGTTCTTCAATCTGCTCATCAGGCTCTATCCTAAAGGGATGGAAGTGGATGACAATATGTAAAGAGATGGGTCAGAAACTTTTTCGAAGAGGAAGGCTCTTGGTCTGACATGACGTTAGGGTTACTTTAATGTTCGAGTAGAGATAATGAATATGCTGTCCTTTTATTTCTATATTTTTTAAGGTAAAGGTTCTTGAGACGGCTGTCTGCTATATAGTTGGGTGCCTCAGGCCGAATGGCCACAAGGCAGATAGAGCGCATGTCGGGATATGACATGCGCTCTGCCGGAGAGAGGATGAAGAGGATTCTGTCGTTCTTGCCCCCTATGGTGATAAGGACTATTGTGTTAAGCCCGTAAGGAATATCTCCGGGTCGGTGTGTATGGTGGGTGGCAATATATGCGTCGTTCTTCTAAAGAGGATATTCCTCGAAGGCATACAGGACGGTGGAAAGATAACGCTCGCCGGTGTCAGGCAGCAAGACGACGGTCTTCTTCCCTTTGTTTTCAGGCCGTAGGGCGATCTGTGCGGCGGCATAGGCGGCGGCACCGGACGAGATGCCTACCAGTAGTCCCTCTTGCCGGGCCAGCAGGCGGGCTGTCCGTATGGCGTCATCATTGTCCACGTCGTACACCTCGTCGACAACAGAGGCATCGTAGGTGTCGGGAATAAAGCCTGCTCCGATGCCTTGGATCTTGTGGGCACCCGGCTGTCCGCCGTTGAGGACGGGGGAGGAGGCGGGCTCGGCAGCAATGATTGTCACGTTGGGATTCATTTCCTTCAGGCGGCGGCCGACACCTGAGACCGTACCGCCGGTGCCTACGCCGGCTACGAAGATGTCGACTTGTCCGTCGGTGTCTTCCCAGATCTCCTTTCCGGTGGTCTGATAGTGTCTCTGGGGATTGGCCGGATTGTCAAACTGGCCGAGGATCACGCTGCCGGGGATGGTGTCGCGGAGATGTTCCGCAGCCTTGATGGCACCTGCCATGCCTTCCTTGCCGTCCGTGAGCCGTACCTCTGCGCCGTAGGCTTTCACGAGGTTGCGGCGTTCGATGCTCATCGTCTCAGGCATTGTGAGGATAAGATGGTAGCCGCGGACAGCCGAGACGAGGGCGAGTCCTACGCCGGTATTGCCACTGGTTGGCTCGATGATCGTGGCGCCCGGTTGCAGCCGTCCCTTCTGCTCGGCATCCTCGATCATGGCCAGGGCTATGCGGTCCTTGCTGCTGCCGCCGGGATTGAACGCTTCCACTTTGGCGATGAGAGGCGTGTCGAGTCCTTGACTTTGGGAATATTTTTGAAGCTCCACCAAAGGAGTGTGGCCGATAAGGTCGGTAATCTGCTTTGCAATCTTTGTCATTGTATCACGATGTTGGAGGGTTATGTGTTATGGGGAGTGTCAGTCCGGCTGTTGCCTGTAGAAGCTGACTGTGTTGATGCTGACGAGGATCTGTCCATCTCGCGTCTCGACTTCGATTTTGTCACGAGCCATACTCCTGAGAAGACGAGAAGAATGGCTAGGGCCTGCCAGACGGTGAAGATGCCGATGCCGGCCAGTACGCTGGCGATGGCAGAGACGATGGGCTGGACATAGTTGTAGATGCTGACCACCGTGGGGCGGAGCACACGCTGGGCTACGACGCTCAGCAGATAGCAGAGGAACGTGCCGAAGGCTACTACATAGGCCACCTTGAGCCAGGTGAGGCCACTGATGGCGGCGAACGGGAGAGACGTCACATGACCTATGGTGAACGGCGTGATGAAGATGGCCGCCCACGTGAACATCCATTTGTTGACCGTATAGACGTCGTACTTTCGGATGAGCGGATTGAAGAGAGCCAGATAGAGGGCGAAGGAGAACTGGGCACCGAGGCACATCACGTCTCCTACGATGTTGCCCACCTGTCCGTTGCCGGCCTGTGCGCTGGAGAGAACAAGAACGACGGCTCCCGCGAATCCGACGGCTACGCCGCAGCCTTTCATCCACGTGATCGGTTCTCGAAGAATGAGGAAGGAGAGGATCATCGCGAAGATGGGCATGGAGGTGGTGACGATGCTGGCATTGATGGACGATGTGTTGCCAACGCCCATGGTGAAGAGACACTGGTTGCAGACGATAGCCAAGAGGGCTGCCGCGGCAAGCTTGAAGATATCACGCCGGGGAATGGGAGACGACTTGACGAAGAATGATGCCAGCCAGAAGAGGACAGCCGCACCGACGGCCCGGAAGAAGACGATGGAGATGCTGTCCACTCCGCCATAGATGGCACTCTTGGTAATGGGGGACATCAGTCCCCAGCATACAGAAGCGGTCAGCATGCTCAGATGGGCCTTTAGGGGCATATTGTTCTTTAAACTCATTTTCAAATATGGTTAAATTCTTGCCTGTTGATGATGCCAAGACAATCGCCTCTCCGATAGTAGAAGGGAGCGAAATATGATTCTTGGGCAAAGTTACAAAATATTCGGGTTGGAAGAATACTGGGAACGGAAATATTCATTATATTTGCTATCAGGAAACAATAGATGAAATAATTATGCAAAAATACGCTGACTATATACGCGAGATAGAGATTGACTCTCTCTGGAGTGGCCAGAAACACATCCTGTGGGAGCTGGATCCGCATGTGAACATCCTCAGTGGTGCGAACGGCCAGGGCAAGAGTACGATCATTAATAAGGTGGTGAAAGGGCTCCAGCAGGGAGGTGACTTTACGACCCACCAGCTGAAGGGAGTGCGTCTGAGGGTAGAGCCGAAGGAAGCGACACATATCAGATATGACATCATCCGTTCGTTCGACCGTCCGTTGCTCAATGCTGATGCCGTGGCCCGTCTGGATGCCAGCCTGGCTACGGAACTGGACTGGCAGCTCTATCGGTTGCAGCGCAAATACCTTGACTATCAGGTGAATATCGGGAACCGTATCATAGAAGAGCTGCAGTCGGGTGATGCCGATGCGGCGAAGAAGGCGCAGCAGATGGCGCAGCCGAAGAAGGACTTCCAGGACATTCTCGACCGGCTCTTTGCCGAGACCGGTAAGACGATCATCCGTGCGGAGAATGAGATCCGCTTCCTGCAGATGGGCGAGAAGCTGGTGCCCTATCAGCTCTCTTCGGGCGAGAAGCAGATCCTGGCCATTCTCCTTACAGTACTCGTAGAAGACCAGCTCCCTTATGTCCTGTTCATGGACGAGCCTGAGGTGAGCCTGCATGTAGACTGGCAAAAGCAGCTGATAGACCTCATCCTGAGCCTCAATCCCCATGTGCAGATTATCCTTACCACCCACTCGCCAGCCGTGATCATGAACGGATGGATTGACCGTGTGACAGAGGTGACGGATATCACAGACAAATGATTTGTGAGCTCCCAGGCTTCATATCCTGTGGTGATTCGCAATGGTGGACATAAATGGAAGAAAAATGAGTAAACGACTGCGTGACAATATCTCATCAGCCTATTTCGAGGCGGCTAACCGACTCAACAGCAAGTCGGCGCGGCGGAAGATCGTGGCTTATGTGGAGAGCTACGATGATGTGTTTTTCTGGCGCTCGGTTCTTAGTGGGATGGAGACAGACCGTCTTTATTTTGAGGTGATGCTTCCCTCGCGCATGCAGCATCTTAACCGGGGAAAGAAAGCAGCATTGATGAGCATGCTCTCCGGAAAGACGGGTGAGAACCTTATTGCTTGCGTGGATGCCGATTATGATTATCTTGAGCAGGGTGCCACGGCGACGTCAAAAGAGGTGTGCAACAATCCTTACGTCTTTCATACTTATGCTTATGCCATAGAAAATCTGCAATGTTATGCTCCTGCCCTGCGCGATGTCTGCGTGGCCGTGACGTTGAACGACCGTCAGCTGTTTGATTTTAAGACCTATCTGATGCTCTATTCCCGTGCTGTCTATCCGCTTTTCGTGTGGAGCATCATGTTCTACCGCACGTCGCGTTATGGAGAGTTTACGTTGAGTGACTTCCTTCATGTCATTGATATGAGTACTCCGCGGATGAACAGGATAGACGAGGCGCTGAACCATCTTCGTCATAAGGTCACCACGCGCGTACATTTGTTAGAGCATAAATATCCCCAATGGGTCGAATCGATCCCTACACTGAAAAAAGACCTGGAACGTCTTGGAGTAACGCCAGACAATACCTACTTATATATACAGGGCCATCATCTCTTTAATAACGTGGTGCTTCCGATCATGCAGAACGTGTGCGACAAGCTTGTCCGCCAGCGGGAGAATGAGATTGCAGTACAGAGTGTTCACGGAACACAGCGCCGCAATGAGCTGTCGTGTTATGAGAGCAGTGTGTCGGACATCACGAACATGCTAAAAAAGAACCTCGGGTATTTGCTGTCACCGCAGGTGAGGCAAATACGCGAGGATCTCCAGAATTATATATCTCAAATCAGTTAGTCGGCGTAGGTGAAGAGGAACTTCACATGGCCGTCTACCTTCAGCGATTCTGTTGTGGCAGGCACAAGCAGTGTGTCGCCCTGACGGAGCTGCTCCGTGTTGCCTTCATTGTCGGTCAGCGTGCCTTCGCCGCGTGTGACGATGAGGATAACGAAGTTGTCGAGATCTTTCAGATCGATGGTCATGGGCTTGGTGAGGTCGTAGACGAATGTATGGAAATAGGGGCACTGCACCAATGAGACGCCCTGGTCAGGAGTCATGACATACTGTGTGCGGTAGTTGTCCTGCACATGGTAGTCGATGCTCTCGGCAGCCAGGCGGGTGTGGAGCTCACGGTAGTTGCCGTTCTTGTCCTTTCGCTTGAAGTCGTAGATGCGGTAGGTGACATCGCTAGTCTGCTGGATCTCGGCCAGGAAGCAGCCCTTGCCGATACTATGGATACGTCCGGCAGGCAGATAGAAGCAGTCGCCTTCCTTTACATCGTAGTGGCTGATGGCATCGGTGATCGTGTCATTGGCCACCATCTGCTCATACTCGGCAGGGGTGATCTGTGTCTTCAGACCAGCCATGAGAGAGGCGCCGGGTGTGTTGTCCATGATATACCACATCTCATTCTTACCGCGCTCGTGGCCTTGCTTGCGTGCTGTCTCGTCATCGGGATGAACCTGGATGGAGAGAGGCTGGGCAGCATCGATGAACTTGATGAGCAGGGGCAGCTCCTTGCCGAAGTGCTTGTAGCAGGTCGCTCCTACCAGTTTCTCCTTTTCCTCAGCGATGACCTCACTCAGGATCTTTCCATCGTAGGGACCGCCTTTTACGGTTGTCTCATTGCCGGGCACGCTGGAGATCTCCCAGCTCTCACCCACTTGTGTGAGATTACTGTCCAAGTGTTTGAAGGGGATGATGCGTTCGCCGCCCCACAATGTCTGTTTCAACAGAGGATTGAATCTTAATGGTTGCATGTATTTATGTTTTTGGTTAGAGAAAGGGATCCTAACGGTCTCCCGAAATATGTCTTGTTAGAAATGGATGTGATGGCCCGCACATGCTTTTGAGCCTTAGTTCTCCTGCCAATAGGCCGGGGTGAAGATGACGAGGACGGTGAAGATCTCAAGACGTCCGATGAGCATCAGCAGTGAGCAACACCATTTGCCCAGATCAGGCACAACGCTCCACGACATCGTCGGGCCTATCTGAGACCCCATCGTCGGGCCTACGTTGCCGATGGAGCTGAGGGTAAGCGTGACGGCATTCGTGCTGTCCAATCCGAGACAGATCATCACGATGGAAAAGATGATGACCAGCAGGATATAGGCTGCAAGGAATGCGAGCAGCGATACACGGTTGTGGTCCGGCACATTCTGTCCGCTCACTTTGACGGACAGCACGGCATTGGGATGAAGGCGTTGCCTCAGTTCGTTGCGTACAATTTTCAGCACCATGACGGCGCGGATGCACTTGAAGCCTCCGGAGGTCGATCCGCTGCATGCTCCAATGAACATGCAGATGGAGAGGATCACCCACGTGATGTGAGGCCACAGGCCCACGTCCTCGTTGAAGAGTCCGGTCGTGGTGATGAATGCGATGACCTGGAAGAGTGATGAGCGGAAGGCATGCTCCAAGCCATAGCCTTTGTGCGCCATCAGCTGGTACGTGATGAAGGCCGTGAAGGCCAGCACGACGATAGTGTACAGCTTGAACTCGGAGTCGTGCCATAGCTGCCGGATCTTCAGCTTGGCCACGGAGAAATAGAGCAGCGTGAAGTTGGCGCCTGCGAGGAAGCAGAAAAAGATCGTCACATAGTCGATGGCGGCCGAGTGGAAGGTGGCCGTACTCTGATTGTGGGTAGAGAAGCCGCCCGTGGCCACGGATGACATGGAATAGTTGATGGCGTCGAACCAGCCCATGCCGCAGACCTTATAAGCAACCATACAGGTGACGGATATGGCAAGATAGACGATCCAGATCCATTTTGCGCTCATGGACAGCTTAGGATGCAACTTCGATTTGAAGGGTCCGGTAGCCTCTGCCGAGAACACCTTGATGCTGCCGTCGACAAGGGAAGGCAGCAAGGCGATGGTGAAGAAAACGATACCCAGTCCTCCGATCCAATGTGTCAGCGAGCGCCAGAAGAGAATGCCGTGCGGCATGACTTCTACATTGTCGATGATGGTGGCGCCTGTCGTAGTGAAGCCGGACATCGTCTCGAAATAAGCATCGGTGAAGCTGTGGAGATATCCTCCGGTGAGGAAGGGTATCGTACCGAAAAGTGAGAAAAGCGCCCAGGACAAAGTCACCACCAGAAAGGAGTCGCGGCGGGAGAGTCGGTTCTCGGCATTGCGTCCCATAAACTTCAGTATGAAACCGAAGAAAGTCGTGACGATGATGGAGACGATGAAGGCGAAGATATCGTCCTCTTTGTAGATCAGCGATACCAGAAGGCTTCCGCTCATCAAGGCGGCCTCGATGAAAAGCAGTGATCCGATGATCTTATAGACGATCTTATGGTTTATCATTCTTCTGAGCTTTATGCTTTGCGCTTTCGCTTATAACCAGGAAACTAATTAAAGAACTTCTCAATCTTTTTCATGTTGAGGTTGTGGCAGAACACGACGACGCTGTCACCCGGCATAATCTGTGTGTTGCCGGACACCAGCATGCCTTTGTCATCGCGTACCAGGCCTCCGATGGTCATTCCCTGTGGCAGACCAAGATCCCTAACAGGCTTGCGTGTCACTTTCGACCCGTCCTTCGGAATAAGCTCCACCACATCAGCATTGGCAGAGACGAGGAAGGTGACGTTCATCACATCGGCGTCGAGCATGAGCTGATAGATACGGCTGGCGGCGATGACGCGCTTGTTGATGATCGTGCCAATGTCGAGACTCTCGGCCATATTGGCATAGTCCATGCTTTCGACCATGGCCACGGTCTTACGCACGCCCTGCCGTTTGGCTGTGAGGCAGGCGAGGATGTTGGTCTCGGCATTGCTTGTGAGAGCCACGAAGGCCTGTGTGTTGCGTATGCCTTCATCCATGAGGAGGCTGACATCGCGACCGTCGCCATTGATCACAAGGGCATCGTCCTTGAGCAACTGGTCGAGTTCTTCACAACGGGTATGATTGATTTCAATTACCTTCGGCTTCATGTAGGCGGGCATGGTGTTGACGGCGCGTACGGCGGTTCTTCCGCCTCCCATCACCATCACGTCCTTCACGTCGACATAATGTTCCTTTCCCACGATCTTACGGATGTAGGGAATATATTGCTTCGTGGTCATGAAGTAGGCCAGGTCATAGAGCTTCAGTTCGTCGTTTCCGCCCGGGATGATGGTGTCGTTGCCGCGTTTTACAGCCACGACGTGATAGGGGTCTTCCGGTCCGCAGAGGTCGCGTAGGGGACGGTTAAGGATGGTGCATGTCTCACGCAGCTTGATGCCGAGCATGACGAGTGCGCCATTGTGTACGTCCCACCGCTCGCGCACCCACGACATCTTCAGACCGTTGTTGATGTTGCGGGCGGCAAGCATTTCGGGATAAATGAGGTTGTCGACTCCGAGCTGTTTGTAAAAGTCGGCGATCTCCTCCTCGATATATTCCTCACAGTCAATCTTGGCCACGGTCTTCTTCGATCCGAGGGCATGGGCGATGATGCAGCAGTTGATGTTGAGGCTCTGGTCGGGTGAGACGGCGATGAAGAGATCGGCGTCCTTCGTGCCGGCCTCGCGCAGGATCTTCATGCTGGAGGGATCGCCCTGCAATGTGAGCAGGTCATAGTCCGAACCGATACGGTTGAGTCGTTCCTCATCTTCATCGATCACGGTGATATCCTCTTTATTGCGGGAGAGCAACCGGGCCAAATGACGGCCGATGGAATGTGCGCCTACGATAATGATCTTCATAGCATTTTAGAGATATTTTCTTTGAGGGATGCGTCATCGAGATGGCAGAGCTTATATTCCTCTTCCACCTTACCATGCTCCACGAAGTGGTCGGGCAGGCCCATGCGCAGGATTTCCGGCCGATAGCCGTGGTCGTCCATCCATTCCAATACGGCCGATCCCATGCCACCGTTGCGTACGCCGTCCTCAATGGTGATGATCTTCTGGAAGCGTTCGCCCACTTCTGTGAGCAGCTCCTCGTCGATAGGCTTGAGGAAGCGGAGGTCGTAGTGAGCCACCTCGGGCATCTCCTTAACCACGCGCTCCACTTCGTTTCCGATGGGACCGATGGAGATCACGGCTAATTTAGAGCCCTCTTTGAGTTTGCGGCCCTTACCGACAGGGATCGCCTCGAGCGGACAATGCCAGTCGGTGTGTACGCTTCGTCCGCGTGGATAGCGGATGACAAATGTGCCCATGCCGTCTTGCTGGGCCGTGTACATCAGGTATCTGAGCTCGTGCTCATCCATCGGCGAGGCGATGGTGAGGTTGGGTATCACGCGCAGTGCCGCCATGTCGAAGGCCCCATGATGTGTCGGTCCGTCTTGTCCTACGAGTCCCGCACGGTCGAGACAGAGCACGACATGCAGGTTGAGGATGGCCAGGTCATGGATGATGTTGTCGTATGCACGCTGTGCGAAGGCACTGTAGATATTGCAGAAGGGTATCAGGCCGTCCTTGGCCATGCCGCCGGAGAAGGTCACGGCGTGTCCCTCGGCGATGCCTACGTCGAATGTGCGGTCGGGCATCGCTTTCATCATGATGTTCATGGAGCAGCCGGTGGGCATGGCAGGGGTCACTCCCACGATCTTTGGATTCTGTTGGGCCAGTTCGAGAAGAGTACGTCCGAACACCTCCTGATAGTTGGGCGGCTCATTGGAGGTGTCGGGCAGGATACGCTCGCCAGTCTCGGCATCAAACTTTCCGGGCGCGTGCCAGATGGTCTGATTCTCTTCGGCCGGCTCATAGCCCTTGCCCTTTACGGTGTGGAGATGAAGCAGCTTGGGCCCTTTCATCTTCTTCAGTTGCTGCAGGACGCGGACGATCTCTTTCACGTCATGTCCGTCGAAAGGTCCGAAGTAGCGGATATTCATGCCTTCGAACATGTTCTGCTGATGGGAGAGAGCCGATTTCAATGCGTTGTTCAACCGTATGATGCCTTTGCGCCGGTCGTCGGGAAGCAGTCCCTTGTTGCGGGCCCACTGTGCCAGACGGAAGCGAAGACGGTTGTAGGTCTCGTTGGTGTCGAGGTGGAGCAGGTATTGTTCCATACCGCCTACCGCGCGGTCGATTGACATGTCATTGTCGTTGAGCACGATGAGCATGTCGTTGGGAGTGGAGCTCACATTGTTGAGGCCTTCAAAGGCCAGTCCTCCGCTCATGGCTCCGTCACCGATGACGGCAACGACATGGCGGTCGGGATGGCCGGTCTTCTTCGCGGCTACAGCCATGCCGAGCGCCGCGGAGATGGAGTTGGAGGCATGCCCGCAGGTAAATGTGTCATAAGGACTTTCCAATGGGGTGGGGAAAGGACGTATGCCGCCCAACTGACGGTTGGTATAGAATCGGTCGCGGCGGCCGGTAAGAATCTTATGTCCATAGGCCTGGTGGCCGACGTCCCATACAATGCGGTCGTCGGGGGTATCAAAAACGTAGTGCAGAGCCACAGTGATCTCTACTACGCCCAGACTTGATGCGAAGTGGCCGGGATTGACCGACACCTCGTCAATGATGTCCTGGCGCAGTTCCTGGCATACCTTAGGCAGCTCGTCGATGGAAAGCTTCCGAAGGTCGGCGGGAGAATTGATGGCATCCAAGTACTCGTATTTCCTCTTTGTCATAGAGTCGTTTAGTGCAATTTGTCTGTGCAAAGATACTTTAAATTAGGCAATCGGCAAAGGAAAAGCGGCTTAATTTATGATTATGCCGAGGGTAAATGAATACGACAGAATGATTAAGGACATCTTGAGGAGATCCTACACGTTGGGATCAGAACGAAAGTGAAAACGGCGGTACTGATGGATGAACAGATGACGGCATGGAAGTGATAATATGATAAATGATGAAATAATATTGACAGAATGATGCAATCTGATATTTTCGGTTTGTTTTCTTTTAAAGAGAGCCTGGTAAAGAGGGTACATGGTTAATGGTTTTGTTTCCGGTCCTCAGACAGCTGAGACATGAAAACTTTAGCTTAAATTGTCATTGGACCGCAAGCATTCCTTTAATATTTTCTATTTGGCATTTCCGATGCTTTTCTCTCTTTCTTGATAGCCTGTCCGTCACTTTATCGTATTGTAGCCCGGAATGTTTTTACCGAAGGCATTCACAGGATCGTCCGGCAGTGACGTGAAATACATCAAGTCTCTGTTGTCATTTGACTTTAATCGAATATATTTTACATTTTCTCGAGGCTGGCAGCTTGCAAAACTATCCTGCTTCTGTATGGAAGGGGATATTGGGGTATGGCAGGGTATGCGGTGTGTGGCTAAGATGAGAGTATGTTGTAGGGATGAATTGTGTCAGCGATGCTGATTTTTTCAATCTTAGCATCTTGCGGATAAAGAATATTTTTATTAATTTTGCATATATGCTTGCACAGCCGCTGATCATCAGTCGGTTGGTTGTGCCGATGAACTTATAATTTACTCAAATTAATATGAAACACAGCAACAGACTCCTTCTTCTTGGCCTGGCTTTGGCCACGGTCACATGCGTTCATGCCCAGACGCCCGGCGGCGGCATCTCCTCGAAGATGTTGGGCGAGATAGAAAAGGCACAGCCGGGGGCTACGGCTTATCGGGGCCTTGCCAATGCGCTTGCCTCCAACTCCATAGACGCGTTGGCGCGTAACCGTGCCAATGCAGGGCAGATAGACGATTATTTCAGCATCACTACTCCCAAGCAAAGCATCCACGACCAGAAGCAGAGTGGCCGCTGCTGGCTGTTCTCAGGACTTAACGTGCTGCGTTCTGATTTTGCCCGGGAGCATGGCGATTCCCTTCACGTAGAATATTCGCAAGCTTATCTGTTCTTCTACGATCAGCTGGAGAAGGCTAATCTGATGTTGCAGGGTGTCATTGACTGTGCCGACAAGCCGATGGACGATATCCGCGTACAGTTCTTTTTCAAGAATCCCCTGAATGACGGAGGTACTTTCTGTGGCGTGGCCGATCTGGCGGAGAAATACGGACTCGTGCCTATGAGCGTGATGCCTGAGACGTACTCGACGGACAACACGTCGAAGATGCAGTCGCTGCTCTCTTCCAAGCTCCGCGAATACGGACTGGAGTTGCGCCGGATGGTAGCAGCCGGAAAGAGCACGAAGGCCATCGCAAAGCGTAAGACAGAGATGCTGGCCACCGTTTACCACATGCTTACACTGACCATCGGCGAGCCCGTGAAGTCGTTCAGCTACGCTTTCAAGAACAAGAATGGCAAGGCTGTCGGACAGCCCCGTACCTATACGCCTATGGAGTTCTATCAGGCTACGGTGGGACATAAGCTCAATGGTACGTTCCTCATGGTGATGAATGATCCCCGCCGTCCGTATTTCAAGACATACGAGGTGCAGTGGGACCGTCACACCTATGACGGGCATAACTGGGTGTATCTCAATCTGCCTGCTGACTCCATCGCCCAGCTGGCCATCGCCTCACTGAAGGATGGTCACAAGATGTACTCGTCTTATGACGTAGGCAAGCAGTTTGACCGTAAGCGCGGTTACCTCGATGTGGACAACTATGACTACGGCTCATTGCTGGGTACGACGTTCCCGATGAACAAGGCCGACAGGATCGCGACTTTCGACAGCGGATCGACCCATGCCATGACACTGACAGCCGTTGACCTGGATGCCAACGGCCTGCCGGTCAAGTGGGAGGTGGAGAACTCCTGGGGACCATCTTACGGTCATAATGGTTGCCTGATAATGACCAACAGCTGGTGGGAGAACTATATGTTCCGTCTGGTGGTCGACAAGAAATATGCTTCGGAGCATCTGCTGCGGCTGGCCGAGCAGAAACCTGTCGAGGTGATGCCTGAGGACCCGCTGTTCCTTCCTGACAAATAAGCCTATGTTCTTAGCGCTGTTATTATCTTCACTCCTCACTTTTGTGGAGCTTAATTGTGAGAATCTCTTCGATACGCGTGACGATTCGTTGAAGCAGGACGAAGAGTTCTTGCCGGCATCAAGTCATCACTGGACGCCTTACCGTTATTGGCGGAAGGTGAACAGAATCGGGCAGGAGATCCTTTCCTGCAGTGAGAAGAAGATCCCTGACTTGGTGGCACTCACGGAGGTAGAGAATGACAGTGTGCTCTTCGATCTCACCCGCCGCTCGCTTTTGCGAGGGGCGGGTTATCAATATGTGATGACCGACAGCCCTGATGAGCGAGGCATTGACGTGGCGTTGCTTTATTCTCCTTTTTCTTTTCGTCTTCTCCGTTGGTACGGCATCCGGGTGAAGATGCCGGATAATCATCGTCCTACGCGTGACATTCTTTATGCCGGTGGCCTTCTCGGCAATGGCGACACGCTTCATGTCTTTGTCGTGCATGCTCCCAGCCGTTTGGGAGGAGAGAGGATATCGAGGCCTGCACGTATGGCAGTAGCCGAGCGGTTGTGCTCGTCGGTCGATTCCTTGAGGCGGCTGTCGGCCAAAGCGCGTATCTTGATAGCCGGCGATTTCAATGATTATTCCACTAACGCCTCTCTCCGCCGGTTGGTTTCCGCCGGGTTGGTAGAGGTCTCTGCAGGAGCGCAAGGCACACATGGCGCCCGTGCGACGTATCGTTATCATGGTGAGTGGGGCAACCTCGATCATATCTTTTCTGATCCGTCTACCGCGTCCGCTCTTGTAGACTGTCATATCAATGACGCACCCTTCCTTCTTGAGGAGGATACAAAATATGGCGGTGTGAAACCCCGTCGCAATTATCTCGGTCCCCGTTGGCTCGATGGATTCAGTGATCATCTACCTCTTGTGGCAGTATTCCGTTTGGAAGAGTAGTAGGGCTTTTTGTTTTGTATCTTACAGCTTCAATCAGCATCTCCGGGTCTGCCTCAATCCTTTTGTTCAGACAAAAGCTATCCAGGGCGTTTATGAAAAATACGGGAAGCAGAGCGAGGAGGTTGTGAGGAGGTTGTGGCGGACTCCGGGTATGGCAATGAGCAGAACTACGCGTACATGGAGGGAGAGGGTATGGAAGCGTATGTCAAGTATCCGATGTTCCACGCGGAGATGAAGAGGAAGTACGTCAAGAATGCCTTCCTACCACAGAACATGTATTACAATGCTGAGCGGGACTTCTACGTGTGCCCTATGGGCCAGCATCTTGAGCGTTGCGGGACGAGGACATCCGTATCAGATCTCGGATACAGATCGGTGCTCTCCGTCTATAGGGCCGTCAACTGCACGGGATGCCCTCTGCGTGGAGAATGCTACAAATCCAAATCCGACAGACGGACAATAGAAGTAAACCATAGGGTCAACTCATTCAAGCGTCAGGCGAGAGAACTCCTGACAGGGGGGTCTGGCGCACAGGAGTACCCGCCCTGTTGAACCTGAAGCGGTGTTCGGGGACATCAAGTTCAACCACGGCTTCAAGCGGTTCCGTCTCAGGTCGAACAGGAAAGTGAAAGTCGAGTTCGGTCTCGTCGCACTCGCACACAACCTCAGGAAATACTCGGCAATGCTCTCCGGCAGGACTGCGGCTCAGAGTCCGGCCTCTGCTACTGCATAGGCGGCTTGGGCTGCCATATGAGGCAGAAATGACCTAAATATCATCATCAACAACACTCCGGACGAATAAAAAAAGAAATCGGCTGCAACCTGAAATATTGCAACCGAATATCATTCTGCATTACACAAAAGAAGCCGACCTCAAAAATCCTCTTTTGGGTCGGCCTCATGAAATATCCAATGGTAACTTGCCCAAGTCACCATATACTACTTTTCCAAGCGATCAATTTAAGAAGAAGTATTCGATGTTTTACGATAGTCATTAATATTGTTTATATTTTGATGATGATCAGGACTGGGAGGTCCTGAACCTTTCTCGCTTAGTATTCAGTGGGGGAAGATAGGGCATTCCCATACTTGTTTTATTCCTCATAGAGTCTTGAAGAGGGAATGACAGGAAGTGGATTGTTCCTTTTAAGAAGAATCTTAATCCAATAATGTAAAAAAGATGCTTTCCCTATTTAAAATAGGATTTTTCCCTTGTGGGCAATGTTTTTTTGGTCTATATTTGTGGCAGATGTTTAACCCTAAAATGTATGAATATGGACAAGATGATTTTTTCTTCGGCAATCATAGCCATAGGCATGGTTGTCATGGGCTGGACCCTGAAAATGGGAATTGATAACTTTACGAACAAGGACCGTAAGGTGACAGTAAAAGGGCTGGCGGAGAAAGAAGTTCCCGCTGACAAGGTGACATGGCCTATCGCTACGAAGGTGCTAGGCAATGATCTGCCAACGCTGTACAGCCAGATCGGCAAGACGCAGCAGCAGGTAAAGGCTTGCCTGCTGAAGGATGGCGTGAAGGAGAGTCTTTCCTGCTGAAGAATGGCGTGAAGGAGAGTGAGATCCAGGTGAATGCCCCCACTGTAATAGACCAGGAGGCGGATCAATATTCTGCCAACAACAAACCTTTCCGCTACAATATTACGAGCGTCTTGACAGTCACATCAAATAATGTCAAACTGGTGCGTGGCATTATGTCCCGTCAAGGAGAGCTCCTGAAGCAGGGGGTGGCCATTGTCAGTGGCGGGTATGAGTATCCCATTACTTATGAGTATGTGTCGTTCACGAAGATGAAGCCGAAGATGATGCAGGAGGCCATCGAGAACGCTCAGAAGACGGCACAGCAGTTTGCCGAGAACAGTCAGTCTGCGCTCAACAAGATCGTTTCTGCAGACCAGGGGCAGTTCTCCATTGAAGACCGTGACACGAACACGCCCTACATCAAGAAGGTCCGTGTCGTGACGACTGTGACTTACTCGCTGAAAGATTGATGAAAAAGGTAGGATGAGTGTCGTGCAGTGCACCGGTTGTGACAAGGGGGTACTGCACGACAAGCCATTCTCTGACGATTTAGGAAGAGCATGAAAATGATGTCTATCTAAGTAGATAGTCCGTCAACTGATCATCTGAATAGGGAAATAGCTTTTGCAGATGGCTGGCTATTCTCATTCTTGATTCCAGGGGGCTGCGGTCAGGGCAGCAGGCAGCACGTCCGAAAAGGATTTCGGGGATGGTGAGCAACGACCATCCCCAGCCGTATTTACGGCCGTGACGGTCATGCGGATAAACGAAGTCTTCTGTGACGATGTATCCTCCCATCTGCAGGCGAGTGATATAGGTATCAAATTTGCCGCGCATCTTCGGGCCGGTGAATCCACAGGCAGCCCGGAGCTCACGGGTGATCATGCTGCCATGATTGCGCAAGGTCTGCAGGATGGCGTCCTCTATGGAGCCTTCCTCAGGACGAGGATAGACGCTGCGCCGGTAGTTGCAGAAGTCCGGCCACCATTCGCGGCTGATGAAGGTAGCCTTATTGTTGATGAACTTGCCGTAGGCAGGACCACCATTCTGTATGATCTCGCCTTTCCATTCCCATAAGGGCCACTCGTATCCACCATCGGGCAGCCGTATGTATTGGCAGTCCTCGTCTACCGCTTCTTGCGCGGACCATCCCCGTATACCCATGCTGAGTAAGGGGAGAAAGCCGATTTCCTGAATATAGTCTATCAGTTCGGCACATGAGTGTATTTGTCCTATCTTCATTCCTTGTCGATGTCTTTTAATGAGTCCGGAGCAGTCGGATGGCCTCTTTTGCCATCTGGCCATGTTTCATTTAGGGTCGTGTCTTCAGCATCGGGATGGGAGAGCCGGGAACGTGTAGGCAGTATCCTCAGTCTTTCCTTTGCCGCCATTGCTGGCAGGGATGGATGGTTGCAGGCTTGGAGTTCTTGTTAGCCATGGTTGATCCCGCTTCTTAGATTCGGCTTGAGGAGTGGCCTGATCGACGGCTGCATGTCGAGAATGCTGTACGACAATGCAAAAGTATAGATTAATTCTGAGAAAAATGCCCTACCGACTCTGTTTTTCCAAATTATTTTGATACAGTGTAGGTCTCTCAGCGTCTGTAAGGTAAATGGACTGATGGTTCGTTGACTATCTGGGTTTAATTCTTATTGATCAATTCTTATACAGGACAAGCAAGGAGTTCGTTTGTCGTGTGGAGTGTTTCCTGTCTCACCCGATAAATATAGGGAGATATGCTGCTCAAATGAAGTACAGGGATG
>HF988426.1 GCA_000431975.1 Prevotella sp. CAG:924 | reverse complement strand
AAGAGCGGTGCCACCCATCCTGCCACCGTGGCGAGGATGGACTGTGACGAGTCGGCCACCATGTTCAGGCTCCAGTCGAACGACTGCAGGAACCAGATGATGATGGTGGCGAAGAAGATGACACTGAAGGCACGCTGTATGAAGTCCTTGGTCTTGTCCCAGATAAGACGTCCGACAGACATCGCGCTCGGCATCCGGTAGTTGGGCAGCTCGAGGACAAAGGGCACCGGCTGGCCTTTGAAGATCGTCTTCTTCGTGATCAGAGCGACGATGATGCCGACAATGATGCCGCCGAGATAAAGCGCGGTCATCATCAGACCACGATAGTGGGCGAAGAAGGCAGTGACAAAGAAGCCGTAGATCGGCAGCTTGGCTGAGCAGCTCATGAAGGGTGTGAGCAGGACGGTCATTCGCCGGTCGCGCTCGGAAGGCAGCGTGCGTGCGGCCATGATGCTCGGCACGGAGCAGCCGAAGCCTATGAGCAACGGAACGATGGAACGTCCGGAGAGGCCCAGCCTACGCATGCTCTTGTCCATGAAGAAGGCTATGCGTGCCATATAGCCGCTGTCTTCCAACATGGAGAGGAAGAAGAAGAGGATGACGATGAGGGGCAGGAACGATACCACTGTGCCTACACCGGTATAGATGCCGTCGATGACCAGCGAATGGATTACGCTGTTGACATGCCAGTTGGTGAGAGCCTGATCGCTGACGGCGGTGAACCAGTCGACTCCTTCCTGGATGAGATCCTGCAATGTGCCTCCGACAACATCGAAAGTGAGCCAGAAGATGAGGATCATAATAATCAGGAAGGTAGGGATGGCGGTCCACTTGCCTGTGAGCACACGGTCGATGGCGCGGCTGCGTGCATGCTCTTTGCTCTCCCGGGGCTTTACGACCGTGTCGGAGCAGGCTTTGAGGATGAAGCTGTAGCGCATGTCGGCAATGGCGGCAGCAGGGTCGAGGCCCCGCTCGTCCTCCATCTGCTTGCGGATGTGATAGACCATGGATTTCTCATTGTCTTCCAGCTGGAGCCTTTCCATCACCAGTGAGTCGCCTTCAAGAAGCTTCGTAGCGGCAAAGCGGCGGGGGATGCCGACACGGGCGGCATGATCCTCGATGAGGTGGCTGATGGCATGGATGGCACGGTGGACAGCACCGCCATGATCGTCGGGCGAGCAGAAGTCCTGGATGGCGGGTCCCTCGTCATATCGTGCCACATGGAGAGCATGGTCGACGAGCTCGGCTACACCTTGATTGTGTAAGGCGGAGATGGGTACGACGGGAACGCCCAGGCGCTGCTCAAGGATGTTGACGAGGATCGTGCCTCCATTGTTCTTCACCTCGTCCATCATGTTGAGAGCCACAACGATTGGCAGACCCAGCTCGATGAGCTGCATGGTCAGATAGAGGTTGCGCTCGATATTGGTGGCATCGAGAATATTGATGATGCCTGTGGGATGCTCGTTGAGGATGAAGTCACGGCTGACGATCTCTTCGGCGGTATAGGGAGACAGGGAGTAGATGCCCGGCAAGTCGACGACCCGTGCATCGGGATGTCCCTTGATCGTGCCTTCCTTGCGGTCGATGGTCACACCGGGGAAGTTGCCGACATGTTGGTTCATGCCGGTAAGCTGGTTGAAAAGCATGGTCTTGCCACAGTTCTGATTGCCTATGAGGGCGAAAGTGAGTTCGCGGGGCACTGCTTGTGGCTTGTCGTTGTCCTCTCCCGGGGCAAGCTCATGTCCGTGACGAAAGGATTCTCCTTTACGGTGAGGCTCACCGTAGCGGGGATGCTCATGTCCGGAGTGCTCGTAGGCGTAAAACGTGTCGTGAGTATTGGTAGCTGTAGTGGCTCCATTCTTGTTGTCAGACGGCTTCACCTCTATCTCATTGGCATCGGCCAGTCGGAGTGTCAGCTCATAGCCGTGCAACCGCAATTCCATGGGGTCGCCCATCGGCGCCAGCTTTACGACGGTGATCTCTGTTCCTGGGATGACTCCCATGTCGAGAATATGCTGACGCAGTGCGCCGTCGCCTCCTACAGAGAGGACGGTGGCCGTCTGTCCTATTTTTACTTCTTTCAGTGTCATGGTCTTGTTCTTATATTTTCGTCTTATGACTTCTTGGGAAATGGATTGCATATCCGGAAAGTCATTGACCGTGTTTTTTCACATATTATTATAGACAGCTTTGTCATCCATTACCATTCATCTCTTGGCCGTCTTGTTGCAGTTGGGACAGATGCCGTGGATGATATAGTTGGCGGAGGTAGGTCGATAGCCTTCGGGCAAGTCGATCGTCGGGAGAGCCAGGTCGGTGAGGCAGAAGGTGCGGTGGCACTGTTCACAATAGAAATGTACATGGGAGTCGTCACATTGCTCGTGACAGGTGCTGCGGCAGAGCTCATAGCGCACGCCACCCTCTTCACCATCGATGACGTGGACGATATGATGATCGCGGAAGAGAGATAATGCACGGAAAATACCACTCTTGTCGATAGATAGGATCTTCTCTTCCAACTCACGCATTGTCAACGGACGGTCGCTTTCCGCGAGTGCCTTTATTACCACAATACGGTTGGCCGTCGGCTTCACGTTGTGATGAAGCAAATAATCTGTTGTCTCCTTCTCGTTCACTTGCTTTTTCTTTATGACTGTTTGTATAGTGCAAAGTTACGCATTTTACCTGAAACGCGTTCCATCACTCCCTTTTTAATTATGTGTTCATAGCACAAAATACCTACTTATAGTGAGTGGGCAAATAGGAATGAGGGTATGAGCCATATAAGAATGCGGTTCCCATCCAAAGGAATAACTATAGGTCAACGACTTACAGAGTTCTTAACACTTGTCTTAAAAATGTTTGTGTGCGAACACAAACTTTTGATATAGGTCAAGAATAACGTGCTTTTTGAGCAAAAAAGGGTTCTTGCTATTGTGGAGTATAGAAAACGTTGTATCTTTGCATCGTCAAACAGAGAAACCAAGATCTCAAGTGAGAGAATACTTCTCTAAGTTAGACATGAGACACATAAAGAAGATAATTAGTAGATTGTTTCATATAGGTTTTTAGTTTTTAGGTTTAAGATTAGTTTTAGGTTTTTCATTTAGGTATTTTATTTTCTTAGGCGTAAGAAAGATAGATATCAGGTAACGCAAATCCCTGTCACCGTTGAGGTGATGGGGATTGTGCGTTTATATAGGTCTGGTTGGTCGAACGGCAAGGCAGAAGATGGCTTTTCCTGATGGAGAAGAGACAGTCCGTTCCTCCCCACTTGTTTTCCTTTATGAGAATTTTATGTTAGGGGCTTATTGCATCACGGAAATAGGCTGTTCTCTCTTTATCATATCATATTATTTTTACATATGATTCTTGTTGTAAGGAAGCTAGAAGTGGGAAAACCTGCTGTATGGAACTAAATAGGATATATCGGTTCAAAGAGTAACATAAAGAGTATTTTGGACGGAGAAAATGAATGAAAATAGGAAAAACGCATAGATGGATCCGTATTCCGGTCTGTCCTTTTTAAGCAAGATTGGGAAGTCGCTCGAATTGCATTATATCGTTAGAATGATAGGAAAGAAAAGTAAAAATCATTTGTTAATCTCGGGAATTTCTTCTTAAATAGTGTTCATAAACAGACAGTTACGCGGCTTCAAGGTATAAAAGTCTTAACAAAATTCGTTGATTAGAGATTTATTTTGTACCTTTGCAGGCGACAAAAAGGAAAAGGGCAGGCTTCGTCTCTCGTATTGACGAAGGTTGCCGCCTGTTTTTTTAACGGAGCTGAGGCAGATGGAGTAGGTTGCTCTCTTGTAGCCCATCGCCGCCGATCCAACACCCTTGAAGTGAAGATCTTTATCTTTTTGCTTTGTGATCCAGGCTCCATAAACACTATGTTATGAAGAAGAGATTAAGAAAGATTGTTTTACTATTTGTTGCTACATTATTGACACTTCCTGTTTGTGCGGCTGTGAATGATACCACTTCGATGGAAGAAACAGAGAGTACAGACACGGTGGAGGAAGTGAATGGCGAGATGGATTGGGAACCGGTGATGAATGCGATCATTCAGGTAGAGAGTGAGGGAAATCCCAACGCCCGTCATGGTTCATCTGTCGGCGCAATGCAGATCACTCCGATCTTGGTGGCTGAATGTAACAACATCCTAAAGGCTAGAAAGAGCAGGAAGCGCTATAAGTTGCGTGACCGTCTGAGCGTCCAGAAATCCAAGGAGATGTTTCTTCTTTTCCAGTCTAAGTACAATCCGCTCAACAGTATTGAGCGTGCCATTCGATCGTGGAATGGCGGTATTCATTACGGTATCAAGCAGACACAGCGATACTATGAGAAAGTGATGAAGGTTTTGCATTAAGCATATTTCTCATATTTGCAGAAAAGTCCGGTCGACATAATATAAATTTATGTGTCGACCGGACTTTTTTCATTTCCTGTTAGTTCACAACATGACAATTGTGTACCTTTGCAGATATATAAATTATGTCGAGGTCTGTTTTATCCCCAACTGATCATTGAAGGTCTGATGAATTTCGGACTATTGTCGGTAGTTGGTCTGCTCCTTTGCCAAAGGCGTAGTGGCTGCGTCGGGGCAAAGTGACAGGCGGGATACTCGGCAATAGGACGAAAAACGTCGGAAAACCCGATAAAATAAATATTTGCGGTCTACTGACGATCCGGGAATATAGACGACAAATCTGACTACTATGCGACTCAATCATTACAAAGATCTTCTGAAGTTAGGCTTTCCGATTATTGTCGGACAGTTGGGAACGATAATATTAGGTTTTGCCGACACGCTGATGATCGGGCACCATACGATGCCGGAGCTGGCTGCGGCTTCTTTTGTCAATGCTCTTTTCTCTTTGATTTTTGTCATCTCTTTGGGTTTTACCAATGGTCTGACACCTATCATTGGCGGGCATTATGGCCGGGGAGAGTCGGCCTCGATAGCGTTAGTATTGAAAAATGCCATTGCTGTGTGCGGATTGTTGGCGGCTGTGCTGTTCTCTGTAATGACGGTAGTCTATTTCTGTCTGGGGCATCTTGGCCAGCCGGAGAGTCTGTTGCCCTTGATGCGTCCTTATTTTCTCATTCAGCTGGTCAGTCTTCCCTTTGTCGTGGCATTCAATATGATGAAGCAATTCTCTGATGGCATGCTCCGCACGCAGACGGGCATGTGGATTGTCCTTGCAGGCAATCTGTTGAACATCTTGGGCAACTGGCTTCTGATCTATGGGCATTGGGGCTTGCCAGAGATGGGATTGACCGGTGCCGGACTTTCCACCTTGTTCTCACGTGTGCTGATGGCATTGTTCTTCATGGGTGTGCTCGGTTGGGGCAGTCATTATAAGGAGGTGCGCAGCCATCTTAAGTCTGTGCGGGTGGAACGCAAGGAGATGCGCCGCATCACGGCGCTGGGTGTCCCTCTGGCACTGCAGATAGGCATGGAGACCTCAGCCTTTCAGCTCAGCAGCATCATTGTCGGTTGGATTGGTGTGTCGGCCCTGGCGGCCAATCAGATTGTGATGGTGGCCAGTCAGTTCTGCTATTTTATCTCATTGGGTATGGCGGTAGCGGTGTCGATCCGTGTCAGCCTTTATTATGGACAAGGCGACTATCAAGGTGTACGTGCCAACGTGCGCGCCGGTCTGGTGCTGGTCTTTATACTACTGGCCATTACAGGTAGTGTGGTATGGACGGTAAGATGGAAATTGGGCGGGTGGTTTACCACAGGCGGGGATGTGACCCGGCTGGTAGCACTCACGGTCATCCCCTTACTGGTCTATCAGGTGAGTGATGGCGTTCAGAACACGTTTGCCAATACGTTGCGTGGCCTGTCACATGTCAAGGTGTTGGTGCCGGTGGCCTTCCTGGCCTATTTTGTCGTGACACTTCCATTGTGTTATGTCTTTGGCATCACGCTGGGTGGAGGACTGGTCGGTATATGGTGGGCCTTCTTCTTTGGTCTGAGCATTGCCGCCGTTCTCTTTGTCAGGGAATATCTGAAAGTGATGAAAAGAGTGGGACAGGGGCTTAAATCTGAGAGCCGGGAGTAATAGAAATGAAAAGGATCTCATGAAGGCCACGACGGCGGGCCTTCATGAGATGAGCAACTTATACATTAAAATAATCTTCCAGTGCGGTACGTGCCGATCCGTCGGTGTTGGGTAAGTCGTTGATGATCTTTCCATGCTCGAGAAGGGCTATGCGCGTGGAGATGTCGATGGTGTGCTGTAGGTTATGGCTGGAGACGAGGATCGTGGCTCCTGTCTCCGTATGATATTGTGTGAGGATGCGTTTCAGCAGATTCTGAGAGGACGGATCGAGAAAGTTGAACGGCTCGTCGAGGATCAGCAGTTGCGGGCGGGCGTAAAGAGCCGCAATGATTCCAATCTTCTGCTTGTTGCCTGCAGAGAAGTCGCGGATGAGTTTCTTCTTTCCAAAGAGTTCTCCGGCGGCAAACTGAAGCAGCAGGGGACTGATAGACTGTGCTGTCGGATGGATTGTGTTGTCAGTTGTCTCCGCATCCCGCTCCGGGCTTTCTGAATGTGCGGATGTCGCTTCGCTGTCGTCGGTATGCTCTGGGGCGGTTGCCGTTTCGCTCCAGTCGATGGCCGGCATGCCATTTACCTTGGCTACGAAGTCGAGATATTCTTCCGGTGTCAGGAAGTTGATGAGGAAGCCTTCATCGATATAGGCCCCTGTATATTTCTTCCATGTTTCTGACCGGGCCGGATCAACGACGAGCGCCCCGTCTTCCTGGGAAGAGAGGTAGTGCTGTCCGGTATGTTTGTCTGTGATGGAGTCGAATGTCATCTGAACATGGCCTTCCGTAGCCTCAATCAGATCAAGCAGAAGACGGAAAAGGGTGGTCTTTCCGGCACCGTTATTGCCGACAAGACCGAGTATGTCGCCGGAGTGGATGGTGAATTGGGGAATATCGACGGCCACCATTGTTCCGAAAGCTTTCTTGAGATCCTGTAGAAGTATTTCCATAAGTGTCTTGTTGGTATCCGGCTGCAAATATAAGTATTATATCTTAAAAGGATGGGACTGATCTCATTTTTAAGGGGCTTTAACCCAATAATTCACTAGATCGCAAATCTTTATTTTAATATTTTATTGGTTTATCTGGCGTTTCATCCTCTTGTCGGGTATTCCATCGCTCATCTCACTTTAGTATAATGTACAATGTTGTAATAAGGGTGACGGACGGATAGTCCGGCAATGGTATAAGGCCCTCGAATTTTTAGTGACGATTTGGGCTTAATGAAGTTACTTATAAATAAGTCAATCCTTATGTGTTTCTTAATATGTCTTTAGGAAAAGTATAACTAGATGGACAGAACAGGATGGGAAAACATTTTCATGGATGGAAAATAGTAGATGTTAATGTCTTTTCTGTTGAAAGAAATGTATTACCTTTGCGTTATGGACAAACTCAGGGTACTTTTTATATGCCTGGGCAATATCTGCCGGTCACCGGCAGCCCAGGGTGTTATGCAGGATTTAGTAGACAAGGAAAACCTCAGTCAATGGTTCGTCATCGACTCGGCGGGTATCGGCAGTTGGCATGTAGGCCAGTTGGCTGATCCGCGTATGCGCCGGCATGCGTCTCTTCGTGGCATTCAGCTTACGCATCATGCCCGTTGTTTCGATGCGGCAACAGATCTGCAGCGGTTTGACATGATCGTGACGATGGATGAGGATAATTATAAGATTATCAGTCGGGCAGCCGACGGTTGTCAGGGAGGAGCAAAGGTGATCCGTATGGCCGACTTCTTTACCCAACATCCGGAAGCGACAAGCGTGCCTGATCCCTATTATGGAGGTGACAAGGATTTCGAGCTGGCTCTCGACCTTATCGAAGACGGCTGCCGTGGCATCCTGAAAAGATGGAAAGACGAAAATCGCGTTAGAGGATCACACGAGGTATAAAAGAGACAGACGATGGATGAGAAGATAGAGAAGACGGGATGGCGTCCCCGACTCGTGATACTTGATTTTGATGGTACTATCGGTGATACCAATAACGTAATTGTCTCGACGATGCAGGCTACCCTGCGGGAACTGGGGCTGCCGATGCAGACACCGAAGGCTTGCAGCTCAACGATTGGCCTGCCTTTGGGTAAAGGCTTTGCGTCACTCCTTCCTATGGATGAGGAGATGGAGCAGCGGTGTGTTGATACTTACAGGCGCATCTTCGCAGTGAACAGCCGGCAGAACGCCGTACCGGTGTTCCCGCATGTCGTAGATACGCTTAGCCGTTTTCATGAGGAGGGGATCACGCTCACACTGGCCAGTTCGCGCGGACATGAGTCGCTGGCAGAATTCGTTCGGACGATGCACCTGGAGGACTATTTCTCACTGATTCTGGGTGCGGAGGATGTAGAACGTGCCAAGCCCGATCCCGAACCTGTTCTGAAGACGATGCGCGAGCTCGGGTTCAAGCCTGAGGAGACACTTGTCGTCGGCGACATGACTTTTGACATCCTGATGGGAAGGCGAGCAGGTGCCCATACATGTGGCGTCACTTATGGCAACGGTACACGAGAAGATTTGTTGAGAGCCGGGGCTGAAAAGGTAGTTGATGATTTTGCAGATATTCTATAAAATGAAAAAGGAAGTTGCCAATCGCAACTTCCTTTTTCATTATTTGTTCATGACTTTATCGACCTGCTCCATCAGCCATGCGTCTTGCTCGGGGATGGTCAGCTGTCCGTTGTCGAGGAGGATGGCGTCAGGTGCCTGACGGAGAGGAGCCACCTCACGATGGGAGTCGATGTAGTCGCGCTCTTTCACATTCTTCAGGATATCCTCGTAGTCGGCGGGCATGCCTTTCTGTTGCAGTTCATCGTAACGGCGCCGGGCACGCACCTCGGCAGAGGCAGTGACGAAGATCTTCAGCTCTGCATCGGGGAAGACGACAGTGCCGATATCGCGGCCATCCATCACGACGCCTTTGTCGCGACCCATCTGTTGCTGCTGACGTACCATTTCTTCACGGACGAAAGGCAGGGCTGCGACGGGACTCACGTGAGAGCTTACTTCGAGAGTGCGGATCTCGCGTTCTACAAGTTCGCCATTAAGATAGGTCTCTGGTAGTCCTGTGTCGTTGTTGAGCTTGAAGTTGATCTTGATGTCGGGCAGGGCTGTTCTCAATGCCTCCTCATCAATCTTGCCGTCTTGATCGAAGAAGTCGTGACGCAGGGCATAGAGTGTCACGGAGCGATACATCGCGCCGGTGTCCACATAGATGTAGCCCAGTTTCTTGGCCAGGGCCTTTGCCATCGTGCTCTTGCCGCACGAAGAGAATCCGTCGATTGCTATTGTTATCTTTTTCATAGTCATTTGTTGGAGATAATCGTATGTTAAGGGATGTCGATCCCATATTGATCATATCGCTAAGTGGTTCTGGGCCTTTAAAGATTGTAGCCAAGGTTGATGAGGAGGCTGGAGGAGCTCACATGATATTTGCCGTAAGCGACTCCCACATGGAAACGCTGGAGCGCAAGACCGGCTCCTAGGCTGAGACCGGCTCCGTGAGAGGAGCTTTTGCCGTCGCTGCTGTCAATCTTCATCTCGTGTGCCCTTCGGCAGTTGTAACCGGCTCCGATCCAGAAGTTGTCGCTAAAGAGAAATTCCGCTCCGAGTACGGCATGGTCGAGAAAGGCATAGCCCCAGTGGGTCAGGTCGACCATGGTCAGCGACAGTCGGAGAGGGATGCTCGTCAGGCGTTTGCTCACACCTATCTGAAAGTCGATGGGCATCGGCTCATAGTCCTCGTTGTAGGCCTTCAGCTGTCCACCCAGATTCTTTGCCACTGCCGAGATCGACCACTCGTGTTCGGAGTCATAGTAGTTCAGGCCGAGATCGACGCCGAAGCCTACAGAATTGTAGCCACCGATATAAGAGAAGATCATTTTGGGTGCGAGGCCGCCGGAGAGTCTGTCGGTGAGCAGATAGCTGAAGTAGCCGGCCACACTGATGTCGTGGGCGGAGAACGTACCCAGGTCGGTATTGTTCTCGTCGGTCTCTGTCATCTTTCCGTAGTCGACATATTGTGCACTGACGGCCCATGAGGCGCGCTGCCCGACGGTGCGCGAGAAAGAGGCACTGGCAGCCTTCACCCCTTCCATATAGTTCATGTAACCCAATGTGATGCTCTTGTCGCTGACAGAAGAGAGCAGTGCGGGATTGTGGTATATCAACGTAGCGTCATCCTCTATCAGCGTGATGTTGTCGCCACCCACGGCAGCGGCATGCGCACTGACAGGCAGACGGAGAAAATTGTAATCTGTCTGATCTACCTGAGCATCGGCATCATAGGCGGTGAGGAACAGGATGAGAGCGAGGAGGGCTTTTTTCATTGATTTTCCTAAATAGTTGGGCAAAGATACGGCTTTTTCAAGAATCTGCTGTAAATTTGCATCAAGATTCATTTAAATAACGTACATCGCAGTAGATTTATTGCTGCGTTGGAAAGGCAATGATAAGAATGAAGACAAATATAGATTCCCCGCAGGACAGCAAACGCCTGCGCGGGTTCCTTCTGGGACTCGTGTTGGGCTTGGCGTTGCTGTTGGCCGGCCTGGAATATACGTCTTATCCTGCACGGTATGATGACGATGAAGATGCGTTGAGCGACATGGATCAGGATCTGGAGATGATGTCGCCGGTTCATCAGTCAGATATGATATCTGCGGTACAAGGTGCCGCATCGAAAGCTGTCACCGCCAATGTGAAGGCGGTGGACAAGGCATCGGAGATGCCCAATAAGGTGAGTAGCACCACGAGCACGCTTGTCATCGGCAACGGTGAGGGGGAGACAAAGACGGCTAATGTGACGGAGGCTCTTCCACAGGTGCCTGCCGAGGCAGAGGATACGACAGTTCTCCGTACAGTGGAGAAACTGCCCGAATATCCGGGTGGTATTGTGGAATTCATGAAGTGGCTGTCGCATAGTCTTCATTATCCTCCTCAGGCACGAGCCAGGAAGATACAGGGTAAGGTCGTCGTTTCGTTCATCGTAAATAAGAACGGCACCATCTCCAGTCCGAAGATAGAAAAACATGCAGACCCTATGTTGGATGCTGAGGCTCTGCGCGTGATCAAACTGATGCCTCGCTGGAAGCCCGGCATCATGAATGAGAAGCCCTGTCGGACAATGATAGCCATCCCTATAAATTTCGTATTATAAATGAAAACGTCAGAAGAACTCTTGAAAATCATCAATGACGGCTTGGAACATCTGGCCTACGACCGTCATCCCTCATCACTCTATGAGCCCATGCGCTATGTGCTCTCCATGGGAGGTAAGCGCATCCGTCCGACGCTGATGATGCTGGCTTACAATCTATATAAGGAGGATCCGGAGACGATTCTCATGCAGGCTCTTGCCCTCGAGACCTATCATAACTATACCCTCCTTCACGATGATCTCATGGATCAGGCACCGCTCCGTCGCGGCCATACGACGGTTCATTGCAAGTGGGATGCCAACACGGCCATCCTGTCGGGCGACTCCATGCTGGTGATGGCCTATCAGCGGATGGCTGCCTGTCCGGACAATAAGCTGCGTCCTGTGATCGACCTCTTCACTGAGACAGCCCTGGAAATAGGGGAGGGACAGCAGTATGATATGGATTTTGAGCAGCGCAATGATGTGTCTGAGGAAGAGTACATCGAGATGATCCGCCTGAAGACCAGCGTGCTGTTGGCCTGTGCCCTTAAGATTGGAGCCATCCTGGCCGATGCTCCTGAGGAGGATGCAGACAATCTCTACCGCTTCGGAGAGCAGATCGGTCTGGCTTTCCAGTTGCAGGACGACTATCTTGATGTATATGGCGATACGGAAGTGTTTGGCAAGAAGATCGGTGGTGATATACGGTCGAACAAAAAGACCTATATGCTTATCAATGCTTTCCTTCGTGGAGATGATACGCAGCGTAAGGAGCTGACCCGTTGGGTGACGGCGGCAGATCCAGATCCTGACGAGAAAGTGGCGGCAGTGACCCAGCTCTATAATGAGATAGGTATTGATAAACTGGCCATTGCCAAGATAGAGTCGTTCTTTGACGCTTCAAAGCAGTATCTTGATGCTGTGCATGTCGACGAGAGCCGTAAGGCGGAGCTTCGCGCTTATGCAGAGGCGATGTTGCACCGTAAATTTTAATCATGTATGCTCCAATATATTGATACCCATGCCCATCTTGACGGACCGGAGTTTGGCGACGATCTGGATGAGGTGATCGGACGTGCCCGCGCGGCAGGTGTGGCAGCGGTTTTTGTTCCCGGCATTGACCGCGCAAGTATCGCTTCCGTACGTGACATCTGCAACCGTTATCCTGGTTATTGCTATCCTATGGTCGGTCTGCAGCCCGAGGAGGTGAAGGACGACTGGGAGGATGTGCTCAGTGAGATGAAGCGGGCATTGGATGAGAGCATCGCAGGCGATGCGTCCGTGCCGTATATCGCCGTCGGTGAGGTAGGCCTGGATTTCTATTGGTCGCGTGAGTATGAACGACAGCAGCTTGCCGCCTTTGAGCGGCAGGTGGAATGGAGCGTCGAGACGGGTTTGCCTCTGATGATCCATTGCAGAAAGGCACAGAACGAGCTGTTGGCCATTATGCGCCATTATGAGAAGGAACTTCCCGGAGGAGTGTTCCATTGCTTTACAGGCAATCAGCATGAGGCAGAGGAATATCTTCGTATGGACAGATTCGTATTGGGTATCGGTGGCGTGTCGACTTTCAAGAGCAGCCATCTCCGCGAGGATCTTCCGGCCGCTGTCCCCCTCTCGCGTATTGTACTGGAGACAGACAGCCCGTATATGGCTCCCGTACCTCATCGGGGACAGCGCAATGAGAGTGCCTTCACGTTGGAAGTGCTTCGCAACCTAGCCCGTTGCTATGGGGTGAGCGAGGAAGATGTCGCACGTATCACGAACGAGAATGTCGCACGTGTGTTTAGAATAACGCTTAATAAATGCTAAATTATCTCTAAATATATTGCATTCTCGTTGAAAAGTACTATTTTTGCAACCGCTTTATCGAAAGATAGACAATAAGGAACTCAGAGGGACGACAGAAAGTCTTGTCTGACCATTATTCAACCAGGAGAGATGCTCGAGTGGCTGAAGAGGCACGCCTGGAAAGCGTGTAACCGTCCAAAGCGGTTCCGGGGTTCGAATCCCCGTCTCTCCGCAATGAAAGGTGTAGACCTATGATTATGAGGTCTCCACCTTTTTTTATATAAGATCCCTATTATATATAAGATAATTGTACAGTATGGTCAAGGGATGGCAATGCTGTTGCAAAGTATTGTGATTTTGTGTAGTACTAATGCTAGTGCCTGTTCATACATATCTGTGAGAAAAGGTATGGGTCTTTAACTTCTATACCTTATTATATATATCCCCATTTCTGTTGATCATATGAGGAGGGGAGGTATCTTAATTTCTGCTCCTTTCTTTGTTGGCCAGTAGAGAAATAATGACCACAGAATATTTGTAGAGGCCATTCGGCTCACCCGATGAATATGGGGGATTGTTTAG
>HF988425.1 GCA_000431975.1 Prevotella sp. CAG:924 | reverse complement strand
AGGATGCATCATTTTGACACACCCTCGCAACGCCTACTGCATGAATTGATACAGCTTGAGAAATCTTTCCATATCTCTAAAAAAACATACGCAATGCTTTTCTACCTAAAAGATATTTATTATCTTTGTGAAAGATAATTTTTCTCATTTATAATAATTAGAAGAAACAAATGAAATTCGACAGATTCATAGACAGGCAGGATTCGTTGGAACGGATAAAAGAGGCATTGCAACGGCAGCATCCGCAGTTCATTGTCATTTATGGGAGAAGGCGTATCGGGAAGTCTACGCTCATTAAGGAAATCCTGACGGGCAATGACGTGTATTTTCTCAGTGACCAGACCAATGAAGCCAACCAGCGTATGCTGTTTGCCAAGTCCATATCCGACATCATTCCCCGTTTTGACAAGATGGTTTACCCGGATTGGGAAACGCTGCTGTTGGAACTAAACGAACGTATAAGCAAACGTATCGTAGTCTGTCTGGATGAGTTTCCTTATATGGTCAAAAGCTGTGCCGCACTTCCATCTGTCTTCCAAAAGCTGCTGAATGGAAGAACACTCAGATTCGACCTGATTATCTGCGGTTCTTCGCAACAACTGATGCAAGGCTACGTATTGGATAGGAAAGAACCGCTATACGGACTGGCTGATGAGATTATCAAACTGGCTCCTATACCCGTCCCGTACATCTGTCAGGCATTGGGTGTGGATGAAACAACCGCTGTGGAAGAATACGCCGTTTGGGGCGGGATTCCCAGATATTGGGAACTGAGAGCCGATTACCCGGATCAGGGCACTGCCATAAGAAGATTGATTTTAGACACCAAGGGAATTTTGGCAGAAGAACCCCAAAGGCTTCTACGGGATGACCTGCGCGACACGGTACAGACCTCCACCATCCTTTCTATCATCGGTAACGGTGCGAACAGGATCACCGAGATTGCGGCACGTGCCGGAAAAGAAGCCACCCAAATTTCCGAACCGCTTAGCAAGCTCCGTGAATTGGGATATGTCAGGCGAGAAGTGCCTTTCGGTGAGAGCGAGAAAAAAAGCAAGAAAGGCATCTACCGCATCAATGATAATATGCTGCAATTCTATTACCGGTTTGTTGCACCTCACCGCTCCATCCTTGAACTGGGGCGTATTGATAGGGTCATGAATCTCGTTGAATCCCAATTCAACCAATATGTCGGCGAATGTTGGGAACATCTCTGCCGCCAGTTTGTAAGTGGCAATGAGATTGACGGGATAGCCTACGACATGACTTCCAGATGGTGGGGGAAAATATTCCCGGAAGAGAACAAAGAAGGGATAATGATTGAATTGGATGTCGTGGCTGAGTCCTTCGACAAAAAGCACATCCTTATCGGAGAATGCAAATGGACGGGTGGGGAAGATGCCCAAAGGCTGCTCCACGACTTAGCAGAAAAAGCCCGGTACCTCCCGTTCATCAAGGACACACAGGAAGTGCACTTTTTCCTATTCCTGAAACATGCACCTGCACACAGCGAATCCGCCAGCTACTTCCTTCCAAAAGACATTCTAAAGAGTTTCTAACCAGATAATGCTTACAAAATGAAAGTAGATTTCAACCAGATAAAAACCGCTATTTCCCTACCGGATTTCCTGTTACAGTTAGGATGGAAGTTCGTCAGTGGTTCGTCAAATGCCTGCCCGAAGATGAGTAACGGCACACACACGATTGTCATCAAACGCAATGCGCAGAACCAGTACACCTATTGGGATGTACACAGCGACAGCATACGTGGTAGAAGCATCCTCGACTTCATGCAGGAACATCTGTTTGAAACTACCGGAAAAATGCCAACATTGCGAGAGGTAGGGGAGATACTACAGAAATACATCAACACCAACCAGATTGTCACGCCCGAACAAAGCAGGTATGAGGTAGGAAACACTTCACTGAACCAGAATGAACTGCAATTCTACCTGAACCAACTGAAACCCTACAACGGTAACTACCTTCAGAAAAGGGGCATCAGGAAAGAAAGCATCGAGAGCAAAGTATTCCAGAACACCTTCTTCATCCGGGAAGTGCGGAACAAAGGAAGTGTCTACCGGAACATTTGCGTAAAGATGTACAGCGAAAAAGGGGTAGAAGCCATCTCCCAGCGAAACGAGACCTTCAAAGGTATCATCGGAGGCAAATTCGACTGCCTTGCCACAAGCGCACACGACAAAATGCCGAAAACGGAGCATACCCACCCACTC
>HF988424.1 GCA_000431975.1 Prevotella sp. CAG:924 | reverse complement strand
TTCGTTACTCGGGCAGGCTGATAGCCTCATTGGGACATACAGAAGCGCAAGTACCGCACTCTGTGCACTCATCGGGGTTGATTTTGTAGATGTCGCCCTCAGAGATAGCTCCTACGGGGCACTCGTCGATACATGTACCGCAAGCAACGCAGTTTTCACCAATTACGTAAGCCATAATGATTTTGTTTTATAGTTAATAATAATGTTTTGTTTTCTTGTGGCAAGTAGACGTCTCTGTAAAGAGAGGCTTGTTCACACTTTGCAAAGATAGAATTTTTTCTGCAAATACCTACAAATGGTGATATATTTTTTCTCTTATTTATACTTTGAATAAAAATAAGTACGCTTTTATAACCCCAAATAATATTGTTAGTGGTCTTACGTTATTTGTATAGAATGAAGAGAACAGTTCTTTTTTCCGTGTGTCTGCTATTGACGAGTTTGAGCCTTTTTGCTCAAGAACGGACGGTTGAGAATCGTCCGTACACAGATCTGCGTCCTTTTCATTTCGGTATCCTGGTAGGAACTCATTTACAAGATTTGGAGTTTACTAATGTAGGGCCTCAGGTGTTGACCTCTGCCGATGGCACTACACAGACCTATTCGATCGGTTGTGATCAGGATCGTTGGGATGAGGGCTTCCAGGTAGGAGTATTGGGTGAGTTTCGTCTGACAACTGTCTTTCAGTTGCGTATTGCACCTACTTTGTCATTTGGCTCCCGTCATATTACTTTTAAGAACTATCTTGCAACAGAGGATGAAGCGCGGGTTACTCCTACCCAGACCATGAAGACTGTTTATTTTGGTTGTTCTTTTGATCTGATTTTCGCTGCCCAACGTTTTAATAATCATCGTCCTTATCTTATGGCAGGTTTTCAGCCTGTTGTCAATCTAACGGGTCGCAGTAACGATTATCTGAAGTTGAATCGAACGGACAGCTTTTTGGAATGTGGTGTTGGTTGCGATTTCTATCTTCCTTATTTCAAGCTTCGACCTGAATTGAAATTTATGTATGGATTGTCCAATTGTCTGGATACGAAGCATCCTACCCAGCTACGCGACGAGGCGATGATTCCCTATGCATCGGCTGTCAGTGCCGCTCATTCAAAGATGATAGTGCTTACATTCTATTTCGAATAGTTTATGAAGTCTTCAAGATCCTCATTTGTCCGTTGTTGTCACCACCGTTGGTTATTGGGTACCGGTCTTGTGTTGGTCGTCCTATTACTTGCGCTTACAGGTGCGTCTTTTTATATGCTTTCGTATTCTCTTTCTCCCAATCCACAGCGTGCCACGGAGAACGAACGGATGTTGCGCGAGGCAGAAGAGACCTATCCGGAGATTGTTCCTTGGATCGATAGTCTGAAACAGGCAAAAGCCTTGCGGGATACGTTTGTCGTCATGCCGACGGGAGAACGTCACCATGCTTTTTTTGTTTATGGTCCTCGTCCTACGGTCCGCACGGCAGTCCTTGTACATGGCTATCATGATTGTGCCATGCGCATGATACAACTGGGATATGTTTATCATCATCTCTTAGGATATAATATCTTGCTTCCCGATCTTCATGCCCATGGACAGAGCGAGGGTGATGCTGTGCAGATGGGGTGGAAGGACCGGCTCGACATACTGCGATGGACAGCCATTGCAGACAGCTTATTCAGGGCGTACAATCAGTGGAAAATATCGGATAGCGTTGTGTTGGCAAGAAGAACAATGCATCCGGAGACAAGTTCCACGCGTATGGTAGTCCACGGTGTGTCGATGGGAGCGGCTACGACAATGTCACTGTCGGGAGAGGCAACACCATCTTATATCCGTGGCTTTGTGGAGGATTGTGGCTATACCAGTGTGTGGGATGAATTTTCCTATGAGTTGAAAGAGCAATTCAGTTTACCGTCCTTCCCTTTGATGTGGTCGACGAGCATGTTATGTGATCTTAGGTACGGTTGGTCATTTGGTGAGGCGAGTCCTTTAAGGCAGGTGGCGAAATGTCGCAAACCGATGCTTTTCATTCACGGTATGGACGATCATTATGTGCCTACCCGAATGGTATATCCGCTTTATGAGGCAAAACGAGGTGAGAAGATGTTGTATCTGGCACCGGGATCGCAGCATGCCGTAAGCTACCGCGATCATCGTAAGGAATATGTTGCTTATGTCCGTGCGTTCTGTAAGAAGTATGTAGAATAGCCTATGATGGTATTTCTTGCAGGCGGTTGGTAGTTTGTGCTCCTTGACGGGCTTTATGCTTCTGTTGCTTATCTTGCCGTTTCTCGGCAAGCATTCCTTTCTGTGTGTGGGCTGGCGTCTTCTGTACTCTTGCCGGCTTCCCGCCGTCACTCTGTCTCGCTGTAGCCCACTACGTTTTCAGCAAAGGAGGCAGACAGACCATGCCTCTGCAAGGGCATGAAATCCTTCGAACCTTTAATGATGGATTTGGGTTAAAAACAAAGTTTAATTTTTTGCCTTTTGATGGCTTTTCGTTACCTTTGCAAAAGATATGACCTTTCTATAAGGTAATAAAATGAATGGCAAAGGAATAGACAATGAAGGTAATAGATATACTCAGGCAACAGACGGGCCAGCGAAGGTTTTCTTTCGAAGTGCTGCCCCCTTTGAAAGGTAACGGTACGGAAGCTCTTTTCCGCACTATTGATAAGTTGAAGGGTATGGACCCGATTTTTATCAATATCACTACACATCATTCCGAGTATGTCTATCGTGAGACAGACAATGGACAGTATGAGCGTCTGAGAATACGTCGCCGCCCCGGTACCATTGCCATTGCTGCTGCCATTCAGCAGCGTTACGGCATTCCGGTGATACCTCATTTGATCTGTTCGGGTGCTACCGCTGAGGATATCGAATATGAGCTTATCGATCTTCAGTTTCTCGGAATAGAGAATATCTTGTTGCTTCGTGGCGATAAGGCTAAAGATGATCGTATGTTCACGCCTATTGCCGGAGGTCATGCTCACGCCAGTGATCTGTGTGAGCAGGTGAACCGCTTTAATGAAGGCTTTTTTATTGACGGTACGCCTATCAAGCATCCTGGTACACCATTTCATTATGGTGTGGCTGCTTATCCGGAGAAGCACGAGGAAGCCCCCAATCCTGAGATGGATATGGCCTATCTGAAAATGAAACAAGATTTAGGTGCGGAGTATGCTGTCACGCAACTCTTCTATGACAATCAGAAATATTTTGATTTTGTCAGACGAGCCCGTGAGGCAGGAGTGACGATCCCTATTATCCCGGCACTCAAGCCGTTTGCCAAGCTCTCACAGCTCACGGTCGTTCCTAAGACATTCCATTGTGACCTACCACAGGAATTGGCTGCGGAGGTGGTGAAGTGTAAGACGGATGATGATGCTCGTCAGTTGGGTATTGAATGGGGTATACAGCAGGCTCGTGAGCTATACGCCTCTGGTATTACGAGTATCCATTTCTTTACGGTGTCAGCAGTCGACAGCGTAGTTGCCATTACGAAAGCACTACTCTAGGACAGAAAGAAATCGGTAATACCGATGCCATGGGATGATTTTTTCTGAAAGGCAAACTGTCCTTTTATATATCACTCTATAAAGGTAATTAGAAACAGGTGCAGTTTAAAGAAGTTATAGGTCAGCGTAAGTTTATCGGCCATTTGATGACGATGGTCGATGAAGGTCGTGTGCCTCATGCCATGATGTTCTGTGGCCCCTCGGGCAACGGGAAAATGGCTGTAGCCCTGGCTTTTGCCTCTTATCTGTTGGGCGAGCGTTATGAGGGACGATCGCTTCTAAAAAATGAGGCGCAGATCAGCAATGCAGAGGCCATGCTTCGCGTATGGCAGCATCCCGATCTGCATTTTACGTTTCCTGTGTTCCGCCCTGCAGGTGCTTCGGCAGGTTACCGTCCTGTCAGTGATGATTTCTTGACGCCATGGCGCTCATTGCTCAGCAGAGGTCCTTATTTTACCTTTGAGCAGTGGCAGAGTGAAGCGAAAGTGGAGACACAGCAGATGTGGATCTATGAGGGTGAGAGTGACAGTCTGCTTCATAAGCTCAGTCTGAAATCAGGTATGGGCGGTTATAAGGTGAGCATCATTTGGATGCCGGAGCGGATGAATGAGACTTGCTCAAACAAACTGCTAAAGCTATTGGAGGAGCCTCCTCAGGGCACTGTCTTTCTTCTTGTAAGTGAGCAACCTGAACAGCTGTTGGAAACTATCCGCTCGCGCGTGCAGCGTTTTGACATCCCCCGTATAGATACGTCTGATATGGAAGAGGCGTTGGTGAGCCGTCGCGGATTAGAGCCGGACATGGCCCGGTCGGTGGCGCACACGGCGGAAGGCAGTTGGTTGAAAGCTTTGGAGATGCTTGACGCCGGTAATGAGAACCGACAGTTTTTCGATCTTTACAGAATATTGATGCGGCGGGCTTATATGCGTGATGTCAAGGAATTGAAGCATTGGGCAGAGAGCATCGCTTCTTTCGGCCGGGAAAAGCAGAAACGGTTCTTTGCATATATGCTCCGTATGACGCGGGAGAACTTTATGTATAACTTCCGACAGCAGGAGCTTAACTATATGACGGCGGAAGAGCAGGAGTTTGCAGCCAACTTTGCGCGATTCATCAACGAGCGTAATATAATAGAGATGAGCGAGCTGCTTCAGCAGGCTATCCGTGAGGTAGGCCAGAATGTTAACTCAAAGATGGTACTCTTCAATATGGCCCTTGAGATTATCATTCTGTTGCGGCGATAGATCTCTAAATAATGAATATTGTATTTTCGAATTTTTGAATATAGATATATATGAGAAATAGTAATTCTGGAACTGGTCATGATCACGGTCTGTGCGCTTTGGGTGTAGGACGTCAGGATCGGCAGCTCAACACCTATGACTGGCTGGCCGACGTACCGGGGAATGCCTTGTCGACCGATCTGGTAGAGGTGCAATTCAAGAATACGCGCAAGGCATACTATCACAACGTCAACCACCTTGATCTTCGTAAGGGTGATATCGTGGCTGTCGAGGCATCGCCAGGACATGACATTGGTGTTGTGACACTGACGGGCCAGCTCGTGAAGTTGCAGATTAAGAAGGCCAATCTCAAGTCGGCCGATGATATCAAGCGGATTTATCGTATCGCCAAGCCCGTGGATATGGAGAAGTTCCGTGAGGCTAAGAGTCTTGAGCACGACACGATGATTGAGTCGCGACAGATTGCCAAGCGTCTTGGTTTGCAGATGAAGATTGGCGATGTAGAGTATCAGGGTGATGGCAATAAAGCCATCTTCTATTATATTGCCGATGAGCGTGTCGACTTCCGACAGCTTATTAAAGTGCTGGCCGAAACGTTCCATGTGCGTATAGAGATGAAACAGATTGGTGCACGTCAGGAGGCAGGGCGCAATGGTGGTACAGGACCATGTGGCAGAGAGCTATGCTGTGCCACATGGATGAAGAATTTCTCTTCGGTGTCGACGAATGCTGCCCGTTTTCAAGATATTTCACTCAATCCGCAGAAGTTGGCCGGTATGTGTGCTAAGTTGAAATGCTGTCTCAACTATGAGGTAGACCAATATATGGAGGCAGGACAGAAGTTGCCGCCAAAGGATGTGCTTCTACAGACTCAGGACAGTGATTATCATCTTTTCAAGACCGATATTCTGGCTGGCCTGTGTACTTATTCGACCGACAAGAATCTTGCTGCTAATGTGGAGACGATTACTGCCGGGCGTGCCTGGGAAATCATTGCGCAGAACAGACAGGGGATCAAGCCTCTCTCGCTTATGCAGGATGATAAGGCAAAGGTGCTGAAGCGGCCTGTCGATTTGCTTGCCGATGCAGATGTGAGCCGTTTTGACAAGAGTAAGAAAAAAAGGAAGAAGAAGGGACGCAGACCTCAGGAGGCGAAGGAACAGGTGCCTGTCTTGCAGGAATCGAAGGGTAATGACAGTCCTTTGAAGGAGGCTGGGCAGCCGAGTGTCGTCCAGGAAAAGACGCAGCAGACCCGGCAGCGAGACAACCGTCCAAATCCTCGTCGCGACTACCATCAAAATGGAGAGCAGGGCGACCGGCCTGTCCGTCAGGATCGCAGACAGCAGCGCCAACGCAATAGAGGTCCCCGGCAGGTTGCCGATCAGCAACCCCAGCAAGAAAGACAACAGCAGAGAAATAACGACGTACAGCGACAGCCGAAGGGTAAGGTTGCTTCACAGCAGCCGCAGGACAATAAACCTTCTGAGGTATGAAAAGACTAGGATGGGTTGTCGCTGTATCGGCCCTGATTCTGACGGCTTGCGGCATGAGGACGGTGTACTATCATTATGAGCATACAGAGCTGGCTGGATGGGAGAAGCTCGACACATTGGTATTCAATGTACCGAAGGCTCAGGAAACATCCGATTATGGCATGTCATTAGGCTTGCGGGTGACGGGACAATATCCTTTCCAACGGCTGACACTGATTGTTGAGCGTACGGTGTATCCTTCACATAAGTCAGTGGCCGATACGATCAGTTGCCGATTGGTGACCCGTGATGGCCGTATGCTTGGGCATGGAGTGAATGCTTATCAGTATACGTTTCCTGTTGCAGACTTCTCTGTACAGGAAGGCGATAGCCTGCATATTACAGTCCGCCACGATATGAAGCGTGAGATCCTTCCGGGCATCAGTGATGTAGGCATCAAGTTGACGAAGCATTAAGGACGCAGCAGGATCGGTGATCTTAGAATGGAGTTTCTTGCCATGAATCAACAAACTATGGTGAGACCTTTCTATGTCCTCCAATGAGTCATAAGGCTGCAAGTATTTATTTTATGGGTATGCTCGAAGTCTTTCGTCTTTATTCGGATTCCTTTTTCTACTTGTCTTAGCCCACGATGCTTTCGACAAAGTTGGCGTTGCTTGACGATAGTACGGATGTTCTTCGAGCTTTTGGATGGGTTAAGGTTTAAGGCCTGTGATAAAATAATGGATTCTAATATTAAGAAGGCCATGTGGTCATCATGATGATGTACCGCATGGCCTTTATTATATTTTTTATAGTCGTGCTAGATTACGTCCCGCATCGATTCTCAAAAAGATGAATAATAAAATCGTAAAGCCCCATAGGGAAGAGCCTCCGTAGCTGAAGAAGGGTAGAGGAATACCGATCACTGGGGTAAGGCCAAGCACCATGCCAACGTTGATAAAGACGTGGAAAAGGAAGATGCTTAAAACGCAATAGCCATAGATGCGTCCGAATTTGAAAGGTTGTCGCTCTGCCAGATGGATAAGGCGGAGTATCAGTGCCAAAAAGAGAAGGAGCACGCTGGCAGAGCCTAGGAATCCCTCTTCCTCTCCTACAGTACAGAAGATAAAGTCGGTGTCCTGTTCGGGAACAAATTTCAGCTTTGTCTGTGTGCCATTGAGAAATCCTTTACCCTCCAGACCACCCGATCCGATGGCTATCTTACTTTGGTGTACATTATATCCGGCACCAGCCAGATCCTCGTCAAGACCGAGCAGCACATTGATACGTACGCGTTGGTGCGGTTCCATCACATCATTGAGAACATAGTCGGCCGAGTAGAAGAATACTACTGAACCGACAGCAAAAAGGGCAGTGAAGAGATAGCTCATGATACGGGTTGACAGTCCCTGATAGATAAGATAGCCGATGATGCCGGCTGTCGTCAGCACTTCCACCCATACCACATCAAAAGGAATGACATAGACGGAGAAGAGCATGGCGATGACAGCTACCCCTACGCAGATTCCGATCATACGGATGGCATGCCGTTTGTCTTTATCATACACCCAGATCATTCCCGATGAAAAGATCTGTACCAACAGCAGGACGACGAACTTACCGACGGAGGTGGGGGTATCGAACATGAACACTTGTTCATATTTGATACCGACGACAAAATAGATGACCATTGCCAGTCCGGTGAAAAGTACCTCTCCCGGCATGCCCTCACGATAGAACATGAGGAAAAAGGCTAGATAGACCAATGCCGATCCTGTCTCTCGTTGAGCGACAATGAAAAGCATCGGTACAATGATGATAGCTGCGGCACTGGCAAAATGCTTCCATTTGTGAATATCAAATCCGTAGGTGCTCATGAATTTTGCTACGGCTAGGGCCGTGGCAAATTTCGCGAATTCGGCCGGTTGCAGTCGCAGAGGACCAAGGACGAGCCAGGAGCGTGATCCCTTGATCTCATGTGGGTTGAATATCGTGGCAAAGAGCAGGAGCAGTAAGGCCCCATAGATGACGTAGGAAAAAGTGTCGTAGATACTTTCATCCATCATGAGAATGACGAAACCGAGCACGATCGATGTTGCGATCCATACGATCTGCATGCCGGAGCGTGTTGAGAGGGAAAAGATATCTGTCTCACCGTAAGTGTAACTGGCACCGCAGACGCTGATCCATCCGAAGATAAGCAGGCATAGATAGATCGCAATGGTCCACCAGTCGAGACTGCGGAGCACACTGGGTTGTTTATCTGTTCTGGGATCCATAGGCAATTCTTCGTTTCTGCAGCTGGGCAGCTTCAGCCTCGCGTGCAGGTGATAGTTTTCCTTTTATATATTGTTCGAAGAGAACACCGGCGATGGGCACGGCGAAGTCGGCGCCGAATCCACCATTCTCTACATATACGGCAATGGCGATCTTCGGATTGTTCATAGGTGCGAAGCCCATGAAGACAGAGTGGTCTTGTCCACGGTTCTGGGCAGTACCGGTCTTTCCGCAGATGGGGAAGTCATAGCCATTGAGATGTTTGCACGTGCCGCCGAGGACGGAGGCGCGCATGCCGGTCACGACATAGTCGAAGGCGTGTCTTGATGCCTTGGTGTAGTGGCGCTTGGTGTAGGCGGTGTCAAGTGGCAGTCCCTCTACCTGTTTTACTACATGGGGACGGTAGTAGTAGCCGCGGTTGGCGATGAGTGCACCCATATTGGCTATCTGCAACGGGGTGGCGTTCACCTCACCTTGCCCGATGGCAATGGAGATGATGGTCAGACCGTTCCAGGAGCCTTTGTATGCCTTGTCATAGTAGGATGCGTTAGGGATCATACCACGTTTCTCACCAGGCAGGTCGATACCCAGTTTGTAGCCGTATCCGAAACTCACCATATAGTCGCGCCAAGTATTCATCGCCTGCTGTACGTTCTTATATATGCGGCGGTTGCCCATCATATAGTACAGTCCCCAGCAGAAGTATCCGTTGCAGGAGGTCTGTATGGCCTCTATGAGGCTGAGTGGTGATTTATGTCCGTGGCAGCCTACATGCAGGCCTCGGTAAGAGAAGCCGTGGTGACAGGGGAAGGCTGTCGATGGTTGGATAATTCCTTCCGTGAGGTAAGTGAGGGCCTGTGTGGTCTTAAATGTAGACCCTGGAGGGTATTGACCCATGATGGCACGGTTGAGCAGCGGCTTCCACACGTTGCGCATCAGGGCGGCGTGTGTCTTATTGCGTCGCTTGCCTACAAGTGTGCGGGGATCGTAGGAAGGGGAGGATACCATGCATAGTACTTGTCCTGTAGACGGCTCAATGGCTACGATGGCACCGATCTTGCCTTCCAACATGCGTTCGCCGAGCGCCTGTAGCTTGATATCGATACCCAGGGTGAGGTTACGGCCGGCTATTGGCTTGCGGTCGTATTTCCCGTTCTGATATTTTCCTTGTATGCGGCCGTGGGCATCGCGTAAAAGGATCTGCACGCCTTTCACACCACGCAGTACCTGCTCGTAACTCTTTTCCACACCGAGCTTACCGATGTAGTCACCGGCCTGGTAGCTGGAGTCTTCGTCGAGATCGCTCTGCGATACTTCGGCTACATTGCCGAGCACGTGGGCTGCATAGGGATAGTTATATTGGCGGACGCTACGTTTCTGAATATAAAAACCGGGGAAACGGAACATCTTTTCTTGAAAGACGCTGTATATCTTCTGATCCACCTGGCTCATGAAAAGTTGTTGGGTAAACCGGGAGTAACCGGGATTTTTCGTCCTGTCCTTGATGTCGTTCATGCGTTTGATAAACCACTCCTTCGTTATGCCGAGAGTCTGGCAGAACTCCATCGTGTCAATACGTCCTTTTTCCTCATTCATCACCACCATAATGTCGTATGCCGGCTGATTGTATACCAGCAGGTGTCCGTTACGATCGCGGATGAGACCACGCGAGGGGTACTCCACCTTCATGAGAAAGGCATTGGAGTCGGCACTCTTGCGGTAGTCATCGCTCACGAGCTGTAACGTAAAGAGGCGTATGATGTAGAGGAGGACGATGGTGATGGCTACGCCTCCGATTACCAGTTTTCTATGTTCCAGATCAAAGTCTTTCATTCCGTATTATTTCCTCAGATTATCGATCACCAGTATAAGTACGATCGAGAGGATGGTACTGGCTACGATATTAAGAATCCAGTCTAGCCAGTTGAAAAAGGAAAATGCCTCGAGGGTAAAGAATATGAGACAATAGGTCAGCGTGAGCATCGATGCAAAGAAAGAGTAGCTGCGCAGACCCATCGTGGCGATGGCCGGTTGGTAATCTTCGGCATCGTCACGATTGACAAAAAGTTCCAGCAGATAGGGTTGTATCAGTCCCACCAAAGTCATGGTGGCGGCTGCTAGTCCTGGTGTGTTGGAAAAGATATCAACGCTTATTCCCAGACAGAAGCTCCACAACAAGATAGCCCACTTAGGGTAGCCACGCTTGAAGCTGATGACGAAATAGACATAGAGCAGTGGCGTGGCATATCCCAGCAGGTGGATATGATTGAGGATGAGTGCCTGTACTAGAAGAAGCACCAGAAAGAGTGCTGCCCGTTGTAAGAAATTAAGGTTCATCGCTTACGTACAACAATTTAGTTCTCCTCTTCTTTTACCTTAATAGAATCTTCGGCAGCCTCCATCAGCTGCATACGCTCCTTCATGGCAGTATTGTCGACAACACAGACATTGCGCAGGTTGCTAAAGTCAGTCGATAGAATGATCTTCAGCCGGTACGACAATCCGTCAGCGGAGTTGTACACGTGACGGATGCGTCCCACGGTGATGCCCGGTGGAAATACGGAGCTATAACCCGAGGTCTCTACCCAGTCGTAGAGCGCGAAACGTGCATGACGCGGCACATCTTCTACGTAGGCCATCCGTGGATTACCGCCAGTCCAGTGCAGGTAGCCCAGATAACCACGGCGGCGGATTGTACAGCTAATGCTCGACTGTGAGTTAATGACAGGGATCACAACGGCATAATGGGCTGATGTAAGATAGACAATGCCTACCACACCCGTACCGCTTACTACGCCCATGTCAGGATGGACGCCATCGGCCTCACCCTTGTTGATCGTAATCAGATTGTCCATCTTGTTGATAGAGTTACTGACCACGTTAGCGGGGATGAGACGATAGCCTTGTAACAGAGACAGTTGACCGCGCTTTACCCATCCCGAGTCTTTCGTAGCCTCGGTGAGCTGCGTAGAGAGCTGTTTTACCTGTTGCTCCAGATAGACATTACGCTGTGTGAGTTCCTGGTTCACCTTTGAGAGCGCGAAGAACGATTTTACATCGTTATCCCATGCCAATAATTGACCGGATACGGCATTGGCTGAGGAGAACCACACGCTATTCTGGTAGCTGTTGTATTGGAACAACAGCACCAGTGAGAAGATTTCCAGTAGAACAAAGACGAACCAGTGATTGTACCGTGTGAGGAACTCAAGTAAATTGCGCATTATCTCATCAGGAATGAGAAGCGGTTGACATTCTTCAGCGCCACACCGGCACCCTTAGCAACAGAGTGGAGAGGATCGTCGGCAATGTGGAAGGGTATGTTGATCTTGTCGGTCAGTCGCTTGTCCAAACCGCGGAGGAGTGCGCCACCGCCGGTAAGCCAGATACCATTTTTCACGATGTCGGCATACAGCTCAGGAGGTGTGGCCTCAAGGGCGGAGAGCACGGCATTCTCGATCTTGGCCACCGTCTTGTCGAGACAATGGGCAATCTCTTGATAGCATACGGGCACCTCCATAGGCAGGGCTGTGATACGGTTAGGGCCATGCACGATATAGTCTTCGGGTGCCTCGTCACCCAGATCTGTGAGGGCGGAGCCCACATGGATCTTGATACGCTCTGCCATACGCTCACTCACTTTCACATTGTGCTGACGGCTCATATATTCCTGGATGTCGGCTGTCAGATCATCACCGGCAGTACGGATGGAGTTGTTTGACACGATGCCGCCGAGAGAAATCACAGCGATCTCTGTCGAACCGCCACCAATGTCGACGATCATGTTGCCCTCAGGAGCTTCCACATCGATACCGATACCGATAGCGGCAGCCATAGGCTCGAAGATCAGATACACGTCACGGCCATCGGCATGCTCTGCCGAGTCACGAACGGCGCGCAGCTCAACTTCTGTAGAGCCTGAAGGGACACCGATCACCATACGTAGGGAGGGTGAAAATAGGCGTGAGCCTGTATGCACCATCTTGATCAGACCGCGCATCATCTGTTCGCAGGCTGAGAAATCGGCAATCACACCGTCGTGAAGTGGACGGATAGTGCGTATGTTGTCGTGCGTTTTTTCATACATCATTTTGGCCTTCGCACCTACGGCTATCATCTTGTCGGTACGACGGTCAAGGGCTACAACAGAGGGCTCGTCCACCACGATCTTATCATCACTGATAATAATAGTATTGGCCGTACCCAGGTCCATTGCAATTTCCTGAATAAACGAAAAAAATCCCATTTACAGTTTTCCTTTTAGTTAGTAAGCCGGTGAGTCAGTGAGCTGACGAGCCGGTGATCGGCTCATCAGAAAGTCACTATTCTCTCTTCTCTTACTAACGCTTACCTTTTTTATTTATTTTATTAATCTTGTCAGCTCATTGACTTACCGGTCCACTCTTGATGGCTTATTTGGCAAACCAGGCATGGATGGCAGTGTCATAGTGGCTGCTCACGCCAAAGGCGCGTGTGGCCAGCAGACGACGGTCCTCAAGATCTGTCTCAGCACCTTTCTTGTTGAGAAGTTCCAGCAAGACGGGATACTCTGCCTTGCTAGGTACGATCACAACGTCCTTGAAGTTCTTGGCAGCTGCACGGATGAGGGAGATGCCACCGATATCGATTTTTTCGATGATATCCTGCTCGGACGCTCCGCTGGCAACAGTCTGCTCAAAAGGATAAAGGTCTACGATCACCAGATCGATAGCAGGAATCTCATATTGGGCCATCTGCTTCTGGTCGCCCTCGTTGTCGCGACGGGCCAGAATACCTCCGAAGATCTTAGGGTGGAGCGTCTTCACGCGGCCACCGAGAATAGAGGGATAGGTAGTCACGTCTTCTACCTTGTCACAGGGATACCCCAGAGACTCGATAAACTGTTGGGTGCCACCCGTGCTCAGCAGACGGACGCCTTCCTCATGGAGTTTCTTCAAAATGTCTTCGAGACCATCTTTGTGGAAGACCGAGATCAATGCGGTCTTGATTTTCTTAGTTTCAGCCATAATCTTTTTGTACGTTGATACAGTTATGGCGCAAAGTTACAAACTTTTTATGTAATAAACCCCACTAACTACAAAAATAATATTCGACCAGATGCGAAAACGTGATTTATGTCATTCGACAGTTTGGATTACGCGTTGATTTATATTGACAGAATTGATGTCTCCCAATCCGGCTTGCCATTAGAAGCTTAGAAAATCTGATACTGTTGAACAGGTGTCCGGTCTGTTACTTTTATCGGAGGTGTGAAGTCAGTTTCGAGGCGAAATGTGACCGACGGCTTGCTCGGGAAGTGAAAGAAGACGTTGGGGCAACAAATGGTCAAAAATCTTCGGCTTAATGTGGCTGGGATTTTAGAAGGAGGTTTTCTTGAGTTTTTGGCTCGTGATGTTATTATGAGCGCAATAAAGGTAAAATTTGCTTGTGTCAATTGTGTATTAAGGATTTATTATGAAAATGAACACGGCTAGTCTCACTTCTTTTTTGTACTTTTGCACACATGAAACGAATATTAATACCTCTGGTCGCGCTGCTGCTCCTTGTGCCTGCTGCTTGCACGGAAAGCGAGGATGATAAGGCCCGTCCTTTGATGAGCGAGATCGATTCACTGATGGCAGCACGTAATTATCCGGCTACGCTGGCAGCCATCACCCGTTTGCGTCGTGACCATCCGAAGGCTATCGAGAGTCGCCGGCGGGCTTTGAAGATATGGCAGGAGGCTTCGTTGCTGATGACTCAGCAGGATATTGGACGCACCGACTCGGCCCTGCAGGCTACGATAGCGCAAATTGACACTGCCCGGACCATTGGCGAGCGCAATTGGCTGCGCTATCGGCGTGATTCCCTGCAGGTACGTTACGACGCCCTCTGTGGAACGGTGCGTGTGATCCATCGCCGGCAGAGTGAAACAGATGCATCTTCTGTACCCGAAAATAATAAGTAATTTTTAAGTTCTAACAGGCGGTAATGCGCTGAAAAATGACTAACTTTGCAATCGCTATGTCAGAGACAAAAACTGAACAAGAGTTTAAGGGTGTGATGACCGAATGTCGGACGCTGTTTGAGAAGAAACTGCATGATTATGGAGCTTCGTGGCGTATCCTGCGTCCGTCGTCACTCACTGATCAGCTCTATATCAAGGCCAAGCGTATCCGTACGTTGGAGACTACAGGGGAGGCAAGAGTACACGAAGGCATCCGCCCTGAATATATGGCGTTGGTCAACTATGGCATCGTTGGGCTGATCCAGCTTGAACGAGGCTATGCTGATAAGGTGGATGTAAGCAATGGAGAGGCAATGTCGCTCTATGACCGGTATGCCGATGAGGCTCTTCAGCTCATGCTTGCCAAGAATCACGATTATGGAGAGGCATGGCGTGAGATGCGTACCACCTCTTACACTGATTTTATTCTCACAAAATTGCAGCGGGTAAAGGAAATTGAGGATCTGAATGGTCAGACACTCGTTTCTGAGGGCATCGCTGCCAATTATGAAGATATCATCAACTATGCTGTCTTCGGTTGTATCAAGTTGAAAACGGTAGTGCAACAAAGCGAGTGATAAACTAATTAAGATGACAAGCGAAGAAAATCAGACAGAGAAGATCATACAGGATGTTCCGGTAGGTGAGCCTGCGGCGGAAGGTCATAGCGTGAAGATGGCAGATGCCCCCGTATGGGTGCGCGTCGTGGTCAATCTGTGTCGTTTCGTGCTTGGATTGGCTTTTATCTTCTCTGGGTTTGTTAAGGCTGTCGACCCATTAGGCACTCAATATAAGTTGCAGGATTATCTTGCGGCTGTTGACTTGGCGGCATTTGTACCCGATTGGGTGACACTTTGCGCGAGCGTTTTGCTCTCGGCTTTTGAGTTCGTCATTGGTGTTCTGCTACTTTGTGCCATCCGCCGCCGTCTGACGGCTCATTTGTCGTTGTTCTTTATGGGCTGTATGACGCTTGTCACCTTGTGGCTTGTCATAGCCGATCCGGTGAAGGACTGTGGGTGTTTTGGAGACGCCGTGCATCTAACCAACATGGAGTCTCTGATGAAGAATATCGTACTGTTGGCTTGTGGCATTATTGTGACATGGCGGCCGTTGCTCCAATATCGTTTTATCTCGAGAAGTAACCAGTGGATAGCTTTCAATTTCACGGTCGTTTTTGTTCTGCTGCTGAGTCTTCATTGCCTTTACCACTTGCCGATCTTCGATTTCCGTCCATATCATATCGGTGCCAATATCGAGAAGGGCATGGAGATGCCTGAAGGAGCTGAGCAACCGGAGTTTGAGACTACTTTTATTCTTGAGAAGAATGGGCAGCGCAAGGAGTTTACCCTCGACAACTATCCAGATTCTACGTGGACCTTCATCGACTCTAAGACCGTACAGACTAAGGAAGGTTATGTACCCCCCATCCATGATTTTTCCATTACAACACAGGAGGGTGAGGATATCACTCAGCAGGTGCTTCGGCATCGCGGCTATACTTTCTTGCTTATCGCCCCCCATTTGGAGCAGGCCGATGACTCACAGTTCGGAGATATTGATATGATCCATGAGTATGCACGGCAACAGAGCATACCTTTCTATTGTCTCACAGCCAGTGATTCCACGGGCATCCGTCATTGGCAAGATCTCACTGGGGCGGAATATCCTTTCTGTATGACCGATGAGACCACGTTGAAGACGATTATACGCAGTAACCCTGGCTTGCTGCTGTTGAAAGACGGAACGATCATCGGAAAGTGGGGACACAACGATTTGCCTAGTGCTGATAAGCTCAATGGTCCGATGTCACAGCTGGAGATAGGGCAGATGCCGTCTGGTAGCAATAAGAAGATGGTGGTGCTTGTCGTATTACTTTTCCTGGTGCCACTCTTCCTGCTTATCCTTGCCGACCGTATGTGGTCGTGGTCGAGATATGTACGTGGGAAGATGCATCAGCAGCGGGAACGGATTCAGAAAATAGAACATAAGACTTTCAATAATATTTCAACCAAAAAAGGTAAACAAAAATGAGAAAGAAAATTGTAGCAGGTAACTGGAAAATGAATGAGAACCTGCAGGAGGGCGTTGCCCTGGCAAAGGAAATCAACGATGCACTGGTGGCTGACAAGCCTAACTGTGGTGTGATCATCTGCACTCCTTTCATCCATCTGGCAAAGGTGGCTGAGGTGCTGGATCAAAACGTTGTTGCTTTGGGTGCTGAGAACTGCGCTGACAAAGAGAAGGGTGCCTACACGGGTGAGGTGAGCGCCGCTATGGTGAAGTCTACCGGTGCACAGTATGTGATCCTGGGCCACTCTGAGCGTCGTCAGTACTATCACGAGACAGCCGAGATCCTGAAGGAGAAGGTTGACCTGGCACTGGCCAATGGCCTGAAGGTGATCTTCTGCTGCGGTGAGACGCTCGAGGAGCGTGAGGCCAACAAGCAGAACGAGGTCGTAAAGGCTGAGCTGGAGGGAAGCGTATTCCATCTGACTGCAGAGCAGTGGAGCAACATTGTGCTGGCTTACGAGCCTATCTGGGCTATCGGTACTGGCAAGACCGCTACCTCTGACCAGGCTGAGGAGATGCTGGCCTACATCCGTTCACTCGTTGCCGAGAAGTACGGTGAGCAGGCTGCTGAGGACACCACGATTCTCTATGGCGGTAGCTGCAAGCCCAGCAATGCTGCTGAGCTGTTCGCAAAGCCTGACATCGACGGTGGTCTCATCGGTGGCGCTTCTCTGAAGTGCGCTGACTTCAAGGGTATCATCGACGCTTGGAAGAAGTAATTAATCAATCAATATCAGAGTTACAGGGTCAATGCTCAGTAAAACTGAAGGTGGACACTGATGGTGTCGGCCTGCATGAGTTACAATAGGCATGACACTGTAACTCTGTAATGTTTATAAATCAAACTTTGAGATGAGAAAAAGTTTCACCTTATTTATTGTAGCACTCAGCTTCTCGATGACGGCCGGTGCCCAAAGCTATACCGATCACGTGCAGCAGAAGCGGAGCGGTATGGGGACCGTGACTATCACACAGAGCCAGGCTATCGACGATCTGGTGAACGGTAAGACGGCAGAGACGAGCCGACAGAAAACGACAGACGACACGGCACATAAATCCCAGTCTGCTCCCTCTTCTCATAATTCACAATCTGTTCATAATCCACAATCTTCGCATAAGTCACAGACTGAGCTGGCTTCCGGCAAGCGTGACTCTGTTCGCCGTACCGATGAGGAAGTGGCGGAACGGCGTCATGAGGCTGCTGAGAAACGGGCTGAGGCAGAGCGTGAGGCCGATAATGAGATGAGCATCCCCACTATCGACATGCGTAAGAAAGTGATGCGCGGTTCTCGCAAGGTGAGAGGCTACCGCGTACAGGCTTTCGCCGGTGGCAATTCAAGGGCCGACAGACAACGGGCGCAACAGATAGGCAATGCCATCAAGATGAAATTTCCCGACCAGCCCGTATACGTTCATTTCTATTCGCCGCGGTGGATTTGTAGAGTAGGCAATTTCCGCAGTTATGAGCAGGCCAATCGGATGCTTAAGGCCGTGAGGGCCATGGGATATAAAGGGGCAACGATTGTACAGGGTAAAATAACAGTGCAGGATTAACAGTAAGCACTCCCATTTATCTACTCATAAACATACATTATTAAATTATGAATCCAGAGACAGATTTCAGACCGGGACTCGATGAGCTCGCTTCACATTATAAGAACATTCTTCAACTCCTGGGTGAGGATCCAGAACGAGAGGGCTTGGTAAAGACACCGATGCGTGTGGCCAAGGCAATGCAGATCCTCACACGCGGATACACGCAGGACCCTCATAAAGTACTTACCGATGCCCTTTTTGAGGAGAAATACAATCAGATGGTGATCGTGAAGGACATTGACTTCTATTCCATGTGCGAGCATCACATGCTTCCGTTCTTTGGAAAGGTGCATGTCGCTTATATTCCCAACGGATATATCACCGGTCTGAGTAAGATCGCACGTGTGGTCGACATATTTTCCCATCGCTTGCAGGTACAGGAACGACTCACACAGCAGATTAAGGATTGCATACAGGACACACTGCATCCTCAGGGTGTTATGGTTGTGATAGAGGCGCGTCATCTGTGTATGATGATGAGAGGTGTGGAGAAGCAGAACTCCATCACAACTACCAGCGACTATAGTGGTGTCTTTAACTCGCTCAATACCCGACAGGAGTTTATGAGCTTGCTGAGGGGAGAAAGCAAACGTATCTGATTTTTTTTCTTCCTTTGGTGCAAGGGAATTAGGGAAACCGCATTATATATGTGGTTTAACAATTCAATAATTTAAATATAGCAATGAAAAAGATTTCAAAATTATTTTTGCTGCTTGTGGTAGCATTTACGACCGTATCACTCACTTCTTGTCTGAATGATGATGACGAGCCTATCTATGTGAAGTTGACTGATACGCAGAAACAGACTGCGATCTTAAAGGCAGAGGGAGGCTATTCTGGTAAGTTCTATTATTTCAAGTATGATACATCTTCTATTTACAAAGTAGCACAGGATTCTCTTTCTACTTACTTCTCGCTGACTGCCATCCACGATACCGATACTATCACTTCTGCTAATATCACCACATCTTTCCCTGTCAGCATCCTTGCCTCTTTTACCAAGGCCGACTCTACGATCGTGAAGAACTGTCCTAATCTGCCGCTTATCGGTAAGGTTTCTATGTATGATCAGCAGTACAAGAACTATGTAGAGCAGAACGCTTACATGTATTACATGGATTTCGGTACTACTCTGACAGGTCGGGATGGCAATAACAATACGATTACAGTGAAGTTACTCAATGATCAGAACCTTATCTTCTTGAATTCTTCATATACCCCGATTATGATGACTTTCAACAACCAGGTGTCTGGTTATATCTTGGTGGAGAGTATCAAGGTGAACGAGAATGAGTATCAGATCAAGGCTCCTATTGCTATTGTCGGTAAGAAATAAAAATAAATAATCAGTCTATGAAGTTTATCTCCTGGAATGTCAACGGTCTTCGGGCGTGTGTGGGTAAGGGATTCGAGGAATCGTTCACTCAGCTTGATGCCGATTTCTTTTGTCTGCAAGAAACGAAGATGCAGGCGGGGCAGCTCGATATCAATTTGCCCGGGTATGATGCATATTGGAACTATGCTGAGAAGAAAGGCTATTCCGGTACGGCAATCTTTACCCGTCATAAGCCCCTTAACGTTTCTTATGGACTGGGTATTGAGGAGCATGATCATGAGGGCCGCGTTATTACCTTGGAGATGGACGATTTCTATTTAGTAACTGTCTATACCCCGAATTCGCAGGATCAGTTGCGGCGTCTTGACTATCGTATGACATGGGAGGATGATTTTCGTACCTATCTTCAGCGTCTTGACGCCATGAAACCGGTCATTGTATGTGGTGACATGAATGTGGCTCACGAGGAGATCGACCTCAAGAATCCAAAGACCAATCGTAAGAATGCCGGTTTCACTGATGAGGAACGGGAGAAGATGACGCAGTTGCTTGCTGCCGGTTTCACTGATACGTTTCGTTATAAGTATCCTGAGCAGGTGACTTACAGCTGGTGGTCTTATCGTTTTCGTGCCCGTGAGAAGAATGCGGGGTGGCGTATAGACTACTTTCTCATTTCTGACCGGTTGCGCGACAGGTTGGAGGACGCGAAGATCCATACCGAGATCTATGGTTCCGACCATTGTCCTGTGGAACTAGACCTGAGATAATATTTCAAAGGCGGTTGCTTTTGGCATCCGCCTTTATGCTATTATATAAGGTATATATCTATGAAAAAGATTCTCTTTCTTCTTTTTGCCCTGTGCCCTCTTTTCTATGTGTTGCAGGTTGAGGCACAGATTGATACGACGAAGTTCCAGGTACACAATTATAAGTATCATGTGCTGATGCATGATGGATTGGAGATGAACGTCGTTGATGTTAGTCTTGATTGGCCTGACAGCATTGATGGTAATGATTGTCTGCCACTCCGACAATATCTTTCCAGAACGCTGGGAACGGTAGGTACGACGGCCGACACCGTTATACGGGCTTTGGCAACAGGCTATGGCGAGCCTGTCAGCGGATTGTTGGACACCATTCCCGACGACCATCGCTTTTGCTATGCCACCTATCAGGTGATACTCCGTTCTTACAAACCTCACACTTATGCTGTCTTCGAGGTAAAGTCCACTGTAGAGCCCGGTAGTCTTTCAAGCCGTAAGGCTGCCTTTACGAGTCATGTCGTCACCTATGATCTTCGCCAGAATCAGCTCTTTGCTGATATATCAATGGTGCGGCTCTATTTCTTGCAGAGTGGTTATGTCACCGACGGCTTTTACGATAAGCTTTTCGCACCGTTGGATGATGATACTTACAGTGACCTACAATGGGCTAATATAGATGCAGCGTGGCCCGATGGAGAGAAAATGATCTTACGGGTACACTGCCGGACAAGCAGTCAGGACATTACGTATGATGTGTCTGTCAACTATGAGGATGTCAGATCGTTTGTTACTCGGAAAGGTCGGAAGGTGATAGAAGGGAAGTTGAAGGTGCGATAAGCCGTGTTCCGGATATATGACGCAAACGCCCCGTTGCTCATTGCAACGGGGCGTTTGCGTCTTTGTAGAGATCGTTTGTACTGGCGGCATTGTCGCTTTTTCCAACAGAGGGTTTCGTATGGATCAGTAAGTGGGTACTCCTGTCACCCTATAGCTTGTCGGCTGATAGTGCAGGGAGCTGGTATTGAGCTTGCAGACGCTCTTGGCGGTTAGCCTTCCATATTCTTTGTCTCTTCTGGTATCACCCTTCTTATTCTGCGTCGTTTGTCGGGCTGTCGTCTCGAGGTGATCAGAGGTACTCGTTCTACAACGACAACCGAGGTGTCCAGGCCGAGTGCCTTTGGCTCACCGATACCTAAGTGACGGATAATGGAGTAGAGGCTCATCAGCATGTTCTGACGGCTGTTCGATGAGTCCTCGGGGTAGTATATGCGGTGAATGATGATGAATCGGAAGTCGCCGGCGATGCCCTTGCTGCGGAGAGAGGGATAGGTGCTGGTGAGATCGAGTTCTCCATCTGCCACCAGGTCTTCTATGATTTGGCGGAGATAGAGGCTGACACGAGGCTCTATCCTGAAGCCTATGCGCAGACTGATGCTGAAGAGTGTGCCTGGAACGAGTGCTTTGGAGGTATATTCCAGTGTGTCAGGGGTATCGGTAAATTCGATGTGAAGCAGCCAGTAATGGTCGGCCCGTTTTGGCTGCTTGTTGATGATGGAATATAGCAGTTTGTCATCGACACTGCCTTCCGTTGGAGCGTGGTTGACATATACGAGGTTGGAGGCGTATTTGGGAATCGTTTGATCAGCTTTGATAGCTGAGATGATGCTGTAATAGTCGCTTAGTTTTTCTATTCTCAGATAGCGGCGGCGAATCTTGCGTGCGCTGATCCATACAAACATGATGAAGCAGAGCAGACCGCCTATGAGTAGTGTGAACCATCCGCCGGCTACGAACTTCGAGAGGTTGGCGGCAAGGAAGAGTCCTTCGATGACACAATAGAACCCAACGAAGATCACCACTACGATCTTTGGTGCCGAGATCTTGCGTAGGTAGAAGCCTAGTAGCAGGGTTGTCATAAGCATGGTGATCGTAATGGCCAGACCATAGGCCGCTTCCATATGTGAAGAGTCACGGAACAGGAGTACGGTGAACACTACCGCCACGAACATAAATGTGTTGACGGCTGGGATATATAATTGTCCTTTCACGTTGGTGGGATGCTTGATCCTCATACGTGGCCAGAAATTCAGGTTCATAGCCTCGCTTAGTATGGAGAATGAGCCACTGATGAGCGCCTGGCTGGCAACGATGGCTGCCCCGGTGGCCATGATGACGGCAAAGATGAGCATACCGTTAGGCATGATGGCATAGAAAGGGTTGTCGTTGCCGGTGGCTTGTCCGGGATAGGTAAGCACCCAGGCGCCCTGACCAAGGTAGTTGAGGATAAGCATGATCTTCACAAAGATCCAACTGATGGTGATGTTGCGCTTGCCGCAATGGCCCAGATCGGAGTAGAGGGCCTCGGCACCTGTGGTACAGAGGAACACAGCTCCGAGGATCAGAAACCATACGGGTGACTCGGTCAACAACTGTATGGCATAATAAGGGTTGAACGCCTTGAGCACTTGCGGACAACCGGCGAGCCAGATAGCGCCGACGATGCCTAGGAGCAGGAACCACAGTAGCATGAAGGCTCCGAAGGAGCGCCCTACATGCTCTGTGCCGAAACGCTGGACGAAGAATATCACTGCAATCACTCCAATTGTCACTTGTGTGACAGGCAGGTCGGGACTGATGCCACGCAATCCTTCAATGGCAGTCGTGACGGTGATGGCTGGTGTAATAATACCATCGGCAAGCAGAGTACTTGCGCCAATGACTGCTATGGCGTAGATCCAACGCCGTTTATGCCGGCGCAACAAGGCATAGAGGGCAAGGATACCACCTTCACCATGATTGTCGGCCCGAAGGGCAATGAGTACATATTTTATAGTCGTCTGTAGCGTTAGCGTCCAGATGATGCACGACAATGCTCCTAGGACATAATTCTCGGTGAGGATCTCGCCGGTGTGGGTGATGGCCTTCATCACATATAGTGGTGATGTGCCGATATCTCCAAAAACGATGCCGAGTGTCATCAGCAGACCGGCCAGTCCAGGATTATTGACTCTAGAATGACCATTTCTTTTAGACAGTAAAGCCATAATAATATTTTCTAAATACAACCTTTATTGACTGCCTGCAAAATTATAATTATTCGGTGAAAGGCAAGCAGTTTCCAGTTTATATATCCTCTTATATATACGACTGGCTACGATTTGTTTTATTTATATTTCTTGAAGTATCAATTTGTGTTTTATATTTCATAATAAGATAAAATGTCTTAAAGTCTGACATTTTATGATTTTTTATGCTGGAATTGGTCGGACTGTTTTTGATGATGATTATCTTATCTCTGATAAGAATAATATTATTGTCGCGTAAGTGTTCATATAAGTATGTTGTCGGTAAGAGTGGGATAACGGCAAAGGAGGATGAAAAAATAAATATTTTGACTTGATGACTGATTGTTAATGATGGAGGACAAATTCACCCCATCACAATATGACTATCGGCATAATAGATATCTGTGAGGGTGTTGAGTTAGGAAATGAAAGTTTTGAGAGCATACGATAAAAAACTTTATGTTTTATGGGGTGTTTTCCCAAAAAATGCCTACATTTGTTGGACATATCTTAAGAGCATGTATAAAAAAGGGTGCTTGGTTCATTACCTAGGCTGATCAGGCATCCGTACAGAGTCTAATTTTAAGCACAAGCAGATGAAGAAATTATTTATCACAATGTGCCTGATGGTGTTGGCATTGGTGACAAAAGCGGACGACGCGGTTCTCGTTGTCAATTTCACCAATGGCTCCTCACAGCAAGAGTTTGCGTTGTCGGATATCGGCAAGCTGACCTTTGATGAGAGCAGTTTTTACATCATCGGGACAGATGGTGCGGCTTCACCGTTCGTCTATGGACAGGTGGGCAGTATTAAGTTTAAAGGTATCAGTACCGGTATCGGCGCTGTCAGTACTACAGAGGGTGGTCTGAAGCCTTATTATCGTAACGGCCAGTTAGGTGTCGATGGCTGGAAGGCCGGAGAGAAAGCCTATGCCGCTGTCTATAGTGTCGATGGCATGACGGTCGTAAGTGTAGACCATTGGGACGGTACACCTTTCTCCACAGGCAGTCTTGCTGAAGGAGTGTATATTTTCAAAGTAAACAACCACACAATTAAATTCGTGAAACAATGAAAAAAATCTTCTCATTAATTATAATGTGCGTTCTTAGCGCAACATCTTTGTTTGCTCAGACATCACCCAATCGTGTCTTGATCACAGACAAGCTTGGCACGACAAAGGGCTTCCTGGCTGAGCGTATCGACAGCATTTGGTTTGCACAGGTCGATGGACGTATCGCTGCAACGATCGACTATAAGGGATTTAAGAGCGGTGAGACGGGTGACACGCTGAAAGTGGCTATCACCCGTACATCGGGATGCCAAGCTTTCCGTATCGACTGCCTGCCGAAGAACAGAGCTGATATGCTGAACAGTGAGGCAGCTATTGCCAACTATCTCGATCAGAGTGGTTCAGAGTATTACTGGCAGGATTTCACCGATGCGGCCATGACAGGTTATACTTTTACTCCTGGTGTTGACTATACGATTATTACAGTAGGTTATGACCAGTATGGTGTTGCATGTGGTGCAGAGCGTTGTGATTTCACTGCTCCTAAGAAAGATGTGGTAGGTGATTGCAGCATTAACTACAATATTGATGAGGTGACCACCGACAAGATCACGATCAGTTTCACTCCTAGCTCTGGTGTTGCCGGATATGCGGCTTGTTCTTATCCTGCAGGTACTGCCGAGCAGCAGTTCCAAATGATGGGTGGAATGTTTGGATTCACACAGATGGGTGACATGATCAAGGCCTTCGGATTTAATAACACAGGTAATGCTACCAATACGTGGGAGAACATGGATCCGGGTACGGACTATGAGATTTACGTGCAAGCTTGGGACGTGAATGGTACTTATGCTGATATGCTGGTTATCCCTGTAACAACGAAGAAATTAGGAGGCGAGGGTGTCGCTGAGATGACGATTGAAGTGGGTAAGTTTGGCGGTGACGCTACTAACGGATATTATCAAGTTGTTACCTATATTCCTAATGACCAGACCTCTGTGCATCGCGATATTCTGATGGAGAAAGAGGGATATGAGAAGGATTGGACGGATGAGAAGGTTATTGAATACCTGAAGACCGACAATCCCACCGATTCTTATTGGAATCAATATGGTGTTGATGAGGCTTGGTGGACTGCAGATCCCAGTACTGATTATATCGCCTTCTCTATCGCACAGAATATCAACGGTGAGTGGGGACCATTGGCAAAGAAGGAGTTGACCACTCCTGATAGTCCGGCTCAGAGTGTTGCTCCTAAGAAAGACGTTATGCCGTCGCGTATTGTCAAGAAGACAACTAGCGGTGTGGCTCCTACTTCTTTATTCAAGAAGATGGTAAAGGCTAAATCGACAAAGATGCAGCTTAGCGGTAAGTAATATATCGTTTTACTAAATGTAATAAGGGTGTGTCAAAGTGCATGTTTAGTTACACTTTGGCACACCTTTTCTATTTTATAAAAAGGCCTGTATTTTACAAGGCCGGGATTTTTTCATGTCTTAAAGTTAGTGTAACTTTAATTTGAGGTAGAGTGTTTACTTACCGTAAGTATACGGTGTTTATCTTTCCTGATTTTACTAGATACTTTTTCTCTTTATAGACGGAAATAGTAGGCACTTTGCGGAAAACCGTCCTAAAAAAGCAGACTGTCTGGCAAAAGTCGTATTGTTTTTCTTTATAGGCTACGATCCTTGATAGGCAAGAGTTCGGACGTGTTGTCTGTCAGGACCGGATATGCCCTTTGTGGTATTGGGCATGAAAAGGTCAGCCGTTCGGACCTATGCTTTCAGATATCATAAGGTTCATCGTTCATCGGATATTCCAGCTTATAGGTGGCAGATCGGAAGACTG
>HF988423.1 GCA_000431975.1 Prevotella sp. CAG:924 | reverse complement strand
CTAATTTTACAGAAAGTTTTACCGGACAGCAATAGATTTTGACATAAGACATTAAATTATCCATTAACCTTACCTCATCACTCCTAAGATAGACTTGTTTCAGACACACTCAGTGAGACACTACCACTAGACAAACAAAAAACGGTGCGGATCCCAAAGGATCCACACCGCTATGAAAGAACATATACGGCCGATGCCCCAAAGGACATGACCCTATACGGATGGAACGATTATCAGCAAGTGCAGTTGCAGGGCTTGAGCTGCTTGAAGAAGTCATTGCCCTTGTCGTCCACGAGGATGAAGGCAGGGAAGTCTTTAACGGTGATCTTCCAGATGGCCTCCATACCCAGCTCGGGATATGCCACGCACTCAATAGAGGTGATGCACTCCTGCGAGAGAACGGCTGCGATACCGCCGATGGTACCGAGATAGAAGCCACCGTGCTTCTTGCAGGCATCGGTAACGACCTGTGTACGGTTACCCTTGGCGATCATCACCAGCGAGCCGCCGTGATCCTGGAACTCGTCCACATAAGGATCCATACGGTTGGCTGTCGTCGGACCCATAGAGCCGCAGGCATAGCCTTCAGGAGTCTTGGCCGGTCCGGCATAGAGGATAGGATGATCCTTGAAGTACTGAGGCAGCTCCTCACCCTTGTCGAGAGCGGCCTTCAGACGGGCGTGTGCGATGTCGCGTGCCACGATGATCGTACCGTTCAGGCTCACACGGGTAGAAACGGGATACTTGGTCAGCTCAGCACGTACGGCATCGATACCCTTGTCGAGATCGATGGAGATGCCCTTGGCACCCTCACCCGGCTGTGCGTACTCCTCGGGAATCAGCTCTCCGGGGTTGGTATCCATCTTCTCAATCCAGATACCGTCCTTATTGATCTTAGCCTTGATGTTGCGGTCAGCCGAGCAGCTCACACCCATACCGATAGGACAAGAAGCGCCATGACGGGGCAGACGGATCACGCGGATGTCGTGAGCCAGGTACTTGCCACCGAACTGTGCACCGAGTCCGATCTTGTGGGCCTCGAGCAAGAGCTTCTTCTCCAGGTCGATGTCGCGGAAAGCGCGGCCGGTCTCATCACCTGTGGTAGGCAGGTTGTCGTAGTACTTGATCGAACCGAGCTTCACGGTCAGCAGATTCTTCTCAGCCGATGTACCGCCGATGACGAAGCAGATGTGATAAGGAGGACAAGCAGCCGTTCCAAGGCTCTTCATCTTCTCTACGAGGAAGGGGAGCAGCGTGCCCTCGTTCTGGATCGTAGCCTTGGTCATGGGGTAGAAATAGGTCTTGTTGGCCGAACCGCCACCCTTAGCCACGCAGATGAAACGATACTCAGCACCCTCGGTAGCCTCGATGTCGATCTGTGCGGGGAGGTTGCAACGGGTGTTCACCTCGTCGTACATCGTCAGAGGAGCGTTCTGCGAGTAGCGCAGGTTGTCCTGTGTATAGGTATTGTAAACACCACGGGAGAGAGCTTCCTCATCCTCGAAGCCGGTCCATACCTGCTGACCCTTCTCACCATGGATGATGGCGGTACCGGTGTCCTGGCAGAAAGGCAACACGCCCTTCACGGCTGTCTCGGCATTGCGGAGGAACTGCAGAGCCACATACTTGTCATTCTCTGTGGCCTCGGGATCTTTCAGGATGGCGGCTACCTGCTCATTATGCTTGCGACGGAGCATGAACTCACAATCGTGGAAGCACTGCTGTGCCAGCAGCGTCAGGGCCTCGGGAGTCACCTTCAGGATCTCATGACCTTCGAAAGTACCTACACTCACTCCCTCCTTGGTAAGCAGACGGTACTCGGTGTCGTCCTTTCCGGTCTGGAACATGGGAGCATACTTGAACTCAGGTTCTTTTGCCATAATGTTTTTGTTAGATTTAATATGTTAAACAATCAATATCCGAATATTTCTTCTGTGGATACGCGACGGATAGGCGCGATCTTCTCAAGAGTCTTTGTGTCGAGCTGGCTCTCATCGCCCAGGATGAGATAACGATAGGTCTTTTTAGCGATACTCTGTGTCGCGAAATCAACAAGATCCTGCAGCGTCAGTGACGGCAGCTCGCGGTAGATGCGGCTATTGAGATCGTAGTCGATACCAAGTTCCTGGGCGCGGATGTAAGAGCTGAGCACATTGAAGCGTGTCGTACGCGTCGTGGCGATCTGCTTCATCAGACTCTGCTCTGCCAGACGGAAACCGGCCTCGCGGCGGGGCATGGAGTCGAGCAGGGCGTTGAACTCGCGGATGCAGTCCATCATCTTATCGTTCTGCGAGATGATCGTGGTAGTGAAGCCTTCTGAACCGGCCTTCACATCATTAGGACGCAGGTAGGCGGCACCGGCCGAATAAGCCAGTCCGCGGGCCTCGCGCAGCTCCTGGAAGACGATGGCGTTCATGCCGCCACCAAAATACTCATTGAAGAGCGCTTCTATGGCAGCACGTGAAGGCTCCCACTTCGTACCCTCATTATGGTACATCGTCATATAGATATTCTGTGCCTTATACGGAGCGATCCACACCTCATTCTTCGGAGTCGCCTCCTCAACATAAGGACGGGCAGAAGGCGCTGCCGTGAACTTCTTAGGTGTCTTGTGCTCTTTGGCAACAAGCGCCTCCAGCTCTTTCTGTGAAGAGGCACCGAAATAGAGCACCATGTGCTGGTAGTGATCGAGGGCAGGAAGCAGGGCGAGCATCTGTTGGGGATCGGCATCGCGAAGCTGCTGCTCGGTCATCACATTGAGCTGACGGCTCCACTTGCCATACTGGCCGAGCTGACGCAGCGCTCCAAAGTTGGCACGCTGGTTGGTCTTATTGTCCTTGCGCGACTTCACCACGGCCTCCACATATTTGTTCCAACTGTCCTTGTCGCCTTTCGCATTCTTGATGAGATTCTCAACCAGTGCGAGTGACTTGGACAGATTACTGTTCAGACCACTGATGTGAAGGGTCACCGCATCATCATCTACAGAGAAGTTGTAGGAGCAACCCAGAGCAAACGCCTGCTTCTTGAAGTCGGCATTGCTCATCTTGTCTGTACCGACATAGGAGAGATACTCGGCGGCATAGTTGTAACGTGTGTCGGCCGTCTCACCAAACGGATAGCGGAAGGCGAGATCGAAAAGATCGTCCTGGTCGTTGTGCTTATAAAGTAAGGTAAGTCCCTGTTTCGTCGTAGCCTTCACCATATCCTTGTTGTAATCGACAAATACGGGCTGGATAGGCTCCGGCTTCATGTTGACCACCTCATCGAGGAAGGCAGAGTGCTTGTCGTTATTAGTAGGGATCGGGGTGATCTCGGGCTTCTCAATCTTATGGATCGTCGTATCATTGCCCTGACGCTTATACACCGTCACACTGTTGTCGAGGAAGAAGCGGTTGGCAAAAGCGACAATCTGCTGCTTTGTGATCGCAGCCATCCGGTCGATGGTCTTCACCTGCTGTTCCCACGGCTCATCGTTGATGAAGGCGTCGACAAACTGGGAAGCACGGTTCTGATTGGAAAGCAGGCCCTTGTTATATTGAAGGCGAAGATTGGTCACCACGCCGGTGAGCAGGCTCTCGTCGAAGTCACCCTTCTTCAGTTTGTCGATCTCACCGAGGATCAGCTTCCGCACATCCTCCAGCGTCTGTCCCTGACGGGGCATTCCTTCAGCAATGAACATGCCATAGTCGTGCATCAGTTCCACGCCGGCACTGGCATACTGTACCTTCATCGGCTGGTTGAGATCAAGATCCATCAGGCCGGCCGTACCGTTGCTCAGCAGGGAAGCGATCATATTCAGCGTGTCGGCAGCAAGCGTGTTGGCACCCGGCGTCTTCCAGCCCATAAGCACATTCTCAGCCTCCTGGCCGACAACGGTCGTGTCGACAGAAGCGGTCAGCACGGGGACAGGAGCATACTCGGGACGGCTCAACGTCGGTGAGGACTGCCACTGGCCGAAATACTTATCAATGATGGCTATCGTCTTGTCGGGATCGAAATCACCTGCCAGACAGACGGCCACATTATTGGGCACATAGTAGCGCCGGAAATAATTCTTAATGTTGGTGATCGACGGATTCTTCAGATGATCCTGCGTACCGATCGTTGTCTGCGTACCATAAGGATGACCGGGGAAGAGCTTCTTCATCAGCGCTACCCACTCCTTCTCTCCATCGCTGGCCAGACCAATGTTGTATTCCTCGTAGACAGACTCCAGCTCCGTGTGGAATCCGCGTATCACCATGTTCTGGAAGCGGTCGGCCTGGATACGTGCCCACGTCTCGATCTCATTGTTCGGGATATTCTCTATATAGCAGGTCACATCGTTCGATGTATAGGCATTGGAGCCCTCGCTGCCGATAGAGGCCATCATCTTGTCATACTCGTTGGGAATGTTGTAGCGGGCGGCAAGCTGCGACACAGAGTCTATCTCGTGGTAAGCCTTCTTACGGGCAGCCTTGTCGGTGAGCTTACGGTAAGCCTCAAAGCGCCGCTCAATGTCGGCGAGCAGCGGAGCCTCAGCCTGCACGTCACTGCTGCCGAAGTGGGTGGTTCCCTTAAACATAAGGTGCTCGAGATAATGGGCCAGTCCCGTCGTCTCGTGCGGGTCGTTGCGCGATCCGGTCTTCACGGCAATATTGGCCTGCAGACGCGGCTGCTCCTTGTTGACGGACAGATACACCTTCAACCCGTTGTTCAAGGTGTAGATGCGGGTGTGCATGGGATCGCCCGCCACCTCTGTGTACTTGTACTGTTGAGCCAGTGCCGGCGAGACGGCCGTGGCCAGCAGGACAAGTCCCAGAATAAATTTCTTCATCTTCATTACTTCGTTTTATATGTTAGTTTTCGTAGTCTACCTCATGATCGAGATTCTCGAGGAAGTTGTCGAGCACCTCGCGCTCCACGTCGCCCATACGATACTCCTTCTCCGCATCCTTACGGATCTCGGCAATCCATGCACGGCGTGCGCAGACATAGTCCTCGCGAATGCGGGGCACATCGTCGAGGGTGAGCTCCGTGAGACCATAATAATCGAGGATCAGTTTGTAGGTCCAGGCCCATTGATAACGCCGGTAACCGGCATTGATCTCCTCGAAACGATCGTTGACCGCCTCGATGCTGTCGAGTGTTCCGTCCTTAATGTCGTCGACGAGCCGTTGCTCTTCTGAGACCGGCAGGAGCAGTCCGCTCAAGTCGTTCCACTCTCCCACTCCCTCATCCGACACAGGAGGCTGAAGCGTGGGATCGCGTTTCAGCATGCGTTTGAGTACCGCACCCATATAGATGCGCAGGGCAATGTCGTAGTACTTGATGCCTTTCTGCAGCGAAGAGGCCCGGATGACATACTCATGGAAATTATAGGTCGACACATCCTCGCCCGAGGCCTCGCGCAGCTGCTCAAGGATCTTCTTGCCCTGGATGATCTCTCCCACGGAGAACGGCGAGAGCCAGTCGAAGTTGACAATGCTCTTCTGCGATCCTTTCGCCCGCAGGTCACGCTTCGGCCACTTGCGGATGTCACGGTAAAGGCCGACGGTGGTGATGTTGCGACCGGGCGACAGATACATCGTGTCGCCATAGGCTATCAGATAGGAGAACGGCAAGGCCCGCGTGTCGGGATGGTGCATCAGCTTGCCGAAGCAGACAGAGAAGGTGCCGATGGTGGCAGGCATCAACAGATAGGCACCGCTCGCCGTCTTCGTACCCCGCTCCAGGACGCCCCAGTGCATGGGGCCCATCTTGTAAGCGTGATTGGAGAAATTGGTGCCCGATCCGGCGTTGTAGAACGAGAACATGCCACCAATCAGCAGCGAGCTCTTGTGATGGGAAGCGGAGAACGGGCCACAGAAAGCGGCACACGCCTCGCCATTGCTCATATACGAATTGGCGAAGAAGACGCTTTGGGAAGCGGTGAACCCGTTGGAGATCTGACAAGCCTCGCCGACAAAGCAGTCCTGCATCTTCACGGAGTTGATGAGCGACGAGCCGTCGGAGATGATGGAGTTCTCCGCGATGACTCCCGTACCGATATAGACATTGGCATCTTCCGTGGAGAGGAGCGTGCAGTCGGACAGACGTGCGGCTCCATTGATCTCACAGTCGTCACTGACCAGAGTGTTGGTGATTTCCTTGGTGTTGACGATCTTTACACGGTTGCCGATCTTTCCGCGCTCAGGCACATACGTGTCGATATAATCACGGATGAGCTTGCGGATCTTGTCCTTCAGCTCACGGTCATGGAAATGACTCACCATGAAAGCGGCCAGCTGGGCACTGAGGGCCGAATAGAGCACCACATTGCCCTCTCCTACCTCATTGAGCACGCTCACGAGATTGCCCTGTCCATAGGTGGCACCCTCGGTGGTCTCTATCGTCGAGATATTAGAGATGTTGCAGTCATCACCGATATCATAATTGTTGATGTAGTTGCCGATATTCTCGATCAGGCAGTTGTCGCCGATGGTGACATTGCGCAGGGTGGCATTACTGATGCCGGAATGCTTGAGGAAGCCTTTGGATACCTCCACATTGCTCTCAAACACGCCGATGCGGACATCGCCGTACAATTGGACATTCTGCATATAACGGGGACGGAAATCGTCGGCTACCTGAACCGCGCTCCAGTCCTCAGCCCAACAATTCTTGTCTTCGAGGAGAGCAATCTCCTCATCTGTCAGATTTCGATACGCCATAACTCCGGATTATTTTATTCTTCACTGGGATACAGGAAGTCGTTATAAGGATATTTCTGCACATGAAGCTCCCGCACGCGCCGATAAAGCACATTACGGAACTCGTCGATATTGGTCTTTTCCCGTGCGGAGATGAAAAGGCAATTGTCGCCCAGGCGAGCCATCCACGTATGCCGTAACTCATCCAGAGTGACATTCTCACGCGTCGACGGCGTCAGATCATCGGGCTCCTTATCCACCCACTGATACTGGTCTATCTTGTTGAAGATGATCATTGACGGCTTATCGGCCGCTCCCAACTCCTTCAAGGTCTGGTTGACCACTTCGATCTGCTCCTCAAAGTCGGGATGGGAGATATCCACCACATGGAGCAACAGATCGGCCTCACGCACCTCATCGAGCGTTGACTTGAACGAGTCGACCAGATCGGTGGGCAACTTACGGATAAAGCCGACGGTGTCGGCCAACAGGAACGGCAGATTCTCCACCACCACCTTGCGCACCGTCGTGTCGAGAGTGGCAAAGAGCTTGTTCTCCGCAAAGACGTCGCTCTTGGCCAACAGATTCATTAAGGTCGACTTTCCTACATTGGTATAGCCGACGAGGGCCACACGGATCAGTCGGCCACGGTTCTTGCGCTGGGTAGTCTTCTGCTTGTCGATCTCCTCCAACCGCCTCTTCAGCAGCGACATGCGCTGGAGGATGATACGGCGGTCCATCTCGAGCTGGGTCTCACCCGGTCCACGCAGACCTACCGACCCTTTTCCGCCACCGCTTCCTGAGCCACCGCCCTGACGCTCAAGGTGGGTCCAGAGACGCTGCAGACGAGGCAGCATATAACGATACTGAGCCAACTCTACCTGCGTCTTTGCCGCAGCCGTCTGCGCGCGCATGGCGAAGATGTCGAGGATGAGCGACGTACGGTCGAGGATCTTCACCTGCAACTCCTTCTCGATGTTGCGGATCTGCTTGGCAGACAGCTCATCATCGAAGATGACCATTCCCACCTCGCGGTCGGCCTCGTCCTCATCGTGAATATATTGCTTGATTTCTTCGAGTTTCCCCTTTCCTACATACGTGACGCTGTTAGGGCCATTGACACGCTGCGTGAAACGCTTCACGGTCTGTGCACCGGCAGTATCGGCGAGAAACTCGAGCTCGTCGAGATATTCCTTGGTCTTGGCCTCATCCTGCTGGGGAGTGATCAGTCCCACGAGGACAGCTGTCTCGGCCTTCACCTCGGAAATTACAAATTCCTTCATATTATAATATTAAGTACACCGCAAAGGTACAAAAAGAAGAGGAGAATACAGACGGAGAAGGGCATTTATTTTAGGGTACCATTACTCCCCAACCGATGGGATCCCTATCACGACAGAGGTCTTAAAAGAGCATCGGCCATTTAAAAATCTGAAGGATTTCATACCGTCATCGGACAGCCACTCCATCTCCTTTTATCAAACATCAACCGACCTCGGTAGTCATATCAGGGGAAATTATGGTCGGCCATCAAAGGGAATCGTACAGTTTTTTCTTAACCGTCTACTGTTTTAGGATGGTTCTCTGAAAGATGTCCACTGTTCCAGTTTATAAAGAGAAGAACCGTCTACTTAAATCTGGAAAAGACGCCATGCCAAGACAACGTAACGGACAGCCTGACACGAGAATAGAAATATGTCGGACAGACCTATAAAAAAATGACATGGAGACTGTCGTAATATGTAAAATACTTTTCCAATAAATTGATATCGAAGCCATAGACTCTTGTAACTCAGGAGCTACCGGTGAATTCATTCTATCTGATCCTACATCTTCCTATATGCCTCAATATCATAACCCTTGTGCGTACGATCCCATCAACACCCGGATAGGATCGTACGCATAAGGGTTATTGGCGTCATTGCCAACGCTTCGATGATTGCCAGCGCTCCGATGACAACCTATTTATATTGGCGCAAGGCGGCAAGAAGCTGCTGATTTTCTTTCTCCGTTCCAATGGTGATGCGGAGACAATCGTGGCAAAGCTTCACGCGCGTACGGTTGCGGACAATGATACCTTTTTCCACAAGATAGTCGTAAATGGCCTGTGCGTCTGTCATTCGCGCCAAGAAGAAATTAGCATCCGAAGGATACACCTCCTTACAAACAGGCAAGAGTGTAAACGCATCCATCACAGCCGCCCGTTCACGCAACAGCATTGACACCCAACGCTCCACCTGCGCACGGTCGCCCAATGCCTCAAGAGCCTGCTCCTGCGTCAGCGAATTGACGTTATAGGGATATTTCACCTTGTTGAACAAGTCGATGACCGCTTTCTGCGCAAACGCCATACCAAGCCGGATGGCAGCACAGCCCCATGCCTTCGACATCGTATTGAGGACGATCATATTGTCGAACTCCTTCAGCCGTGTGCGGAACACCCTCGCCGTGGAGAAATCGCTATAAGCCTCATCGATCACCACCATGCCCGGGAAACGGGTCAGCACCTTCTCTATCTCGACAGCTGACAGATTGTTGCCCGTGGGATTATTAGGTGTGCAGAACCAGATCACTTTCGTGTGGCGGTCGCAACGCTGCAACAAAGCATCGGCGTTCATCTCGTATTTACTATCGAGCAGCACGGGGCGGTATTCCACATCATTGATGTCCGCACAGACCTTGTACATGCCATAGGTCGGTTCGATAGCCACGACATTGTCGATCTGCGGCCGACAGAACACACGGTACACGAGATCGATGGCCTCATCAGAGCCATTGCCAAGAAAGATACATTCTGTCGGCACGCGCTTAATAACCGACAGCTTCGCCTTCAACTCCTCCTGCAAAGGATCGGGATAGCGGTTGTAAGGCTGATTATATGGATTCTCGTTGGCATCGAGAAACACATGGGCCTCGTGACCTGCATACTCATTGCGGGCCGAAGAATAGGGCGCAAGGCGCCAGATATTAGGACGTACCAGTTCTTGAAGTGCTTTCATAACCGATTTATTTTAGAGATTCCAAACGAAGCCGCATGGCATTGGCGTGTGCCTCGAGCTGTTCGTTCTCCGCCATGCAGACAACGGCCTTACCGATCGAACGGATGCCCTCTTCCGTCAGATGCTGGAAGGTCACCTTACGACAGAATGAGTCGAGATTTACCCCATTATAGGCCAGGGCATACTGATGGGTAGGCAGGGTGTGGTTGGTGCCGCTGGCATAATCGCCGGCACTCTCGCATGCCCACGGACCGAGGAAGACACTCCCGGCATTCACCACCTTTCCGGCCAGACGCTCATAGTCCTGAGTACAAAGGATCAGATGCTCGGGAGCATAAACATTGGCCAGCCGGATGGCCTCGTCGGAATCGTGCACCAGCACAAGCTTCGAATTATCCAATGACGCAGCCGCCATCGTATGACGGGGCAACACAGCGAGCTGACGTTCGATCTCGCCCTTGATATCCAACAACTTCTGCTCATCAGTACAAATGAGGAACACCTGCGAGTCCATGCCGTGCTCGGCCTGAGAAAGCAGATCACCAGCCACAAAAGTGGCATTGCTCGTCGCATCGGCCACTACGCATACCTCACTGGGTCCGGCAGGCATGTCAATGGCCACATCGTGAAGAGACACCTGCTGCTTGGCCGCCATAACATACTGATTACCGGGGCCGAAGATCTTATAGACCTTGGGGACGCTCTCCGTGCCATAGGCCATGGCACCGATAGCCTGCACTCCTCCAGCCTTGAAAATACGACTCACACCCGCTATATGGGCAGCGGCGAGAATGGCAGGATGGACATGTCCCGTACGATCGGGCGGCGTACAAAGCACGATCTCCCGGCAGCCGGCGATACGGGCCGGCGTGGCAAGCATCAGCACGGTGGAGAACAGAGGAGCAGTACCACCGGGAATATAAAGGCCCACCCGCTCAATGGCGATACTCTTCTGCCAGCAAACGACACCCGGCGCCGTCTCCACCTGATGACCCTCAAAACGCTCCGACTCATGGAACACGCTGATGTTATGCCAGGCGAGCTTCAGGCTCTCCAGCAGTTCGGGCGACACCGACTGCAAGGCCTTGTCGATCTCCTCCTGCGTGACAGCCAGACTATCCAACTGCACGTGGTCGAATTTTTCTTCATAACGTTTCACAGCCTCATCGCCATGCCCGCGCACATCGTCGAGCACAGCCTTTACAGTAGCGTTGAGCTGTGAGGCATCGATATGCGGACGCTGCGTGAGCGACTGCCACTCCGATGCCTGAGGGTATCTGATGATGTTCATATTTCGTTGAATGTTTTAGCTCTTACAATATCATCTTTTCGATAGGTGTCACAAGAATGCCCTGGGCTCCAAGAGCCTTGAGCTGGCCGATGATGCCCCAGAAGCGCTTTTCGTCGAGCACGGTGTGAATGGCACACCAGTCGGGGTCGGAGAGCGGAATGATCGTCGGGCTCTTGATGCCGGGAAGCACCTTCGTGATCTCCTCGATCTTGTCCTTCGGCGCGTTCATCATGACATACTTCTTATCCTGGGCCGAGCGCACGGCCTCGAAACGGAAAAGCATCTCATTGAGTATCTTATGCTTCTCATCATCCATCTGCAGGTTGCCGATGAGCAGCGCCTCGCTCTGCATCACCACTTCCACCTCCTTGAGGTTGTTCTGCACAAGCGTTGACCCCGATGACACGATGTCGAAAATGGCATCGGCCAGACCAATGCCCGGACTGATCTCCACCGATCCGGTGATGATATGGATGTCGGCATGAATGCCGTTCTTATCCAGAAAACGACGGAGAATGCCAGGATAGCTCGTCGCAATCTTCTTACCTTCAAACCATTCCAGACCGCCATAGTGGCAAGCCTTGGGAATAGCCAGCGACAAACGGCAACGGGAGAATCCGAGGTGAGAGATCACCTGCACGGGCTCCTGCCGCTCCTCGTATTCATTCTGACCAACGATACCGATGTCGGCAACACCATTGGCTACGCTTTGAGGAATATCATCATCGCGCAGATACAATACTTCGAGGGGGAAATTGCTACTCTCTACCAGAAGAGTCCGCTTATTGGAACTCACCTTTATATCGGCCTCAGAGAGGAGATTCATCGTGTCGTCGTAGAGACGACCCTTAGATTGAACTGCTATTCTCAACATAAGCAATTGTTTATAATAGGAATGTTCTTACAAAATATATCTAAATCAGCTGCAAATTTAAGCATTTCTCAAGCAATAAAGCCACAAAAAGTTGTAATTTTGCAGACAAATAATCAATGATGAATAACTATCCTGCAAATATACGCACGTTCATAACACTCCTCTGTATTTTACTAATCACCGCCTGTTCCGACAAGAAGCAACAGGAACTGACCCCTTGGGGCACTGCGCTCGAGGAGAGCGACTCCATCCCCACATCGGAAGCGCTGGCCCTATCGGACATACAAAGCAACGGCGAGATGATCGTACTCACCATGTCGGGCCCTCAGACCTACTTCGACTATCATGGCAAAGGGCTCGGCATGCACTATATGCTGGCGGAGAAATTCGCACAGCGTATTGGCGTCTCGCTGCGTGTGGAAGTGTGCAAGGACACGACAGAGATGGTACGCCGTCTGGAAAAGGGTGAGGGCGACATCATCGCCTTCCCCCTCCCCCGTTCGATGAAAGGCGTACGCTTCGCCGGACTCAAGGACAGCAACGGCAACGGATGGGCAGTGAACAATGCCAGCCGGGAACTGGCCGACTCGCTCAATCGCTGGTTCCGTCCTGCAATGATCGAGAAGACTATTAAGGAGGAAGACTTCCTGCTCTCCACACGCAGTGTTGTCCGTCACGTCTATTCGCCCTACCTTGACCGCTCAGGCGGTGTCATCTCCCACTACGACCACCTTTTCCAAAAATATGCACCGCTGGCCCGTTGGGACTGGCGACTGATCGCCGCCCAGTGCTATCAGGAGTCCGCCTTCGACCCTCATGCCCGCTCGTGGGCCGGTGCCCGTGGCCTGATGCAGGTGATGCCTGCCACTGCAGCAATGCTCGGTCTGCCGGAAGAGCAGATGGAAGATCCGGAAGCCAATATCGCCGCAGCAGCCCGATATATCAGCATGCTGAGCGGCAAGTTCAGAGACGTACCGGCATCGGAACGCATTTTCTTTGTCCTGGCCAGCTATAACGGCGGTTACAACCATGTGCGTGATGCCATGGCCCTCGCCAGCAAATACGGCAAATCACCTCACCGATGGGCCGATGTGGAACAATACATTCTCGGACTGCGCGAGCCCCACTACTACAACGATCCCGTTGTGCGCTATGGCTATATGCGCGGTAATGAGACCGCCGACTATGTAGCCCGCATCCGCTCCCGATGGGCCGAATACCGAGGCGGTGCCCGTCCCGGTTTCTCCAATCCTTCCGGTTTCAAGGGCGCACCCGTCATGACACCCGAACGCGCCGGAAAGAAATATAAATGGCATCTGTAAATAGACATAGGTAACGACTGATCGCAAAAAGATCACTGGCAATACCAGAAACAAAATCCACATAATCGTTTTATCATAACACCATTAGTCATTAGGAACCCGAAGATTTCCGTCCTATTGCCCCACAGTCCGTCTGTCACTATTATCAAAGGCATTGTATGCGATATCAGGATAAAGTGACAGACGGGATGCCGACAGAAAGACGAAAGATGTCGAGCAATGCCATAAGAATTAAAATAAAAGTTTGCAGCCTAATGACAATTTTGTACAAAAGGGGAACATCTGGATGTAATCTTTACCTCCCGTAACTGTCTTCATGAAGAGAAAGACAAATCCTTATTTTGTCGCACATGACCACAGAAGTCATTTTTGAGGCGCCTTTCAGAACGAGAATTCTTATTTTTGTCGCAGAAACGACCTTCAATGCCCCATTTATACAAAATCACGTCAGTCCTTGAGCATCCACTTAGCGAGTTCTACGGAGTAAGTTCATCTGAGGTTATATACAACTACCTATTACAAAGATCATATTCACTTTCCGGCTTTTCCTTTGTGACGGAAGGCCTCTCCAATGTTTCATCAATCTCACAGATACGCATTGTGCCAGGACACATCATGCTCACGGGTTCTAATCTGCCTAAAATAATGGTACATAAATAAACCTTACAATTTCATGTCTTTTTCTATTTTAGAAAGCGCTTTCAGCCGGATGTCCGATGTCCTGTCTAAAATGAAGACAACACAGAAGTACATAATCAGAGTCTTGAATACATAAGAGTCAAACGTTAAACAAACATAAATATTAGATCATACAATAACAATAATATATATTATGCCCTACATTTGTGATAATTCAAAACCTAAAAACTATGATCTATAAACAATTGAAAAAGAATTTTATGGGACATTGTGCCCTGGCTGCTATCCTTTTGGCCTCACTGACCGGATGCCAAAAAGTAGCCCTCGAAGAAAGCGGTTATGAAGAACCGACGTCACAAGAAGGCGCCTTCACCATCCTCTTTGATGTAGGCAACTCTTTACAGACCAATTTTAGTAATGCAGAGGCTGAGGATGCAGAAAGCAGAGCCGTCACACGGTCGACACCTATTAGCGAACTTTGCGACCACATCAACCTAATGGTGTATCAGGATGGAACGAAAGTGAAACAAGTGAACAGCGTATCAACCGACAACAATTTCGGCAAGCTCTCCGTATCGCTCAACCCCGGCAGCTATGAATACGTAATTCTTGCCCACAGCTGCCAAGGAAATCCATCAGCAAATGACATCCAAAAAATAAGTTTCCCGGATAATAAAGTGACCGATACTTTCCATACCGACGGTAAACTGACCGTTGACGGCAGCTCGACGCAAAACATCGTGATGGACCGTGTCGTGGCCATGGTACGCTTTGTCATCAATGATGTGATTCCTGACAACGTTGCCAAAATGGAATTCTACTATACAGGCGGCAGCTCAACCATCAACGGCATGACTGGCTACGGATGCGTAAACTCAAGACAGACGGAGACTCGTATTGTCACCGACGACATGCGACCGGGCAAAGGCGTGTTTGAGATCTACACCATTCCACACACTGACGAAGAGACCATAAAACTCACTGTCAAGGCACTAGACAGTGAAGATGCAATCATCAAAGAGACCGTACTAGAAGACGTGCCTGTGAAACGCAACCAGATTACTATCGAACGCGGCAATTTTTTTGGAGGAACCAGTTCCAGCGGCGAGAGTGGTGATCAAGGCTTCGAGCTCGTGACCGATGACGAATGGTCTAACGTGGAATTTACCTATTAAATATTTCCAATTCCTTGTTTGAATTGGAAGAAATACGCTAATTTTGCAGCAAAAAGATGCCAGACTTAACCCTTTGGCATACTGATTGCTGCATTATTAACGTATTAGACTATAACATGAACTATTTTATTCTCAACAACGGACAGCAGGAGGGTCCTTATGCCCCTCACGAACTGCTGCAGCATGGACTGAAGAGCGAAGCGCTCGTATGGACAGAAGGCATGGCCGATTGGGAGCCAGCCTGGAAGGTAGAAGAACTCCGTCCACTGCTCCGGCAACAGGCCAACGGCGGCACGGCTACACCACCGCCCATTCCCAACAGTAATACACAACCAGGCTCCATTCCTCCTGAATATACAACGGAAGCAGGAGTCGACGGACTACAGTCCGAAGACGCACAACCATTCAAAGAGGATCCCTATACCACACTGGCTTCTGGACAGGAACTCGTTGCAGATCAGAAACCGAAAGGTAAGCCCTGGGGAAAGATTATCGGTGCCATCCTCATCGTACTGCTGATCATCATGGCTGTGAGCAATCCTTCGTCAGACGACCACAAACAAGCCATCCGTAAACAGATCACAGAAGCTATCGATAAGAATCTGGGTATGGATAATGACGAACAAGGAGGCTTCTTCACGCAAATGATGGGCGGTATGGCACGCATGGTAGCACTCAGCGTCCTCAATCAAGGGCTCGACTCCATGCTCGAATATCACAACTACATCATCTGTTCCAAGACCACTTTCCATCTCGACAACAAGAGTTATATGTCGAGTTTTGGTATGTTCGGACACGTATTCACAGCTGATGAGGAGCAGTTCACACAAAAGATCGGTGAAATCGTCACTGTACAGAAACAAGAGAACTCTGAGACAACGCCTGACGGAACTGCTACCATGACCCGCAGCATCGAGACGGCTGTCGGTGACTCCGTAAAAAGCATCACCACACGCATGACCAAGCAGATCGGCTCTGCCGTGGCGACAAAAGTGGGAGAAGAAGTAAAGAAACAAGTGGAAGAACAGACCGACTCTGCAACCTCATCGGGCATCGGTCAGCTCATCGACGAAATCGTATCAATGTTCAAATAGGTAAAGTCCATCACGCCCATCCTCCCTTCCCCTCATCATCGGGCAATCTTATCATACCGAGGATAACAGCCAGAAAACAATAGACATAGGGGACAGACAGGGTGAGACGATAAGAAAATAGACATGTTTAATCATGGAAACGAATAAGAAAGAAACTCCCGTACTCCTTCTGACGGGTTATCTGGGCAGCGGCAAGACAACGCTGCTCAACCGCATTCTCAAGAACACAAAAGGAATTAAATTTGCCGTAATCGTCAACGACATCGGTGAGGTGAACATCGATGCCGGACTTATCGAATCAGGTGGTGTGGTAGGTCAGAGTGACGACTCTTTGGTGGCTCTCTCCAACGGCTGCATCTGCTGCACGCTGAAGATGGACCTGGTGAAGCAGCTCAATGACATCATCAACATGAAACGCTTCGACTACATCGTCATCGAGGCCAGCGGTATCTGCGAGCCGGCACCTATCGCCAATACCATCTCCACCTACTCACAACTCATCAGCCCGGAGCTGCTCAAGAACGGTGCAGCCCGTCTCGATGCCATCGTCACCGTCGTAGATGCCAAGCGCCTGCTCGACGAGTTTGAAGGGGGTGACGATCTGCAGAAAGAGCACGACGAAGAAGACCTAGCCTCTCTCGTCATCCAGCAGATTGAGTTCTGTAACATCATTCTGCTCAACAAGGCCGACATGGTGTCTAAAGAACAGCTCGCCCATATCCACGCCATCGTACGCGCCCTGCAGCCCCAGGCTCAGATCTTTGAATGCAACTACGGTGATGTGGATCTCGACAAAATCCTTAATACCCACAGCTTCGATTTTGAAAAAGTATCGACATCGGCAGCCTGGATTGAGGCCATAGAAGATGAGGAAGATGGCGGACATGAGCACTCTTTAGAGAACGAAGAGAGCGGTGAAGCCCTCGAATATGGTATCGGTACCTTCGTATGGCAACGTCGCGAGCCCCTCGACCTTAGCCGCTTCGATGAATGGGTGGCCACTAAGTGGCCGTCATCGGTCATCCGCGCCAAAGGCATCTGCTATTTCCGCGATGAGCTCGACACATGCTATGTCTTTGAGCAGGCCGGCAAGCAGTTCAACATCCGCAATGCCGGGAAATGGTATGCCTGCATGCCCAAGAACGAACTGGATGCCCTCCTCGAACGCAATCCCCAGCTCGCCGAGCAATGGGATGAGAAATGGGGTGACCGTATGGAAAAAATCGTTTTCATCGGTCAGAATATGGACCGCAAGGACATAGAAGCTCAGCTTGACGCCTGTCTGGACAAATAATACCCGTAAGGACATCCATAAGTCCGAATGGATAGGATCCTTATAGAACAGGACAGATAAAGCCTTGATTCTGAGAAATATAAAATAAGAAACTAATATTTCCAGCTGGCTCTTATACAAAAGTATATATACACTTTCATATAAATATATATACAAACACAGCATCCCCTGTAAGCTCAACAGCTTGCAGGGGATGTTTCGTATGCAACTATCTGGAAAAACAGACTGAGGGCTGCAGTCGGCATCATGTCCGAACCACAGCCCTCAGCCCTCAGAAAATAGAAGTAGCTCCAACGAGCCATTGAAGTCACTTGTATGTATGATAAATACGACAAGCTATTTCATCAACTGTGCTTTCTTAGCATTCACATAGTCAAGATAAGCCTTATCAAATGCAGCCTGATCCTCCGTAGACAATGCACCATGTGAATTGCGGATAGACCGCATAAGACCTTTATAATAACGCGTGAGACGTGTATTGACCTGCTTGACGACAGCAGCCTTGGCATCAGGAGAAAGCCCCTGGACTGTAAGCGGCTGGAAGATCTTGTCAATATCAACATGCATCTGAGGCACAAGGGAAGTCAGGAAGTCAGGCTGGTCCTGTACACCTTGAGCAGTATTGGCAGTGGGCATCTGTGACGCCGTATCAACCGGTTGTGGAGCTGCACTTTGCTGGGTCAGAGTGTCGGACTGCTGGGTCGAGTCCGCCATTTCCGTAGCCGGCTCTCCTGAGGGAGCACTGCCTTCCGACCGACTCTTCATAAATATAATCACAGCACCGATGACAAGACAAACAACGATAGCTGCCAATACATATATCATTGATCGTGGCGAGCCCTTCGATACACTACGCCGATGGTCGAAATCGGCCAAGAAAGACTCAACATCAATATAGCGTTCGCTGCGTGCAAAACTCGTCGCACAACTAATCACATTGCTGTAAGGCAACGTGAGCTGCATGTCCTTAAGTATCTGTCCCAATGCGAAGATGTCGGCACGCGCATCGAGCGCAACAGTACCATCCTCGGCTTCCGGGGCCACATAACGACTTACGGCACGGCTCTCCATCAAAGCGTCGGTAAGATACAGACGGAAGGGTACCAACCGCACCTGATCTCCCTGTTGCGTGATGTAGATCATCTGAGGGCACACCATGCCATGGACTGCTCCGTTGCGGTGGATATAATCAAGTGCCTCCGCCAACTGTACAGCTACACTATGATATTCCTCCTCCGTATGTCCTTCCTTGATATAAGCATCCAGCGTGCGTCCTGCCTCCCGCTCAAGAACGATACATGGTCCCTGACCATCGATCTCCTCAAGGGCGGTCATCTTCATCAAATACTGGTAGTCGAACTCCTTACAACGTTCGTATTGTCTTCTCAAGTCACGCTCATATTGGGGCTTCTCTCTGTAAGTGGCCTTTAAACCGATAAGCAGCACCGGCTTGCCATCAAGCGTGGCCTCCTGAAGGGTGTTCACGCCGGCCGTTGTGATCTCTTTTTCAATGGTAATATTCATAGCTGAATAATTTAGAATTTTAGAATGTTGTGTTACTATTTATTCTTATCCTCAAGCGGGAAGAGACCGTAGAGGTTAGCATCAATAATGTCGGTGAGAGAGCGGAAATCCTCAGGTGAGTCTTCAAACGAGAGCTTGTCACCGTCGATAACGATCAGATTGCCCTTATAGGAGGCTATCCAATCCTCATAGCGCTGCTGCAGGCCAGACAAGTAAGAGATTGATATCGACTTCTCGAAGTTACGGCCACGTTTCTCAATATGATTGACAAGCGTGGGGATGGAGGAGCGAATATAGATCATCAACTGAGGCAACTTCACCAGACTCATCATCAGATCGAAAAGATCCTCATAATTAGCAAAGTCACGATCAGACATATAACCCATTTCGTGAAGATTGGGCGCAAAGATACGGGCATCCTCGAAGATAGTACGATCCTGTATGATCGTCTCAGGGCTCTGTGAGATCTCCACCACCTCCTTAAAACGCTTGTTAAGGAAGTAGATCTGAAGATTGAAAGCCCATCGGTGCATGTCGCTGTAGAAATCCTCAAGATAAGGATTATTGTCTACCGGCTCGAAACGGGGAATCCAGCCGTATTTCTTGGCGAGCATGCGGGTGAGCGTTGTCTTGCCGCTACCTATATTTCCTGCGATGGCGATATGCATTGTATTAATATTTTATACGTAGTGATGAAATGCGTGATAATTAATATGAACCATGAAAGACATAAAGACTGCCACACCATACCGGCATCTGACAGCCTATGGCTATTCACTGTCCGCTGAAAAGTGTGGGGGCTCCTTCAATCTGCGCCAATTCCTTGTCGATGCGGGCGACGATGGATGCGAAGTCGTCACGTGAGTCACGAAAGTCAAGATCATCCACCTCTATCGTCAGCACCCGCCCCCGATACTGTCGGAAGAGAAAATCATCATAACGCTGATTGAGTTGCCGCAGATATTCGATGGATATATTCTGTTCATAGTCCCGTCCGCGCTCATGGATATGGGCTACCAGCCGAGGCACGGAAGCACGCAGATAAACGATCAGCTCCGGCTCGCGTGCCACCATCATCATCGACTCGAACAGACCCATATAGGTGTTAAAATCACGGTCGGAAAGATTGCCCATGGCATAGTTGGTGGCCGTAAAGACATAAACGCCCTCAAAGATCGAGCGGTCCTGGATGATAGGCTCTGCCGAATGGTTGATGGCCAACAGATCACGGAAACGCTCCTTGAGAAAGAAAATCTCCATGGGAAACGACCATCGTCTGATGTCCTTGTAATAATCGGCCATATAGGGATTGGTCGCCACTTTCTCAAAGTGGGCCTTCCAACCATAATGGCGTGCCAGCATGGTCGTGAGCGTTGTCTTACCACTTCCTATATTACCTGCTATTGCGATGTACATAATAGTCTGTTTTCCTGCGCGGCAAGCCATGAAGGCCACCAACACAGAGTAAATATTCAATGTCCTGGTTTTGTCAAAGCCAGATTATAGTTGTAATAGCGCTGATCACCGGTGATGTCGGCCACCACCTTGAGAAAGGGCGGGAAATTAACCCTCTCACTCTGCGCCACACCTTTGGTCTCCAGAATGACAAGCCCTTGCAGCTGGTCGAGATAGGTGTCCAGCTCAAAATACTGTCCGAGCCATATAAAGCTCTGCCGATGCTTATGGATGGCATGACGGTAGGGGTCAGCCTGACGGAGCATCGTCTCATAGAGAGCGTTGCTCACCTGTCGGTCGGTCTCTATCATCTCATGATTCTCCACCGGCTTTTTCGTTGTGAGCACATTCAGCCAATGACCGTCACAGCTGCGACGGCGAAGGCGTGCCTCCACACCCGGCTCAGCCACGAGGTAGGTCTGGATGATCTCACACTCTATGGCATTGGGCACCTCACCCGTCACCTCAACAATATACTTACGCTCCTCTTCGATAGGTTGCGGCAGAGAGAGCACATTGGAAATCTCCTTAAGCACACGGTTGATCTTATTGTCGAAATTACGATGGTTGTTAATCACCCGTAGATGGGGATGACCCGTCCAGGCATGGATGATCTTTTTGTCCAACTCACGGGCCAGCTCCAATCCCTCCGTACGTTCCTTATTGTTTGTCGTGGTGTAATACTCCTCAGCTCCATCGGCCGCTGACACGAGATGAAGCACAGCATCATAGCGTGCGCGAAGTTGTTGCTCGGTATATCCCTGCGAGGTGATGATCTTCTCCCAGTCCTCCGGCTGGAGGTAGGCAGAGATGTCCATCGTACCACGGTCGCAGATGATCACCGCTGGCTCATGAAGCGTCTGTGCCATGCGCATGAACTCGTCTTCGAGCATAAGCTGCATCTTCAGCGTAGCCACCTCACCTTTATAGAAGAACTCCTTGTTCTTTGTCAGATAGTCCATACCCGCCTGAGAGAACAACGTCGGGACCTCGGGGAGAGTGAACACCTTAAAGCCTCGTGAGCTGAAATGCTCCATCACCTTCACCAAAGCCGTCGTCTTACCGGCACATGGACCGCCTGTGAGTACTATCTTTTTTATGTCTGCCATAATCATCTTGATTTATAAAAGCATTGCCTGGGATAGTCCTGGCTTATGCCAATCCGATACCCGGATACGAGACCGCAACCGCCATACCGTTTCTCTCAAAGCTCACCCTGTGCTCCCAGATAGCTGTCCTTGAAACCAAGGAAATAGAGGATGCCGTCCAAGCCGAGATAGCTGATACCCTGCTCTGCCGTGGCTTTCACACGCGGCTTGGCATGGAAAGCGATACCAAGACCGGCCTCCGAGATCATTGGCAGGTCATTGGCTCCATCGCCCACGGCAATAGTCTGTGCGAGATTCACCTTCTCCACCTGAGAAATGAGTTTCAACAGTTCAGCCTTTCGCTTGCCGTCAACAATATCGCCTACATAACGGCCTGTGAGCTTGCCATCCTCACCGATCTCCAACTCATTGGCATAGACATAATCGATGCCATAGCGACGTTGCAGATACTCTCCAAAATAGGTGAATCCTCCGGAGAGGATCGCTATCTTATAGCCACAGGTCTTCAGCACCTTCATCAACCGATCAGTACCCTCAGTGATGGGCATGTGCTCGGCAATGTCCTTCATCACACTCGCATCCAATCCCTTGAGCAAGGCTACGCGACGTGTGAAACTCTCCTTAAAGTCGATCTCACCACGCATGGCACTGGCCGTAATCGCCTTTACCTCCTCGCCCACACCGGCCCGTTCGGCCAGCTCATCAATACACTCTGTCTGGATGAGCGTTGAATCCATATCCAGGCAAATGAGACGGCGCATACGCCGATACATGTCATCACGCTGGAAAGAAAAATCAATCTCCATATCCTGCGACAGCTTCATCAGATCGGCCTGCATCTGGGCACGGTTCTTAGGATTGCCACGAAGAGAGAACTCTATACAGGCGCGTACGTTACGCTCAGGATGAACGATGCTCATACGACCCGTGAGACGGATAATGGAATCTATATTGAGACCCTGTTCTGCTATGATTTTCGTTGCAGCAGCTATATTGGCTGCCGTAAGCTTCCGGCCGATGACGGTAAGGATATAGCGGTTTTTGCCTTGCTGGCCCACCCAGTTTTCATAGTGTTCATCGGTAACAGGCTGGAACGTGATATTGACACCCAGTTCTGTGGCCTTGAAAAGCAACTCCTTCATCACCTGGCCCGACTGTCGTTCGTCGATGCGCATAAGGATGCCCAAAGAGAGCGTAGAATGGATATCGGCCTGGCCGATATCAAGGATCTGTGCATCGTGCGCGGCAAGAATACTCATCGCAGAAGCTGTCAGACCCGGGCGATCCTGCCCTGTAATAGAGATCAAGATCTGCTCCTTGTGTATCTTATTTTCTTCCATATCTGATTGTTCAGTCTTACAATCTGCAAATTTAGAGAAAATAATCGAGATAAAGAGGCGCACATGAATAAATATGTGTATGGATTTGGCAGATACAAAGAACAAGTAAGGACAGCATTGTCTCTATTTAACATGAATTCAATGAATAAAAATAAAGTAAGCCATATATCAATAGTCTCTGGTATAATGACAGACCATCTCTTACAAAAACAGCAATACACAGCAACGGCTACCAAGAGATTCATCAATAGATGTCTTTGCATCTCTTGATAAGCATCATGGGAAACCATGATGTCACACAACTTCTACAATACAATGTAATATTATTTTCTTGTCTATACACTTCCTTCAATCACTTTTGGCAAGCCATCGCCAGCATCCACTTTGCACTGGTAGCAATGCAGGAAATATAGAGCAACGGCCAGGACCTTACATGTCTCAAAAAAGTAATATAACTTCAGAGGGCTTAGGATATAACTTGGGCCAATTTATAAATCTTGGACCTAGTCTTCTATTCCTCCAATATGGGCTATAATCCGCAAAATATAGGAGTCTGCACTAAATATAAAAGTCTTATTCAAAAAAGACCCTTATTCACAGAATCTGACCGATGACGATCCATCGGCGACAAAGACACAAAATATCAAGGCGCTCATGATTATATCAAACATTGTCTATTGCACTTTTTCCCAGCTTATAGAACGTGACTACATTGTATCGTATGATCTTACACTACCAGCCATAACAAAGTCCGATCCACAACATACGGTGTGACTCCCACTTCATTTTCTCAAATTACTATGCTCAACACAATCGTTCCATCATCCTTCAATCCTCCAAACAAGAAAGACATTGCAGTCCCTATACGAACAACATACTCAACCCTACTGAAAAAGGCCCATCTTTCCATCTACAACACTGACAAAGAAGCCGATTGGCTTAATAAAGCTTTTTTAGCGGACCGCAATATTAAAAATAATCTTTTTCCTTTGCCATAAAACAAAAGCATTGTACTTTTGCAGCGTAATGAAAAAGCTGTTCACGATATTGATGGCTCTCTCGCTCTCAACCGCCGTACAGGCACAGAGCGGACGTCCCGGCTATGTCAACCCTGAAGATCGTGAGGTGGACATGGACAGTCCGACTTTTGTACCTATGGTAAAAGTGGGAAAGGTGCTTATAGACGGCGACTCCATCCAATATATGGAGCTGAACAACCTCTACATCTACCCTGAGCCCGTCTTCAAGAACGCAGCACAGCGGGCCGCCTACAACCGGTTGGTGTATAACGTAAAGAAAGTGTTGCCCATCGCTAAGGAGGTGAACAAAATCATTGTCGAAACTTACGAATATCTTCAGACCCTACCCAACAAGAAGGCAAAGGATGAACACATGAAACGTGTGGAAGCCTCCATCAAGAAAGAATACACGCCACGGATGAAAAAGCTCAACTACCAACAGGGCAAACTCCTCATCAAGCTTGTCTACCGCGAGTGTAACTCGTCGAGTTACAACCTTATCCAGGCATTCCTAGGGCCTGTGAGAGCCGGCTTCTACCAAGCCTTCGCATGGGTCTTCGGCGCTTCCTTAAAGAAGGAATACGACCCCAATGGCGTCGACCGTCTCACCGAACGTGTAGTACGGCAAGTAGAAGCAGGACAACTGTAAGAGATTTCCTTACATATATGAAATATGCCGTTGCAGATCACTGAATCAGTATTGTCTGCAACGGCACTTATTTTTTTATCTGTTCATCGAGAGACCGGGATCTATGAAACACCAAATCCTGTTTGAAATATGCCGGAATCGCTTCCATTTCTTATTTTATAGCCGCATCGGCAAGGCCGGTGATATGGCGTCCCACGACCAGCCTGTCACCTGACAAATCCACCTCAAAAAGCTGTGGCACACGAATATACTGTCCGTTTACCACCTTATGACTATGAAGCGACATCAGCCAACGGCCTTTGAAGTCTCTGAACAGCATAGCATGACCATAATTCGGCGGTGTGACAGGTTGGGGCTCCTGTGTCCAAGGCCCGTCAAGCGTGCCACTCTCAGAATAAGCAACTCCTTGGGTATAAACATCATATATCCAACTTGTCCATAACATCCCAAGACGTCCTGTACCTGTACGGAACAGCCACGGACCATCAGTCACACGATTAGGACCATCCTTTCCCTCTACAACCTCACGACTCCATGGAGAATCGCTTGCACGGAAAAGCAATTGGGCTGAACCTGCCGAACCGTCAAGATCAGGTTTCAACTCTATCTTCTCCACTGTTCCGTTCCAGTTCTGTATCCACTCCCGACAATATACCATATATGGCTTGCCATTGGTATCGACCCAGAATGTGCCATCCAGTGTACATTTATCGGCAGGCAGAAATGACGCATCCTTCATCGGGAGATAAGGCCCTCCGGGGCTATCACTCACCAATACCTGTGTAGAACGCCGAGGAATATCCATTCCTTTAAAACGTCCTATCATGACAGAATCATTAGTAAAGGTAGCAAAGTAATAATATTTCCCCTTATAGGGATGTATCTCTGCTGCCCATATCTGAGGATTGGCTCCTGTCCAGGAATGAGGATCGGGATGAGCAACGATATACGGCCCATCCCATGTATCAAGATCCCTGCTTGTCCACATCAATCCTCCGGTGCCCGTCATATAGTATGTTCCCGTAGCCCTATCAGCAAGTATACAGGGATCGCTCAGCAATATCGAGTCACGCGGTATCGAAGTTCTGAAATTGGAATGCCTGTCGGTCTGGGCTGCTATCGATGTGAATAACATCACCGCCAATACCGTGATAACTGTTTTCTTCTGAAGAATCATAGTATGAACATTTATCGTCAACACTGTACCATGCCGACAGATGACAACATGCACTTATCATTTCGTAAGGCTGACCCTGCGGATCGTACCGTCATCGTTGAACTCCAGACGATCAATGCAGACCTCGCGGTGTATGCCGGGCTGACGGTCCTTACCAATATAGTTCTTATTGATGCGATGATAAACGATGTACCACTCGTCAGTGCCGGGCTTACGTACAACAGAATTATGAGCAGGGCCGTAGATCTGCTTGGCAGGATCCTGAATCGTGACAATGGGATCCTTTGCCACCTTGATCTTTCCAAGCGGACTGTCGGACGTTCCATAAGCTACATGATAGTTGGCAGAACCAGTGTCGTCGACCGACCACATGAAATAGTATTTGCCATGACGATAGAACACATAGGGTGCCTCACGATATTGATAATCCTTGAGTGAACCTCCCTTAGGAGTGAGCACCTTGACGGTCTCCTGCCTGATCGACACCATATCGTCGTTGAGCTCTGCCCCGGCCATATAGCCGTTGCCCCAATATAGATAGGACTTGCCCGACATGGGATCGGTAAACACATCAACATCGATCTGCTGTCCGCCCCCGACAGGCGACTTTGTCACTATCGGCGCACCCATATCCTTGAACGGCCCTATCGGGCTATCGCCTACTGCCACCCCTATCTGCTTGCCGGAATTGTCATTAGGATTGCCACTGTAATAGAAGAAATATTTGTATTTTCCATCAATGAGCTTCTCCTCTATAGCCGGAGCCCACGCATTGCCATTGGCCCATGACACCTGCGGAGAACGGAGGTCAAGCACCACACCCTCGTAGGTCCAATTCTTCAGATCGGCAGACGAAAAGGCTGTAAAATACCATCCGCCCCAACCAGGCTGTCCGTCAGTGGTGGAATAGATATAATAGCGGCCCGTATTGTGTGAGTAGAGTATCTCCGGATCGGCATGGAAGCCGGGAAGGACTGGGTTCTGCGACAGCTCACCGATACCCTCGGGCTTTCCCCATTGAGCGGTGAGGGCTCTCAGCTCAGCAGCCGTGATAGGCATCACCGTGCCGTGACGGGGATGAAAGTTCATCTTGACCTCACTGTCGATCACCTTGAAATGCTCAAGATCGGAAGTCTCAGTAAACTGGTAACGGCCGTTCATATATACATCATACATCAGTATATACTTATCCTGCCCAATCTGCTTGAATGTTCCGGCGCCCTCCACAGCCTCCTTGGTCTGCTGCTTGTAGTCGGGACTCTCCGTCCACTGTCCTGACGTCAGCGAACGTGTCGTTGCCACCTTGATGCCATTGCCATGACCTTCAGTCTTATAGAAAAGATGATAAACGCCGTCCTTGTAAACGATATCGCCGTCGATGCACGACTTCTTGTCTTTCGGAATGAAGAGCGGCTTAGGCTCACCGACAAGGTCGGTGAAATCGTCGTTGGCATAAGCATAATAAATCACGTCGGGGCCTGAAGCATACTGCATGGACCAATAGACCAAATAGCGGCCGGCCTCACGGTCGTAGATCGTCTGTGGAGCCCACACGCGCTTCAGCTGTTCCTGACCCGGATAACGCTTCTGGATATTGATGACCGAGTGTGTCCAGTGTATAAGATCGGTAGACTTAAGCAGCACCATGGCACGATTGGAATCCCAGCCATTGGCGGAAACCATATCGGTGGCAACCATATAGAACGTGTGGCCGTCCTCACAACGCAAGATGTGCGGGTCGCGTACACCGCCCGTCGAGCTTATGACCTTGGAGTCGAGCACTGGCTTATTGTCATTGAGGGCCCAATACTCATAGCCATCGGTGCTCACAGCAAAACGGATAGCCTCCTCGTCAATATTGTTGCCTGTGAAATATACAAACAAATAGCCCGCATAGTCTTTTTCGTCTATCAACGATGCGAAGGCAGGCCTTACTGCTATAGCAAGCAGTACAAAGAAAGTAAGAATACGATATTTCATTTTTATCACTATATACTAGTCAAGTTTTCGATGTCTGTGCCACAGTCTCTACGATTGGAACCAACAGTAGAAATAGGCTGTTCTATCCAACCGGAGAAGACCCTTCACGCCAAACCACTTTCTCCCAATAAGACAGAACATGGAGAGGACCCATTTATATGTCCTCTCCATGTCCTTAGCTTAATAAACATAAATCTTATAGCCTTTGATGCCACTGACGGAAGTCTGCGTCGTACACGGCAGATACTCTACGGCTCCTACCGTCTGTACCTTGCCCATATCGATCACCAGCAAGTGGGGAAGTGCCACACCGCTGACAGTGCTCCAATAGGTGGACTCCTGAAGGTCGAATGCCTTATCGCCAGTATGATTGCCACCAACTGCATTCTCGCTGTCGGCATACTTCACTGTCCAGGAATTACGGTCGATGCGGTTGCCATTGGCATCCTGAGCGTACAGCTCCGCCACTGACACCACATCACCACCATCCTGGGCACTCTGACATTCGATGGCCAGATAACGGCCCGTTGCCACTGAACCGAACTTAACCGTCTGCCAACCACGCTCCGCAGAGAAACTGCCATTTGCCGCAGGCTTGGCCGAATTAAGATCGGGACGGTCGCCCGGATTGTTGTGCAGATTGGTCTTCTCAAGCTGCAGCTTGTCAAGCTCCGGCTTCTTCTGGCACCACACCTCAGGACTCCTAGGACCTACAACATCAAGCACGACCACCTCATTGGTGCCTTTCTTCAGCCAGCAACCCGGCACATACAGCGTCTGCTGAGGACCTATGCTCCAGAAACGGCCTAAGGCATGGCCATTAACATATACCAGACCTTTGCCCCAGGTCTCCATATCCATAAACGTATCGCCCGTCTTCTTCAAGTTGAATGTACCTCTATAATATCCTGCACGTGTGGAAAGATTCAACTCGGCAGGCACTTTACCTGTCTTTCCGGCAAGTGCCCTCACAGCATTCTCATAGCTGTCGGGGATAGTACACATGGTCCAATCCTTAAGATTCCAAGTGACCTCATCGCCATCCACATCAGCGCTAATCGTCACGGCACCAGTGAGTCCCTTATAATCTTTAATGGCTCTGCCGAAATTGATACGGCCCATGCCTTCTACCACTATCGTCATGACGCTGCCTTTCTTCACCGGAGGCAGGGCCACGGCATTCTCATTGCGCACACGGTCCGTCCGACCGATATAACGGCCATCGACATAGACCAAAGCATAATCGTGTGCATCATTGAGCGTCAGCACACTGGACTCGGCCACCTCGGGCAGCTTGGTGCTGTAAGCGACCGTTCCCCATCCCATATCCAACTCTTCAAATGTCAACGGATTGCGGGACGACAGCACGCTGTCCACACCACGGGCAAGCGGCACATATTCCGTGAGATTGAATTTCGGAACGCTTATCTGCGGAGCAGCAGGCTTCGGAACAGCAGGCAACTTGCCATCGGCATATTTCTGCATGGTCTTGCGTAACGTATAGTACTTAGGAGTAGCAACACCATACTCGTTGATGGGTGCATCGTAGTCGTACGACGTAACATCAGGAGCGAAGCCCGGTGAATTGGCTCCTGCCCAATGTCCGAACGATGTTCCTCCATGCGTCATATACAAAGAAAAAGATATGCCCTTGGAGAGCATCTCATCAATATTGGCCACCATCTCCTCGGCAGGACGTGTCTCATGGCGTGCCCCCCACTTGTCGAACCATCCACTCCAGAACTCAGAGCACATCAGAGGAGTCTGCGGACGCAGTTCACGCAGATGGCGGAACTGGTCGTCGATATTAGAACCGGTGCCGAAATTCATTGTCCATACGAGATCGTCAAGACCATTACGCGTGAAATTGCTGGCCCAGTCACACTGGAACAAGGTCACATCGGTGAATCCCGACTTGCGTACAATATCGCGAATGGCCGACACATAAGGCTTGTCCTCACCATAAGAGCCGTATTCATTCTCCACCTGCACCATGATGATGGGGCCGCCGTGCTGTATGGTAAGAGGAGCCAGCTGCTCACCCACCTTGGACATGAACTTCTCCACACGCTCCATGAAATAAGGATCCTGTTCGCGCAGACGGATATCCTTCTTCTTCAGCAGCCACCATGGAAGTCCGCCCATCTCCCACTCCGCACATACATACGGACCGGGACGCACGATGACATACATGCCATTCTTCTGCGCCAGGCGACAAAACTCGGCAATGTCGTTCTGACCTGTGAAATCAAATTGTCCCTCACGTTGCTCATGGATGTTCCAGAAGACATACAGGCAGATCGTATTCATACCTAACGCCTTACACATTTGGATACGATGCTCCCAATAAGGACGTGGGATACGCGGATAATGCAATTCCGCAGCCTTAACGACAAAAGGCTTACCATTGAGCAGAAAGGTCTGATTTCCGGTGGTAAACGTGCCGCCTTTAGTTGCTGCAGACACTCCACCCGATCCTGCCAACAGTGCCAATGACAGCACTAATGTTCGGAAAATAGATAATTTTCGCATAAGTTGTATTTGGTTTTAGTATTATGTTTCCTTTTTTTCAGGCATACGCCATGCCGCCTCCGGAATATATGCTATCCGATAACATTCCGATGAAAATAGGAATGTGCTCTGCAAAGACATCGAAAGCATTCTCAGATGCTCTGCCTGACATCATTCGTAACATATCCTAACTAGCTCTGATTAACGAATCTAAGACCATATCTTTTCATATAGGCGAACAGATGACTGGCATATCTTACCGTTCGGACGGATCAGAGCCCCCGCTCTCTAACTCACAAAAACTAAGTCTCCATCAGAGTCCTCTCGGACATACCGGAAGTGCCAATCATAAAGAACATGACAAAGGTAGCCAAAATAAATTAAACCACAGCAACCTACAGACGAAATTAACTAAATGTAAAACTTACACTTATTCTAACTGACACAGATGTGCCACATAATGGATAAACACAAATGATACAATACTCTCCATACGATACGGATCATAGAACCGGATAGAATACTAAAGGAAGCACTCCATTCTCTTTTCCATCACCTCGAAAAGTCCGCAAATGTACGTCTACGGCTCCAACCTTTTACTGCAATACCCTAAAAACGCCCCCACTCCTTATGGAAGAAGCCCCGACCGATAATTTGCAGAAAGAATTAACAACAAGATGCAATTCTATCCTACCCATGTTCTAAAAAGAGCCAAATCGACCGTAAATTCTTATCCTGTATCATCTTTATGTGGTGAGTGACAAACTTTTAACGCGCAATGGTCATGGATTCCACTTTTTTTAGTAATTTTGCACACCAAGTAAAACAAAGTAGACACAATTACAAGATTGTTATATTTATGAGTTACAACTTATTAAAAGGAAAGAAGGGTATCATCTTCGGTGCCCTCAATGACAAATCCATCGCTTGGAAAGTAGCTGAGCGCGTGGTAGAAGAAGGTGCAACCATCACCCTGACCAACACTCCCGCTGCTATTCGCATGGGCACACTCGACGCACTGGCTGAGAAGTTGCACTGCGAGGTGATCCCTGCCGACGCTACGAGCGTTGAAGACCTGGAAAATGTATTCCGTCGTTCTATGGAAGTACTCGGTGGTCCAGTAGACTTCGTACTTCACGCTGTAGGCATGTCGCCCAATGTCCGTAAAGGCCGTCGCTACGATGACCTCGACTATTTCATGATGAACAAGACGATGGACATCTCTGCCCTTTCGTTCCATAAGATGCTGCAGACCGCCAAGAAGCTTGGTGCTATCGCTGACTATGGCTCTGTTGTAGCACTGTCATACGTTGCCGCACAGCGTACGTTCTTCGGCTACAACGACATGGCTGATGCCAAGGCTCTGCTCGAAAGCATCGCCCGCAGCTTCGGATATATTTACGGCCGTGAGCACCACGTTCGCGTGAACACTATCTCGCAGTCGCCTACCATGACAACAGCCGGACAGGGTATCAAGGGTATGACACATCTCTACGACTTCGCAAACCGCATGTCTCCTCTGGGCAATGCCTCAGCTGACGAGTGCGCTGACTATTGTTGCGTCATGTTCTCTGACCTGACAAAGAAAGTGACCATGCAGAACCTCTTCCACGATGGCGGCTTCTCTTCTATCGGTATGAGTCTCCGCGCCATGAACACCTACGAGAAGGGTCTGGATGAATATAAGGACGAAAACGGAAATATCATCTACGGATAATAAACAGAAGATGAAGAACCGGTCTTGAAAGCCATTCTTCATAAATTGATACAAAATAAAAAGCGATGCAGATCTATCCATCTGCATCGCTTTTATTTTTTCCATTTGTATCTGTGTCGCTGTCAAGAAAGCGGCTCACCCGATAAATATAGGGGAGATATGCTG
>HF988422.1 GCA_000431975.1 Prevotella sp. CAG:924 | reverse complement strand
GCAGGATTCGCTCCGATCACCCGTGGAGGCGTCTCATCATACCAGCCACCGTCGGGTGATCCCATACGCGCACAGCCTGCCACTATCAATGCTGCGACAGCTATCACAAATCCTACTATAATCCGACTGTACTTCATACTAGTTTCTCTTTATTCATCTCCAGAAGTTCGTCAATATTTTTTCTCGAATTACTCAAACGAGGTATCTTATGCTGGCCACCTAGCTTTCCTTTTCGTTTGAGCCACTCATTAAACAATCCTTTTTGTGCCACGACAATCTCCAACTTCTGCAGTGTGACATCATGGAAGCGTTTGGCCTCATAATCAGAATTGACTGTCTGGAGTTGTTGATCAAGCAGATCGCGGAAATGCTCTATTGAATCCGGATCCTTACTGAACTCGATCAGCCACTGATGACGGCATTTGGCATTTGCATCCATATATACCGGCGCAGCTGTATATTCACTCACCTGTGCTCCTGTCTTCTCGCATGCATAGGCCAGTCCCTTCTCCGCATTGTCCATAATAAGTTCCTCACCAAAAGCATTGATAAAATATTTTGTTCGACCTGTGATGACAAACTTATAGGGCTTCTTGCTGGTAAAACGCACCGTATCACCAATCTCGTAGCGCCACAGACCGCAGGATGTAGTGATCACCATAGCATAATTGCGTCCTACCTCCACACCCTCCAGAGGTACGATAGTGGGATGGGGCGTACCTACTTCCTCTACCGGAATAAACTCGTAGAACACGCCATAGTCAAGCATCAGAAGCATCGATGAGTCATCAGGATCATCCTGAATGCCGAAAAAGCCTTCTGAAGCATTGTAGGTTTCCATATAGTGCATCTTAGGCGAAGTGATGAGCTGCTCATATTGCTTGCGGTAAGGTGTGAAAGCAATACCTCCATGGAAGAATACCTCTAGATTGGGCCACACATCCTCAAGATGTTTTTTGCCCGAAATCTCAAGCACACGTACCAGTACACTCATCATCCACGATGGTACACCGGAAATATTCGTCACATTCTTGTGCAGGCATTCATGGGCTATACGGTCGCGTTTGAGTTCAAAGTCGCTCAACAAAGCCGTACGCTTCTTCGGCACACGTATGAGATTGACTAACGGATTGATGTTCTCAATAAGAATGGCACTGAGATCTCCTACTATTGAGTCCTGCACATTGTAATTAGGCGAGTGGCTACCTCCAAGAATCAGACTTCTTCCGTCGAAGAGGCGGCTTTGAGGATTATTGCGCAGATAGAGAGCTACCACATCCTTGCCCCCCTGATAATGGATATTCTGCAATCCCTCCGGCGAAACGGGGATAAACTTTGATTTGTCATTGGTTGTACCCGACGACTTTGCATACCATTTCACCTGTCCGGGCCAGAGCACATTAGTCTCCCCGTGACGCATCCGGTCAATATCATCCTTCAGTTCTTCGTAAGTATTGACCGGTACATTCTGCGCGAAGTCATCATAGCTATCCATCGAAGAAAAAAGATGGTTGCGTCCATACTCCGTATTGCAGCCTTTGCTGACAAGATAATGCAGCACTTCTTTCTGCAACTCTTCCGGCTGTGTGAAATATCTTTCCAGCTCATGTTGGCGTGGCAGAAAAAATTTGCTTGCTATGCTTGTTAAACTCATAATCTGTGCATTATATAATATTGATTGCAAATTTACGGCTAAAGATTGAAAGCGGGGCAGATATTTACAATAATTAAGACGGAAAGGGAAGTAAATAAAGCCGGCGAATTCAAGCAGCAAGTGCAAATT
>HF988421.1 GCA_000431975.1 Prevotella sp. CAG:924 | reverse complement strand
ACTCTTTCCATCCTCCATAATAGAAGAAATAGATAGACACCGTGGCCCAGATCAGCGCCACAATACCCTCACAGATCATCGCACCGTAGAAAATGGGGCGTCCCGCTTTCTCATTCTTCAGGCAACGGGCCATCAACGGGCTCTGTGTGGCATGGAAGCCACTGATGGCTCCGCAGGCGATCGTCAGGAACAGACAAGGGAAGAGAGGATTGGCAGCCATATACGGGGAGGTGCCCAACATGGCAGCCGGCACATTGCTGTTGGCATTATCAAGACCTGTCCACAGCTCCGGCAGATCGGGCATCGTCACATAGAGATAGACCAGCAGCGCGAAAGCCATGAAGAGCAGGGCAAAGGCAAAGATGGGATAGAACCGGCCAATGATCTTGTCAATGGGCAGCATCGTGGCCAGAATGTAATAGATCAGGATCACAACCACCCAGCCCATCGTCGTCCAACCGAAATCTTTCAACAGAAGGGCAGGACTGTAGACAAACACAACACCCACCATCAGCAGGAGGAAGACCGAAAAGACGAGCATCACACGTCTGGCCGTCGCGCCAAGATAGTCGCCGACAAGCTGGGGCATGTTAGCTCCTCCATGACGCACCGAGAGCATGCCACACAGATAATCGTGCACGGCACCGGCAAAGATACACCCGAGGACGATCCACAGGTAAGCCACCGGTCCATACCACGCACCCATGATGGCACCAAAGATCGGGCCTGTTCCAGCAATATTGAGAAACTGGATCATGAACACTTTCCAGCTCGGAAGCTGGATATAATCTACACCATCGGCCATGGATACAGCAGGTGTGGGACGGTCGTCGGGACCGAACACGCGCTCGACAACCTTGCCATAGAGCAGGTAACCGACTATCAAAGCCAATAAGGCTAACGTCAATGAAATCATTACTAATCCGTCCTTTAAGTTTAAAACTTCATGCAAATGTACGATAATAATTCGGAAAACAAAAAATATAACCGTACCTTTGTGGACAAAATCAGAAAATAATGAGATTTGCCGACAAAATTGAAAAATAATGAGAAATAAAGGACAAAATAAATATCAACCATTACAGCTAACGACCCCTCCGTCTACCCGTCAGCTGCGGAAAAGCCATCGGAAGACTGTGGTCAAGATACTGCTGACCCTTCTTGCCCTATGCCTTCCCAGCCTGCTGCCGGCCAATTCACTTCTTGACACGCCGTCGCCCAAACGGGAGGTGCGTGCCGTATGGCTGACCACCATCGGCGGGCTCGACTGGCCGCACTCTTATACAGGTACTCATGGCAACGAACATGCCATCCGTAAGCAGAAGGAGGAGCTCTGCCGGATACTCGATCAATACCAGCGCGACGGCATCAACACCGTGTTGCTCCAGACCCGCATCCGCGCCACCACGATCTTCCCCTCCGCCATGGAGCCTTGGGACGGCTGTCTCAGTGGTGTACCGGGCAAGACTCCGGGCTACGATGCCCTCCAGTTTGCCATCGAGGAGTGTCATCGGCGCGGCATGGAGCTGCAAGCCTGGGTGGTGAGCCTGCCCGTGGGAAAATGGAACGCGCTGGGCTGCGCACAACTGAGAAAGAAGTATCCCGGCCTCATCCGCAAGATCGGTCCCGACGGATACATGAATCCCGAGGATCCGCGCACAGCCCGGTATATCGCCGAATTCTGTGAAGACATCGTCCGCCGTTACGATGTCGACGGCATCCACCTCGACTATATCCGCTATCCGGAGCAATGGAAGATCCGCGTGCCCCTCGATCAGGCACGCAACAACATCACACGGATCGTCCGTGCCGTACACGACCGTGTGAAAGCACTCAAGCCCTGGGTGAAGATGAGCTGCTCGCCCGTCGGAAAATTTGACGACCTCACCCGCTACTGGTCACACGGATGGAATGCCTATACGAAGGTGGCACAGGACGCTCAGGGATGGCTCCGCTCGGGACTGATGGACCAGCTCTTCCCGATGATGTATTTCCGTGGCGACCAGTTCTTTCCCTTCGCCATCGACTGGCAGGAGCAATCGTGCGGCCGCATCATCGCTCCCGGTCTCGGCATCTATTTTCTCGATCCCCGTGAGGGACGCTGGACATTGCAGGACATCGAGCGTGAGATGTACGTGCTCCGTTCCGAAGGACTCGGACACACCTTCTTCCGCGGGCGCTTCCTCACCGACAACACGCAGGGCATCGAAGATTTCGTGCAGCAGTTCAACCGCAACCTCGCCCTCGTGCCGGCAATGACATGGGTCTCCGCCACCCGGCCGGACGCCCCCACCGGCCTCACCATAAAGGAAGGCATCGTGCGTTGGAAAGGATCTACACCTTATTATAATATATATGCCAATCCCGACGGTCCGGTCGATCTGCGCGACGCCTCCCAACTGGTGGCTATCCGCGTGCCGGCCGACTCTCTCATCGCACCTACCGACGGCCTCCACTTCGCCGTCACAGGCATGGACCGCTATGGCAATGAATCGATGCCCGTCGGCGATTACGATCCTGCCAGCATAGACACAGCCACTCCTCCTGCCGCCACCGACGGCAAGCACGCCCCTGCCGTCCGGCCGGAAACAAAACCGGCGGTCTCCTCACCTGCCATCCTCAGCTGCGACGGCCGCACGCTCCGGCTGCCGGCCACCAGCTCCACCCTCGACAAAGATCTGTATGCCATCGAGACCCTGCAGGGCACCGTCATTGCCACGCTCCCATGCCGGGGCTCTTCCCGCCTTGACATAACCTCCCTGAAGCCCGGCTGCTACTGGCTCCGCAGCCTGAACAAGCGGGGTGTCAGCCACCGGCTGGGCTATTTCGAGGTGAAACGCTGACAGATGATCCGGCGCAAGATGACAGTGCCGGAGGCAGCAGAGCGCAAACATCTATTTTAATATCCTTTCATTGGCTTGCCCGATTAGGGACCAATCTATCACTTACGGGGCTTTTTTAGGTTTTTTATCTCCTTGAGAGCCCCATATTTGGAATATTTTCAGTAAGTTTACACCCGACCTGCAAACAGAGAATATCCACTTCTCTTCAGGCCAACAGTAAACAAACCTTTATAAAGCATTAATAAAGATGATAGAAATCGGACAAAAGCTGCCGGAGAATCTGGGCGTGGACCAGGACGGCAATGAGATCAAGCTAAGTGATTTTGAAGGAAAGAAACTGGCACTGTATATCTACCCGCGCGACAATACGCCGGGATGCACCAACGAGGCCTGCAACCTGCGTGACAACTATCAGACACTGCTCGACAAAGGCTATGCCATCGTCGGTGTGAGTCCCCAGGATGCCAAGTCGCACCACAAGTTCATCGAGAAGTACAGTCTGCCTTTCCCGCTCATCTGCGACACGGAGAAGACACTCGTCAACGAACTGGGCGTCTATGGTGAGAAAAAGATGTACGGCAAGGTGACCATGGGCATCTTCCGCACCACCTTCATCACCGATGAGCACGGTGTCGTCACCCGAATCATCGGTCCGAAGACCATCAAGGTGAAGGAGCACGCTGCCCAGATACTTAGCGAAGAATAACTACAAACGACAACCATGGCGAGGCCATAAGAGATCTTCCCTATGGCCCCGCTCTCTGCTATCCCTAAAAACCGACATATATGATGAAGAAAATCATGACGATGACGGCAGCGTTCCTGCTCACTGCCGGCGTTTACGCGCAGGACATGCAACTGCCTGCTCCCGACAAGACGAGCACCACCACCCTCATGCAGGCTCTCGACGGACGCCACTCCGAGCGGGCCTTCGCCGACAAGACCCTGAGCACCTCCACCCTCTCGACACTCCTGTGGGCAGCTGAAGGTGTGAACCGGCAGGAAGAGAAAAAACTCACCGTCCCCTCGTGCAGGAATCTGCAAGAGGTCGAGGTATATGTCATCATGCAGAGCGGCGCCTATCGTTACGATCCATACACCCATACCCTGAAGCAACTCAGTAAGAAAGACCTGCGGGAGTCGGTAGCCAGTACCCAGAAGAGCATGGCCAACGCACCCGTCTTCCTCATAACGGCAGCCAACATGAAGAAATTCGGCCAGAACAGCACCCGCAACCAACTGGCCGGTGCCGTCGATCAAGGCTACGTGTCGCAAAACATCTGTCTGGCCTGTGAGGCGCTCGGTCTCGTCACCGTACCCCGAATGACGATGGACACGGCACAGCTGAAGCAGGAGCTGGGCCTGGACGACAATTGGCTGATGCTCATCAACCATCCCGTCGGCTATCCTGCAAGATAAGAGACTGCCGGGATGCCTCTCCCGAGACACCACGGGCAACAGAAGAAGCATTCCGGCCGGAACGACACCTCCGGCCAGAAAGCTTAACCGTCCCTTGCATGCCGGACCACCTTTCCACATCCATTCACATATACCCATACATACCAGGAAGATATGAGCATTCTCATCAAGGACACCACGCGTGAGCAACGGCAGCAGATCGTCAGCGAGGCCCTCGGCTGTGGCATTGCCGGCGGTTGTGAGAACTGTTCGAGTTGTTGGCTCGGCGGCGGTACCATCGACAGCATCTACAAAGACTACATCGATGGCAAGCGCGAGCTGCGGGAGATCAACCGTGAATACAGTCGTCGAATGGCAGGGCGACAGCGCCGATGACACCGCCGGACATCAGCCGGTCGACCCGCGCAGAACGCCTGGACTTCATCATCCATGCCTTCCGCTGCCTGGCCGACTGTGACAATTGCGGACATTGCCAGTTCCTGCACGGACGCAATGCCGTCGACGTCTACCATGACTATATAGAGGGCGTCCGCTCCTTCCGCGACGTGACAATGGACTGGAACCGGCAGTCCTAGTGATGATAAAAGAGCCTTACTTATTGTAAATTAGCATCTTAACATACCATTGACAGCAGGCACATACCTCTACTGAAATTCCAAAAAATCATGAAAAACCATGCAAACGCCGCTGCAAATTATTGTTAAAACAACACCTATAGGGTAAACTTTTAAAGCAAGTCCATCGTCAAACAAACAAATTTAAAATAATATCAACTGAAAAGTTATGAATAGATTAGTAAAGAAAGCCCTATGGGCAGGGATGCTCGTTGCGCTGCCTCTCTCATCGCAGGCCAAGAGCTGGACGCTTAAGGAATGCATTGACTATGCACTGCAGAACAACATCCAGCTCAACAAACTGACGATCCAGCGTCAGAGCGCCCATGAGGATGTGTTGGGATCAAAAGCTGCCCTGTTGCCCTCACTCAGTGCCTCAACCAGCCAGAGCTTCGGCTACACTCCATGGGTAGAAAGTGGTGTGGGATCTGACGGATATTCACGTGTGTCCATCGACAAGACCTACTATAACGGCTCCTACAGCATCGGAGCACAGTGGACAGTCTGGGACGGCAACAAGAACCACAACACGGTGAAGCTGAACAAACTCGCCGAAGAGCGCGCTGCCCTCGACTCTGCCTCGCAGGCCCGCACCATCCAGGAACAGATCGTACAGTACTATGTCCAGATCCTCTACCTCACAGAAGCCGTGAAGGTGAATCAGGAGAGTCTGAAAGCCTCGCAGAAGAATGAGCAGCGGGGAATGGAAATGTATAAGGTAGGCAAGATGAGCAAGGCCGACCTGGCACAACTCACCGCCCAGCGTGCACAAGATGAATATAACATTGTCTCAGCACAGACACAGGTGAAAGACTACAAGCGCCAGCTGAAACAGATACTGGAGCTCACCAATGAGGATTTCGACATCGTTGTCCCCGAATCGTCCGACGAACTGGCACTCCGTGCCATCCCCGCCCTCAACAGCGTCTATGAGGCAGCACTGGAGAACCGTCCGGAGATCAAGGCCTACCAGAATGCCATCGACCAGAGCGATCTGAACATCAAAATCGCAAAGGCAGGATGGATGCCTACACTGTCGGCCAATGCTGCAGCCAGCACCTCCACCACTTCCATGAACGACCGCACGTGGGGTAACCAGATGAAGACCAACTTCACCATGGGTGCCGGTCTGACCCTCTCCATCCCCATCTTCGACAACCGGTCGACGAAAACAGCCGTCAACAAAGCCATGCTGTCGAAGCAGAGCTCCCTTCTCGATCTTCAGAACGAACGCACCACCCTCTACTCTACCATCGAGAACTATTGGCTTCAGGCGGAGAACAACCAGGACCAGTTCAAGGCTGCCAAGAAAAACGTGGAAAGCAACCAAGCCAGCTACGAGCTCCTCAGCGAGCAGTTTGACCTCGGTCTGAAGAACATCGTAGAGCTCATGACCGGTAAGGTGAACCTCCTCACGGCCCAGCAGGCTGAGTTGCAGGCCAAATACCTCACCATCCTGAATATCGACCTCCTTAACTTCTACCAGACAGGAGTGCTCAAATAAGAATATACAGACACTTCTTTGAGAACATGGCATCGAAAAAGAATAGTTCATCAAGGAAGATACATTTATCCTAGGGTCCTTGTGAAAGGACTTCTTCCCTACAGCGTCACGTCGGCAACAACAGAATAACATACAAGACAATTGATCCTACGGCCAGCGTGACCATTTCTCCGCCCCATCGACAGGGGCTGCCGCCCGTCGGCAACATAATCCAAGCAATATCAATCGTATAACCCTTATCCGTTGCAATATCAGATTTGCGATGGTAAGGGATTTTGTGTTTATACACATACGATCAACGAAAACCAATAAAAAAATAACAATAAGATGAAAATCAAGAAGATTAGCAAAGTATGGTACATCGTCATCGTTCTCGTTGTACTGGCCATTGCCGGATGGCTGCTCTCCCGCTGTTCAGGAACGAAAGAGGAAGTGAGCTTCTCGTTTGAGAAGGTAGGTCCCGCCACCATCCAGAACAGCATCACTGCCACCGGTACGGTAGAACCCGTTATCTGCGATACCGTCGGTACCCAGATCTCCGGTATCGTGAGCAAGATCTACGTAGACTACAACAGCTATGTGAAGAAGGGACAGCTCCTGGCCGAGCTCGACAAGTCGAACCTCAACGCTACCCTGAACTCCGCCAAGGCCGAGCTGGCATCGGCGCGGGCCAACCTCCAGAGCTACCAAGCCAACCTGAAATACCAGACCGCCAACTACAAGCGCTACCAGACGCTCTACAAGAAAGGACTGGTATCGGCCGACGACTATGAGAACGCCTACCTCACCTACAAGCAGGCCATCGACCAGGTGGCCACCGGCAAGCAGGCCATCATCTCCGCACAGCAGCAGGTGAGCACCGCACAGACCAACATCGGATATGCCACCATCACCTCGCCCATCGACGGTATCGTGCTCTCGAAGAGTGTGTCGGAAGGCCAGACCGTCGCTGCCAGCTTCAACACCCCTCAGCTCTTCATCATCGCACAAGACCTGAAGGACATGGAGGTGATCGCCGATGTCGACGAGGCGGACATCAGCGGCGTGTCTGAGGGAGAGCATGTCACCTTCACCGTCGACGCCTATCCCGACGATGTCTTCGAGGGAACCGTCAAGCAGGTGCGTCTGAAATCGACGACCTCCAACAATGTGGTCACCTACAAGGTGGTCATCACCGCTCCCAACGACGACCTGAAGCTGAAGCCGGGCCTCACGGCCAGCGTGACGATCTTCACGGCCGAGAAGAGCGGCGTGCTCAGCGTGACCAACAAGGCCCTGCGCTTCACGCCGACCAAGGAGACCGTCGGCTCCAAGAAGATCGTCGACTGCAACGGCAAGAACAAAGTATGGGTGGTGGAAGGCAATACGGTAAAGGCCATCCCCGTCAGCATCGGCATGACCGACGGCACGCACACACAGATCCTGAGCGGCCTGAAATCGGGACAACAGATCATTTCCGAACTGAAGGTGACGACCCCTGACGAGCCGGCCGACGCACCCTCCGGAGGTGAGTCCAGTCCGTTTGCTCCCGGTCCCCACAAGAACGACAAGAAATAAACATGAGAGGAAATCAGCTATGACAGAAGCAAACAATCATAGAAAGATATACACCCGTCCCCAACCCGGCGAGGCCGACCCGTCGGAGACAGGAGGCGACAGCCGCAAGGTTGTCATCGAGCTCGACGATGTCCGCCGCGACTTCATGGTGGGCGACGAGACGGTGCATGCGCTCCGCGGCATCTCCTTCAAGATCTACGAGGGCGAGTTTGTCACCATCATGGGTAAGTCGGGCTCAGGCAAGTCGACGCTGCTCAACCAGCTGGGCTGCCTCGACACCCCCTCGAGCGGCGAATACTATCTCGACGGCGTATCAGTACGTAAGATGTCCAATTCACAGCGCGCCATCCTCCGCAACCGTAAGATCGGCTTCATCTTCCAGAACTACAACCTGCTGCCGAAGACCACGAGCGTGGAGAATGTCGAGCTGCCCCTGATGTACCGTCCCGACATCTCTACTGCCGAACGGAAGCAGCGGGCCATCAACGCCCTCATGGCCGTCGGCCTCGGTGAGCGGCTCTACCACAAGAGCAATCAGATGTCAGGCGGACAGATGCAGCGTGTGGCCATCGCGCGCGCCCTGGTCAACGACCCTGCCGTGATCCTCGCCGACGAGGCTACCGGCAATCTCGACACGCGCACCAGCTTCGAGATCCTCGTGCTGTTCCAGAAGCTCCATGCCGAGGGACGCACGATCATCTTCGTCACCCACAACCCCGATATCGCCCACTACTCCTCGCGCAACATCCAGCTGCGCGACGGACACGTGATCAGCGATGAAATCAACTACAATGTGCAGTCGGCGGCCGAAGGACTCGCCGCCCTGCCTCCTTCATCAGACGAATAAGCTATGAACTATACCAATCTTTTCAAGATCGCCCTTCGTGCCATCGCGGCCAACAAGATGCGGTCGTTCCTCACGGCCCTCGGCATCATCATCGGCGTAGCCTCGGTGATCACGATGCTCGCCATCGGCCAGGGATCGAAGCGCAGCATCCAGGCCAACATCGCCGAGATGGGCTCCAACATGATCATGATCTCGCCGGGAGCCGACATGCGGGGAGGCGTGCGCCAGGACGCCTCCTCCATGGAGACGCTGAAGCTGACCGACTTCACCAGTATCAAGGACGAGTGCAACTATATCAAGGCCATCTCGCCCACCGTGACGAGCAGCGGCCAATGGATCTACGGCTCCAACAACGAGCAGTCAACGATCTATGGCGTCAATCAAGACTATCTGGAAATCCGACAGCTCACTGTCGCCGACGGCGAGATGTTCACCGAGCAGGACATCAAGACGAGCGCCAAGGTGTGCATCCTTGGTCAGACGGTGGTCGACTATCTGTTCCCCGACGGCAGTGACCCGGTGGGCAAGGTGGTGCGTTTCAACTCCATTCCCTTCCGTGTGGTGGGAGTATTGAAGAAGAAAGGCTACAACTCCATGGGCATGGACCAGGACGACCTCGTACTGGCTCCCTACACCACCGTGATGAAGCGTATCCTCGCACAGACTTATCTGGGCGGCATCGTCTGCTCCGCCCTCACGGAGGATCTGACCGACAAGGCCGTAGCCCAGATCACCTCCATCCTGCGGAAGACCCATAAGCTGAAAGACGCCACCGACACGACGGAGGCCGATGAGGACGACTTCAACATCCGCTCACAGGAAGAGCTCTCGTCTATGATGAACTCAACGACCGACATGATGACGATCCTGCTGGGATGTGTGGCAGGCATCTCGCTCATCGTCGGCGGCATCGGCATCATGAACATCATGTATGTGAGCGTGACAGAGCGCACGCGTGAGATCGGTCTCCGCATGAGCGTCGGCGCCCGCGGCATCGACATCCTCAACCAGTTCCTCATCGAGGCGGTGATGCTGAGCGTCACGGGAGGCATCATCGGCGTACTGCTCGGCATCGGATCGTCCTATGCCGTAAAGTTCATCGCCCACTGGCCCATCTACATACAGCCCTGGAGCATCATCATGAGCTTCGCCGTCTGCACCTTCACCGGTGTGTTCTTCGGATGGTATCCTGCCAAGAAGGCCGCACGCCTCGATCCCATCGAAGCCATACGCTACGAATAACGACACCTCAGATCAAGAAGTAAGAAACGAAAAGGCCCGGGGCATCAGCGATGCTCCGGGCTTTTTAATGATTATCGGTTGATTGTGTGATTTTGATTCAGAATCGGAAAGAATGAAGAATCTCCGCCATCTTCTGCTTCGTCTCGATCTTTGTCGGTACGAGGGGAAGGCGCAGACGGTTCTCGATCATGCCCATGTCGTTGAGCAGGGCCTTCACACCGGCAGGATTGCCGTCGACGAAGAGAAGGCTGTAAAGCTCGGTGAACTTATGATGGATCTTGCGTGCCGGCTCATATTCGCCGTTGAACTCCAGACGGATCATCCGTGAGAACTCCTTGGGAAGGGCATTGCCGATCACCGAGATCACACCCACCGCGCCACTGGCTATCATCGGGGACGTGAGAGCGTCGTCACCACTGATCACCTCAAAGCCGTCGGGCTTGTTCTTGATGATCTCGTCCACCTGCTCCAGGCTTCCCGACGCCTCCTTGATGGCAACGATGTTGGGACAGTCCTTGGCAAGACGCACGGTGGTCTCCGCCTTCATGTTCACGCCTGTACGGCCCGGCACGTTATAGAGCACGAGGGGCAACGGACTCTCGGCGGCGATGGCCTTGAAATGCTGATAGAGTCCTTCCTGAGAAGGCTTATTATAATAAGGACAGATCGAAAGGATACCGTCAATACCCGTCCAGTCGGTCGACTTCATCTCCTCGATGACGGCGGCCGTGTTGTTGCCTCCGCAATATTTCAAGATCGGAATGCGGCCTTTTACAACTTCCTTGACGAGAGCCGTGATCTTATCCTTCTCCTCACGGGTCAGACAAGGGGTCTCGGCCGTCGTTGCCAAGATGCAAAGAAAGTCTGCGCCGTTGTCCAATTGATACTCTAACAGACGCTTCAGCGCCGGATAGTCTACTTCACCAGAGTCTGTAAACGGAGTGATGAGGGCGATACCCAATCCGTGAAAAATATTATTCGACATAGTCCTTATTATTACACTTTAACTGCAAAGATACATATTAAGTTTCAATCCTCAAAAGTTTTATCATATTTTTAACTTCAACGATAGGGTATGCTCCTCAGACGAATTATCCCGTTCAGCGGCTTCCGATATACAGGCACACCATTCCCAACAGTACCAGTGCCAGGTCGATGGCCTTGGCCTTAAGGTTGTGCTCCTTGAAGACGAGGGCACCGAAGCCGAAGCTCACCAGCACGGAGCCGCGGCGGACCATCGAGACGATGGAGATCATCGCGCCGGGAAGGCTGAGGGCATAGAAATAGACGAAGTCGGCAGCACAAAGAAAGATGCTGATGCCGATGATCGCCCAGTTCCAATGAAAAGGTGTCGTCTTATGCCGGACAGGCATCCACAGCAGCAGGAGCATGGCGATCATCATGCCCATCTGATAGATGTTATACCAGCTCTGCACGGCCATGCGGTCGAGTCCCACGCCACCGTCTGCCGGCGAGGCCATCAGATATTTGTCGTAAAGGCCGGAGACGGCACCCAGGACGGCGGCCCCTATGATCGCCCAGATCCACCGGTTGTGCGCAAACCGGATGCCCTCCTTCTTGCCCGACAGCGACAAGAGGAAGAAAGAGGTGACTGCCAGGGCCACACCCGCCCATTGCCAGCCGTTGAGCATCTCGCCATAGACCAGCATGGCGCCGACAAGGGTCATCACCGGACGCGTGGCATTGATCGGTCCGACAAGGGTGAGGGGCAGATGCTTCATTCCGAAATAGCCCAGAAGCCAGCTGGACAGCACGATGCAGCTCTTCAACAAGATATACTTGTGTGTCTCCCATCCGCCGGAAGCGACATGGAAGATCGACCCATCGAGCACGTCGGTCGTCGCCGACAGGATGATGAGCGGAAGGAAGATCAAGGAAGAGAACACCGTATTGAGAAGCAATACAGGGATGACGGCATTGCCCGTCAGCGACTTTTTCTTAAACGAATCGTAGAAGCCGAGCAAGGCGGCAGATAAGAATGCTAATATCAACCACATGATGATTTATCCTGAAAGATATGTTTTAATTGGTCTAAAAATGAGTTACTGATCACCACACGACACGGCAGGCCGCAACTCCTTCGTGCAGCCTGCCATCCGCCGTCGGTTCAGACACGTCCATGTCCTCCGACTTCCCGACGGCCTCATCTCAATCGGATGTACCCGGTTGGGAGTCAATATTCCACGCTCCACAGGAACAGTCCCTTCGCCGGCATCGACTCTCCGGCATCGCTGCGGCTGCCCCGGAGCACGATGTCCTTCAACTGCTCCAGCGTGATGCGATGGCGTCCCAGCTCCATCAGCGTGCCCACCGTTGCCCGCACCATGTTGCGGAGAAACCGGTTGGCCGCTATCTCGAAATAGTAGTCGTGGTCGCCGGTCTGCACCCACCTCGCCGCATAGACCTCGCACAGCGTCGTCTTCACGTCGGCACCAGCCTTGCAGAACGCACGGAAGTCCTTCACCGTCGTCAGCCATTGCGCCCCCTCATTCATGAGGTCGAAATCGAGCGGCCAGTGCGTCTCGACAGAGAAATGGCGCTCAAAGGGGTCCTTCTCCGTATGGATGAAGTAGCGGTAGGTGCGCCGCCTGGCAGAGAAACGGGCGTGGAGATCGTCGGCCACCCGGCTGATCCGCGTGCAACTGATGTCTGCCGGCAGGACGCGGTTGAGCCGGTAGCAGAGCTGTGCGGTGTCTAACGCCTCTTCCTCACACGAGGCGCTGTCCTGCCCCTCCTCCGAGGCGGGGGAAGCCTGCGGATAGTCAAAATGACAGGGCAGCTCACGGGCGTGCACACCGGCATCGGTACGGCCGGCGCCTACCACCTCTACGGGCTGGCGGAGCAGAAGGGAGAGGCACTGCTGCACCTTCTCCTGTATCGACATGCCGTTGGGCTGGATCTGCCAGCCATGATAGGCGGTGCCGTCAAAACGTATCGTAGCTAAATAGCGCATATTCTTATGATTACATCCACGGGCGGCAGATGGCCCCACGGCTCATGGAAACACTTCAGGCGATGTATTTATTTATTCGTCCACTACCTGATACTCACCGATATTGCGCACACCGTTCAGGAACGACTTCACGTCCATCCGCTTCTTGCCTGCCATCTGAAGCTCGTCTATGTACAGCAACGTGTCGGCACAGGCAATGGCAAGCGTACCGCGGGAAGCGATCACATCGCCGGGACGGCAAGCCGCTTCCCCGGAGAGATCCTCGATGTGCGAGCGGAAGATCTTCACCACCACGGCCTTGTCGTCCTCCCGGCTGAGAGTGGTCCATGCTCCGGGATAGGGAGAGAGGCCACGGATGAAGTCGTGCACCTGCTGGGCTGTCCGGTTCCAGTCGATCCGACAGGTATCCTTGAAGATCTTGGGGGCGCCATGGAGCACGATCTCTGACGGCGCGATGCCCTTGGCCTTGGCCATCTCGGCGATGAGGTCATCCTGTGGGATCGTCTCTATCTGGTCGTAAGACGCCTGGCCCTCACTGTCGTCAAGGGCCAGCACCTTATCCACCGTCTCGATGGCGGCGTCGGCTCCGAGCCTCATCAGTCCGTCGTAGACATATTCCACATTGGCTTCCGCGGGAATGGGGAAATGCTTCTGCAGGATGATGCGGCCCGTGTCGATGTCGTGGTCAAGAAAGAAGGTGGTCACGCCAGTCTCCTTCTCTCCGTTGATGACAGCCCAGTTGATGGGCGCCGCACCACGATACTGCGGCAGCAGGGCAGCATGGACATTGAACGTGCCCAACCGGGGCATCGCCCATACCACCTCCGGCAGCATGCGGAAGGCGACGACCACCTGCAAGTCGGCTTTGTAGGAGGCCAGTTCTTCCACGAAGGCCGGATCCTTCATCTTCACCGGCTGGAGCACGGGCAGGCCATGGGCAACAGCGTATTTCTTCACTTCCGACGGCTGCAGCACGTCCTGATGACGGCCCACCGGCTTATCCGGCTGTGTCACGACAGCCACTACATTGTAGCCGCCTTCCACCAGACGGCTGAGGGTACCCACCGCAAACTCCGGGGTACCCATGAATATGATGCGTAAATCCTGTTTCTGCATGATTGTCGTTCTATTTTCCCTCGGCCAGATCCATCAGATACTGACCGTAATTGTTTTTCAGCATCGGCTTGGCATCCTCGATGAGCTGCTCTTTCGTGATCCATCCGTGCGTGTAGGCGATCTCCTCCAGACAGGCGATCTTCAGGCCCTGCCGCTTCTCTATCACCTCTATGAAGGTGCTGGCCTCCGACAGCGAGTCGTGCGTGCCGGTATCGAGCCAGGCGAAGCCGCGCTGCAAGGTCTCCACCTTCAGCCGGCCCTGCTGCAGGTATTCCTGGTTCACCGACGTGATCTCCAGCTCTCCGCGCGCCGACGGCTTGATGTTCTTGGCTATCTCCACCACCGAGTTGGGATAGAAGTAAAGACCCACGACGGCATAGTTGCTCTTGGGATGGGCCGGCTTCTCCTCGATGCTCAGGCAGTTGCCGTCAGCGTCAAACTCTGCCACGCCATAGCGTTCCGGATCGTTCACATAGTAGCCGAACACCGTGGCCTTCCCCTCCTGCTCGGCATTGGCCACGCTGTTTCTCAACAGGGCCGTGAAGCCGGCACCGTGGAAGATGTTGTCGCCCAGGACAAGGCAGACGCTGTCGTTGCCGATGAACTCCTCGCCGAGGATGAACGCCTGGGCCAGTCCG
>HF988420.1 GCA_000431975.1 Prevotella sp. CAG:924 | reverse complement strand
CCTTGCCATTGAGCATTATGCTCCCTTGCCAGGGCATATTCAAGATACAGAACCTTATCATAGATGGAAAAGCCAACATCGAGTGGAAGAACGAGGCCGCCACCCGCCTGCTGGCCTCCGCCGTAGACGAACAGCAGGAACACACCTAGGCACTGAAGGCACCTAAGACCGTGGACGACCTCCGTTTCTTCCATCCCGACCTGCCGCAGTTGCTGCGCGACCTGCGTCCCGGCTCGCTCCATGTGATACAGGTACACAGGCAGGAAGAAGGTACGCAACTGGCCCTGTCGGGCATGGAATATGACCTGTACCTCACAGCGCCCCTGCCCCGCTCCGCCTCCTGGCCAACAAGGGACAAATGGAGCAGATACTCATCAATCTGATCAAGAATGCCCGCGAGAACGAAGCCCGTTGTATCACCCTCTCGGCAGGTGTTACCTCCACGGGCCGCATCTTCCTCCGTGTGACAGACGACGGTACGGGCATCGAACCCGAGGTACAGGAACACATCTTTGTTCCCTTCTTCACCACCAAGCCCGGCGGTTCGGGCATCGGCCTCACACTGACCCGCCAGATTATGCACCAACACAGCGGCAGCATCGATGTCCGTTCCTGTCCCGGTAAAGGAAGTGTATTTACACTGCTCTTTCCGTACAACGGATGAAAGAAAAAAAGTATCTTTGCAATCACCACAGAGGACACGCAATTCCTTATCTGAATATCAACCTATCTTATGTGATGAAATGATTTAAAGTCTATGAAAACAAAGAAGAAAAATATCCTCCGCCTGCTCATCGCCCTGGCAGCAGTACTTGCCATTGTCTATGCCTCCCTGCCCTACTATGCCCGCCAGGCACTCATCCACTGGATGCCCGTCATCGACGACCTCGAAACCTTCCACCGCCACACGGTACACCACAATCCCGACAACGTTTGGCACTGGCCCCTCGCTGCCGACTACAACCGCTACCAACTGACGGAGGAGGATGCCCGCTATCTGGACAGCCTGCACACCGTATCGTTCCTCATCATCCGTCATGACAGCATCGTCTTCGAAAGCTACCGCGACAAATGGAACGACACCCTGACCTCGAACATCTATTCTGCCACGAAGACCATCGTGGGACTACTGGCAGGCATCGCCTTCGATGAAGGGAAAATACACAGCTTGGATGACCCCGTGTCGCGCTATATTCCCACCTATACGAAAGGAATGCAGGCCGACGTCACACTGCGCCACCTGCTCACCATGAGCGGCGGCATGGCGTGGGACGAGGCGTATGCTTCACTCTTCTCCGTCACGACGCACGGTTATTATGGCAACGACCTTTACGAGCTGGTAACCGGTTTGGATGTAGTTGACCAGCCCGGCGTGCAATACTCCTACCGTAGCGGCGAGACGCAACTGCTGGCCTTCGTCATCGAGGCCGCCACGGGGCAGACATTGAGCGACTATGCCGAAGAGAAACTCTGGAAACCGATGCAGGCCGAACACGATGCCTACTGGCTGCTGGACAAGGAAGACGGCGACGAGAAGGCTTTCTGCTGCTTCCACACCACGGCGCGCGACGTGGCTCGTTTTGCCCGCCTCTTGCTGCACCGCGGCAACTGGCAGGGCCGGCAACTGGTATCCGAAGCCTACATGGACGAACTGATGCGCCCCGCCTCCTACCTGAAAGACCAATGGGGCAAGGACACGCTCAGCTACTACGGCTTCCAGACATGGGTCATGGACTATCACGGCATGCGCTGTCCCTACCTGCGCGGCATGCTGGGGCAGTACATCATTGCCATACCCCAGCTGGATGCCATCGTCGTACGACTGGGCCGCAAACGTTGCGACGTGTACAACCGCGAGCTTACAACCGACATCACACGATACATGGACGTGGCGATGAAGATACTGAAAGAGAACTGATACACTCTGTTTGTAGTTTTCCTGTCACAAGGATGTGCACAACCTGCGTCAAGGATATGTACGAAGCATTACAAGAATGTGAATTTTCTGTTCAACGAACCAGAAAGTCATAGAAAGGAGTGTAGAGCCGGTCGTTCACCTCCAGATAGAGATAATTGTTCTTGAAGTCATAGAGTTGGTTGAAACGTTGCAGGAAGTTGTTGCCCAACACGCCGTCCATCGCGTCACTGGCCTGTACACCCGTTGTCACCGTAGAAAAGGCACCGGGTATGCGAGGCAAAGTCAATGAATCTCCCAGTGTTACCGAATCGAAGTACACATTCTGAAGTTCATCGCCGTCCTTCACCGTACCGGCTATGCGCGAGATGGCAAATGGTTTCTGTGTGCCCAGCAGGCTGTTGTGACGGACGAAAGGTGTATTGAGATCGAACACACGGTCGGAACCGGTATCCACCTCTACCGACACCAGATAATCCACTCCGCCGACACGCACGCCAACCGGAACGACCGGCACTCCAGGATCTCCAGGATCTCCCAGACGATAGTCCATCTTCAGCCTGACAGCCTTGTCCGATGCCGCCTTCTGCCCGTCGCCCAATTCATACAGGAAGATGGATTTCCGCCGATAATCAATACGGACATCAAAGTTCCTCAGATAAGACAGCCCCAGCACACCGTCCCAGGCATCGGGCGGAAAAGGAATAGCTACCAGTTCCAAGCCGGAAATGGCCCGGCTGCCCATCCTCACCACCTGAGAGGACTCTGTGGAAGGAATGGTTTCCACCGAATTGGCGCTATTGTTCTCCTCACTTCCCGTAAAGGCAGCCAGCCCTTCGGTGCGCGGCGAATTGGAATTGAGCACCACATCCGTCGCTCCCGTGTCCAGCACAAAGCGCAGGGGGCGGTCGTCCTGCCCGTTGATATAGACTGTCACATACAAACGGTTGTCGGCACCCAGTTCGAAAGGTATCGTGTCGACTGGAGTTACTTCTGCCCAAGCCGACAGGCTCAGCAAACAGAGAAGGCATACACTCAGCAAAGATATTTTCTTCATATTCTTAATTCTTTCAAAAGTTCGGTCCGGCAAAGATACTGTTTTTATTTGGAAAAGCCAAACAAGTTTGACCCCTTTGGCCAAACAAAATCTGCCCACCTTATTTATCATATGATTGCCCCTTTAAAAGTCCTGGTGATGAGGGCAATTTTATTTTACCCTTTTAATTTTATCTGTTTTTCTTAGACCTTAACTTACGCATACTTTCACCATACAGCTCTATGGTATGAGCCGTGTGGATGATACGGTCAAGGATAGCATCGGCTATTGTCGGATCACCAATCATGTCATACCAGTTGGATGAGGGGTAGCGAGAGGTTATGATGATGGATTTCCGTTCATGCCTGTCTTCAATAATTTCAAGTAGTATGGGACGTTCTTTGGCATCAAGCGGCACGAGGAACAGGTCATCGAGGATGAGCAACTGACAGCGTTCAATCTTCTTGAGTTCCGCTTCAAGTATCCCTTTGATTTTTGCCACTTTCAGTGCGCCAAGCAGTCTCGGTGCATTGGCATAGAGAGTCCGGAATCCTCTTTTACATGCTTCGTGGCCAAAGGGGCAAATTTGTTTGGCTTTTCCAATAGATACCGATCTGTTGGCAGCTCAGGACGGAAGCAGCCGGCGCCCGGCCGAACGCGTTCTCCTGAATGGGAAAGTCAGACGAATCCGTGCTGATATCCTCGGCTATCAGGTGTCCACGGCTCGGACCTGCCACCATGCTTATCCGCATGAGTCCGGACAAGGATGACCACAGCCATTTCTTGTCGACTCATCCCAGTCCTTTTCCCCTCCATTCATGGCCATAAAGGAAAAAGGGTCTTGCGCAAGCACTCACCGCCTTTGCGCAAGACCCTTCTTATATGGCGTCAGCAACAAGAGACCTTATTTCTTCTTGCTTGCCTTCTCCGTTTTCTGTTCCTGCAGATTTTCCTGCTTGATGATCGAGTAGGCATCGAACAGGCCCAGCTCGCCGGCCTTCGACAGATCCTGCAGGCCCGCATCGCGCTTGCCCGCAAAGATACGGACCAGACCGCGGTTGTAGTATGCCTCTGCCAGGCTATTGTCGAGTTGCAGCGCACGTGTATAGTCCTCTATGGCACGGTCGTAATTCTTTTCCTGGGCGAAGAGGTTGGCACGGTCGTAATAGAGATACGCGTTCTTCGGCAACAGTTTCAGAGCCTCGGCAAAGTCGCCTTCCGCCTGGGCGGCTCCCAGATGGATGTTCTGTCCGCGTGAGGCCTCATAGCTGTTGAGGAGCGTCTGGAAGACAGCCCGCTGCCAGTAGGCCAAGGACAGGGCGTAGTCTGAGGAAGTGCCGGCATGCGAGGCCTGCATGACATAGTCATTCAGGTCGGCTATCGCATCGTCATAGTTCTGTGCCTCGGCATACGCCACGGCACGCTGAAGCTGCAGGGCAGCCCGCACTTTCGGATCCTTCTCCTCGCCCAGACCGGACGACAGCGCGTCGATCAGCTGGAAGATCTGCTTCGACTGCGTATCGGAGAGCTTTTCCTTCTTCCTGTTACAGGTCAGGTAGACCTTGCGCAATGGCTGCTGGGTGCGGTTGAACTGGTCCACCTGCGTATCATAAGCCTCCGTCGAGGTCACGCCGTTGTCGTAGACATAGTAAGACAGCTGGAACATCGGCAGGATGGCGATCTCCACGTCGCGGTTCTGCACCGTTCCGCGATACTCGCTCTTGTACTCGTGCTGTATCTGCTCCGGCTTGTCCTCCACGACGATATTGTTGTATTTATTGGGATCTATCTCCGAGCGCTTACGCACGGCTTTCAGCTTTGCCTTGCTCCACCGCTGCTGGATGCCGATGTGCTTGTTCATCTGGGCCTTGAAGATGCGGAACTCATCCATCTCCGCCTTCGCCGTCATACCCAGCTTGCGGTAAGCCGCCGCACGGTATTGCAAGCCTGTCCAGAAGTTGGGGAACTCATTGATGACGAGCGTGTAGTCGCGGATGGCTGCCCGCAGGTTGCCCACCTTGTCATTGAGCAGGCCTCGGTTGAAGATGGCCATGAAGTTTTGCGGTTCCTTCTTGACGATGAAGTCGAAGTCCTCGATGGCACGGTTGTCGTCACCCAGCTGCACGCGCAGCAGGCCTCGGTTATAGTGGGCCAGGAAATTCTCCGGATCAAACTCGATGGCACGGTCATAGTCATCCATCGCCCCACTCAGATTGTTAATGTTCAGTCGGGCAAGGGCACGATTGATGTAATTGTTCGCCACCTTGGGGCGCAGGTGGATCACCTTGGTCAGGCAGGAGTCGGCCGTCCGCCATTGCTTTCTGTTGAGGGCGATGTAAGAGCGTGCCGTCCAGGCGTCGACATTATAGGGATCGAGCGCCAGCGTCTTGGCCAGATAGCGGTCGGCCTGTGTGGTGTCGGCCTTCTGCAGATAGATCTCGGCCTTTATCGAATAGGCCGCAGGCTGTTTCGACCACCGCTGTATCAATGTGTCCGCGTCGGCAAGTGCCTGGTCATAGTCCTGCAGGTTCATGCGGCAGACAGTACGGTTGAGCCAATAGTTCATCACCGTCGGCTTCAGGTGGATGGCACGGTCATAGTCGCTGATCGCCTCCTGATACTTCTGCTGGCGGATGCGTGATATGGCGCGAAGGTCGAAGATGTCCTCGATGTAAGGATTGAGATTGATGGCTTCCGAGGCATCCTCCTCCGCTCCGACATAGTCCTCAAGATAGAACTTTGCCACGGCACGGTCGAACCACGGTTGCCAGAGATATGGCTTCAGCGCCAACGCCTTGCTGAAGTATTGTATTGACAACACATAATCCTCATAGTGCAGCGCCACCTCGCCCGACGTGATCAGCCGGTCGACATTGTACTGGGCACGCGCCGCAAGGGAAGTAAGGAACAATGTAAGGAAAAACAAGGGGCGGAGAGCCCGGGAACGAAGAGTATGCCTCATAAACATAGTCTTAATGAAAAAAACAGGTATTGGGAACGATGTCCCAATACCTTTATTTCTTAGCCGGCTTCGTGCGATAGCTACACCGGAACTTGCCTTGTGTGATCGCTTTCAGTTTCGAGCGGATCATCTGCTTGCGGAGCGGCGTGACGCGATCGACAAACATCTTGCCTTCCAGATGATCGAACTCATGCTGCATGACACGGGAGAGATATCCCTCCACCCACTCGTCATGAGGCTGGAACTGCTCGTCGAGATAGGTGACATGGATGCGTGTGCTTCGTTTCACACTCTCGTGAATGGCGGGAATGGAGAGGCATCCCTCCTCCATCGTCTCCTTCTTCGCATCCTCGTCAATCTCTACGATATGCGGGTTGATATAGGCGTGACGAAAGCCCTTGTATTCGGGCAGATCGTCGGAGAGGACATCAAGGTCGATCACCACGAGACGGATCGACAGACCGACCTGCGGAGCAGCCAGACCGATGCCGTCGCTGGCCTTCAATGTCTCCCACATATTGTCGATGAGCTCCTTCAACTCGGGATAATCAGGAGTGATATCCTGTGCAACCTTTCTTAATACGGGTTGACCGTAAGTATAAATCGGTAAAATCATATGCTATTTTTTACTTCTCATCCAGTCTTCCAGGATGATCGTGGCGCTGACCTGATCGACAAGCCCTTTATCCTCGCGCCGCGTCTTTTTCTTCACGCCTCCGTCGATGATTGCCCGGTGGGCCAACACCGAGGTGAAGCGTTCGTCATAATACTCGATGGGGACCGACGGACAAGCATTGCGCCATCGCCCCACGAAATTCTCCACGCGTGCCAGATTCTCAGAGGGCTTCCCGTTAGGCTGTATGGGATGACCAATAATGATCCGCTCGACTTTCTCACGCTCTACATATTGCTTGAGGAAGTCGAACAGATTCTTCGTCTCCACCGTCCCCAGTCCGCTGCCTATGATCTGCAGCGGATCGGTGACGGCCAAGCCGGTACGTCGTTTGCCGTAATCAATGGCGAGAACCCGTGCCATTATTTACTTCTTGTACAGCAGCCAGGCGTCGCCCTTCGTGTTATACTTGCTGGTACGGATGGCGTCACGGCTCTGCACTGCCGATGCCTTATCGTCAAAGGTCGTGGCGATGACACGATACATGTTCACCTGTGAGTTATAGGCGATCTGTGCGTCATAGCCTCCCTGCTTAAGCGTCTGCTGCAGACCTTCTGCGTTGGCCTTCAGGGAGAAGCTGCCTACGACGACAGAGTAAGCCTTCAAGCCACTACCGTCAACGAGCGTTACGTCCTCAGAACGGACGGTGGCGTTGTTCACGCGCTGTACATCAGCATCATCAGCCTGCTTCTCTACAAGAGGAGTGACAACGGGCTCCGTGGTCTGGGCAGGCTCCGTCTGGTTTTGTGCCTCCTGTGCCATGGCTTTCTCGTATGCTTTCTTGTAAGCACTCTCTTTGGAAGAGCCACAGCTGGTCATGGACAACACCATGCAAGCGGTGGCACACAGTAACAGATATTTCTTCATAATTCCGTTTATTATAATATGGTGTATTAATTATTTCATCATTTTCTTAGTGTGCGAAATTACAAAATATATCAGAAGCGGCCGTCATCCTCCCACATAAACTTTGTTAATTCAAGGAAAAAGGACACATTTAACAAAAAATATAAGGACGTAAGGCACACATTTGACGTTTTTGTCGTATATTTGCTTAAAATAATTTTTTACCAACAACAAAAGAAAGGAACAACTATGAAAGCAATTGGTTACATTGGCGCCATTCTCGGTGGTGCTGTTGCCGGTGCGGTAGCCGGCCTGCTGCTGGCCCCGGAGAAGGGTACTGACACACGTTCAAAGATCTCGAAGGCTGTTGACGACTTCTGCAAGCGTCACGATCTGAAGCTTTCGCGCAAGGAAATGGACGATCTGGTTGACGACATTCAGGACGCCGCTCCTGAGACGGCAGAATAACGAATCCCTGCAATGTTTTCATCCGATCAGAACATTGAGACCATTGCGCAGCTCGTCGAAGCGATACGCCGTTACGTAAAGACGCAAGGCGAGTATGCAAGACTAAGCGTCATGGAGAAGACGGTGAGAATCATCACCGTCCTCGCCATGATGGTTATCTTCAGCGTATTGTTCCTGGGAACCGGTATCTTCCTCAGCTTTGCCGTCGTATTTGCCCTCGAGCCTCTCGTCGGACTCGTATCGGCTTTCCTCATCGTAGCAGCCATCTATCTTCTGCTCTTATTACTTATCTATACTTTCCGCAAGAAATGGATAGTGCGTCCGCTGGTCCGTTTTCTTTTATCAAACGATTGACGACATGAAGACAACCACAAACTTTCAAACGCTCGAAGAGATCCACCAGCAAAAGACATTGTTGCGTGATGAGATCCATAAGGAAGAGGAGCAGATCAAGCGGCAGTGGAACTCGCTCATTCAAAAGCCCGAGGCATTGTCTGCTTCGGCTAAGCCTTCACGGCGGATCCAAAGCGCCCTGTCGATAGGTGCCAACGCCTTCGACGCCTTCCTCCTCGGCTATAAGCTGTGGCGCAGGTTCCGGCGCTGAATTCCTCCCCTATTTCCGCTAATTGCGTGGCAGAGATGAACAAAAACATCTGTCACGCTATTTTTTTATTATTTTTTATCCCATCTAAAATATTTGTATTACTTTTGCTCCCAATTAAGCAAAACTAATTTGTAGCATGGTTAAAATCACTTTTCCCGACGGATCTGTCCGTGAATACGAACAGGGCGTCACAGGTCTTCAAATCGCCGAGAGCATCTCACCGGCTCTCGCCCGCAACGTTGTATCTTGCGGTGTAAATGGTGAGACAGTGGAATTGAACCGTCCTATCAACGAAGATGCCACCGTTGAGCTATATAAGTTTGACGACGAACAGGGTAAGCACACCTTCTGGCACACCTCAGCCCACTTGCTGGCAGAGGCTCTCCAAGAGCTCTATCCCGGCATCCAGTTCGGATTCGGTCCCGCTATCGATAACGGATTCTTCTACGATGTCATGCCTGCCAAGGGTCAGGTCATCTCGGAGAACGATTTCCCCAAGATTGAGAAGAAGATGATGGAACTGGCCAAGAAAGACGAGCCCGTTGTACGCCGCGACGTTTCCAAGGCCGATGCAGTGGAGGAATTCAAGGCTGCCGGTCAGACATATAAGGTGGAGCACATCGAGCAGGATCTGGAGGACGGCACCATCTCTACATACACGCAGGGCAACTTCACCGACCTCTGCCGTGGCCCTCACCTCATGTCGACAGGTGCCATCAAGGCCATCAAGATCACCAGCGCCGCCGGTGCCTTCTGGCGCGGCGATGCCAAGCGCGAGCAGATGACACGTATCTACGGCATCACCTTCCCGAAGAAGAAGATGCTTGACGAGTATCTCGCCATGCTCGAGGAGGCCAAGAAGCGCGACCACCGTAAGATCGGCAAGGAGATGGAACTGTTCATGTTCTCCGAGCGTGTCGGCAAGGGACTGCCTATCTGGCTGCCGAAGGGCACCCAGCTCCGTCTGCGTCTCGAGGGACTGCTCCGCTCCATCCAGATGAAGTACAACTATCAGGAAGTGATCTGCCCGGGCATCGGTTCCAAGGATCTGTATGTCACCTCCGGCCACTATGCCCACTACGGCAAGGACAGCTTCCAGCCCATCCATACGCCCGAGGACGACGAGGAGTACATGCTCAAGCCGATGAACTGCCCCCACCACTGTGAGGTGTATGCACGCAAGCCCCGTTCGTACAAGGACCTGCCTCTGCGTATCTCTGAGTTCGGACGCGTGTTCCGCTATGAGAAGAGCGGTGAGCTGCACGGACTGACCCGTGTGCGCAACTTCACACAGGACGACGCTCACATCTTCGTGCGTCCTGACCAGGTGAAGGCTGAGTTTGAGATCGTGATGGACATCATCAAGAAGGTGTTCACCATCTTCGGATTCAAGGATTATGAGGCACAGATCTCACTCCGCGATCCTAACGACAAGGAGAAGTATATCGGTTCGGATGAGGTATGGGCCGAGAGCGAGCAGGCCATCAAGGATGCCTGCAAGGAGAAAGGCATCAATGCGCACGAGGAGCTCGGAGAGGCCGCATTCTATGGTCCTAAGCTCGACTTCATGGTAAAGGACGCCATCGGCCGTAAATGGCAGCTCGGCACCATCCAGGTGGACTACAACCTCCCCGTACGCTTCCACCTCGAATATACCGCTGAGGACAACACGAAGAAGACACCTGTGATGATCCACCGTGCACCCTTCGGAAGTCTTGAGCGCTTCACCGCCGTGCTGATCGAGCACACTGCCGGCCACTTCCCACTCTGGCTGACACCCGACCAGGTAGCCATCCTCCCCATCTCGGAGAAATACAACGACTATGCTGCCAAGGTGAAGGCTTACTTCGACCAGCACGAGGTGCGTTCCTACATTGATGACCGTAACGAGAAGATCGGTCGCAAGATCCGTGACAACGAGCTCAAGCGTGTTCCCTACATGCTCGTCGTCGGAGAGAAGGAGGCTGCCGACGGCACCGTTGCCATGCGCAAGCAGGGTGGCGGCGAGCAGTCCACTATGAAGATCGAGGAGTTCGCACAGCGCATCAATGATGAGGTGGCTGAGCAACTCAAGGCTGCAAAAGAATAAGTAGGCACATATACCTTATTATATTATAAAGACCGGCCAGACTGTCATGCAGTCTGGCCGGTTTTGTATCTGTCTGTCAAGAATTGACCTGCGTCAAATGGCAACTGACACGATTTGACGCAAGTCAAAGATTCTGCATGTTTCTGGTATTTATCATGCACAAATAGCTCATCTTTAGAAAAATGGCCTTATCTTTGCAACGTATTCAAGCGATAACAAGATAATAAACAACAACACAAAATGGTCACAATGAGTGGCCACGTAAACATTTGAGAAAGGAAAAAGATTATGGTAACATTAATGATCGTACTTGCAGTTGTTGTTGCTATTGCAGCACAGCTGAAAAATGCAAACAAGGACATTCAGATGGGCAAATAAGTCCGCTGAGGCTGGCGCACACATTTAGAGAGAACATTAAACGCCGGCT
>HF988419.1 GCA_000431975.1 Prevotella sp. CAG:924 | reverse complement strand
TGAGCAGCATATCTCCCCTATATTTATCGGGGTGAGCCCCTTAACGGTCTGGTCATTATTTATTAGAATCATATCTAACGTAAGTCCACCCATCCATAAATACTTGCAGATAGAACGTTAACGATATGATTCTGCAACTGCCATATTTCATCCCATACCAACAGCAAATAGTATCCAGCTCCTTTCCTGGAATCCTTCAAACCTCTGAGTAAGTCCGGACCGATAGTACAATCGGGCCATAAGGGTGTGGCAATATCAATAATAAGTTTTCCCCTCTACATTACAATGCTCTTTGATATCTGCTGCATGGCATTCATCTCACTTTTTCAACGAGAGAACCAAATCCGCCAACAATACAGCAATTTCGGGTTCTTCCTTTGGAGCATCTTTTGGCTTCCAGGCGACAATAAACCTTACTGAAGCAGATCTGACACCATACCCTCTGCTCTCCCACTCTGCCAACGTTTTCTGCATGTTAACAGATAGTTTAGCCACAGAGTTACCAACCATATCATATAAGATGTAGTTATCATAAGTAAGAGAATCGCCACTGCGCAGCGCAAGTACATAGCTCTTACGGTTTCTGAAAAACTCCAAGTACACATCCCTATGCGAAAGTTGCAGCACTATTTCCTCAGGTATGGCATACGACTCATTATCTATCAGATGTCTGTCAGCGCACAAATTATTAAAATAGTCACCATTAGTATAGATGAAAAGCCTGTGCTTCGCTCTGGTCATACCCACATAATAACGACGCATCAGGCAGTCATCTCTCATATAATTGCCAGAAATGAGCATATAGACATCATCAAACTCACAGCCTTTAGCCTTATGGATCGTAGAAACAACAACATCAGCACCTGACACATCACAAAAATCTTCAACTGAGGACTCAAACACGAACTCCTTGAAATCGCTAAAATATTTTACCTTGTTAGTCTGCTCAAAAAGCTCTATACACCGCTTCACATACTCCAGACAGTTGCTTCGTTCATAAACAGAAAATGTGGCCAACTTGGCTTTCTCCCATAATTCATCCTGAATCAGTGGAGAGGAGATGTGCCTGCTGATATATCTCATAAAGTATCTTATCTCCATCATATTCCAGAACATAAGACCTTTCATCGACTGTATTAACTTGCATCTTACGCCATTCCTGCGCAGAATTGCGACAAGCATGACGGTCTCCTCGTTCGTCTGGGTGAGTATGCACGACAAGCCTTTGCCCTTATGCGACAGCAGACCATCTACAAGCGGCTTGTACAGATATAAAGAACTGCAATGGACGACCTCGACCAGACCGTTCTCTTCTTTCATCGATTTTATCGGCGTCGTCTTCATCCTTCTACCTATCTTCAACAAAAAGTCATTCGTAAAATCCACCAGATGACGCTCACTACGATAATTCTCAGTCATCTCTATAAACCGGTTCCCCGATTCTTTCGTCAACAGATACATATATTTAGAGTCTGATCCCCGAAACTCATAGATGTTCTGATCGTCATCTCCAACGGCTATTACACGCATGTCGTCATTGGCATCCATCAGCGCATTTATAAGCTGATATTCATCGGCACTCATATCCTGAGCCTCATCTATCACCAGCACTGTCTTACCGATCTTTGCAGGCTCAACCTCACCATTAATAATCATCTGAGCCGCACGCCCAACGACATTATCCGCATCATCGAGATTTCCAATACGCCCCAGCAAATCAAAGCAATAAGAATGGAAAGTCTTTATCTCTACGAAGTGAGCCGCATTGCCGATCAACTCCATCAGCCGCTGCTTAAATTCTGTGGCAGCTGCTCGTGAAAATGTAAGCATAAGCAGCTGTTCGTGCTTTACGTCTTCAAGTAATAGTAGCGAAGCCAATTTGTGAACCAACACACGCGTCTTTCCACTGCCAGGACCGGCAGCTACCACAATACAACGCGATTCCTTATCGGAGATGATTTCCATCTGCCGTTCAGACAGCTGCCCGAACAGCTGCTGGTATTTCATGGGAGTAAGGTTACGCTGCATGTCATTGATCCTCTCCCCTTTGAAATATTTTAATATAAACTTCTTATAGTCCATTTGGAAATAGTCCCTGACATACTGAAGGGCCGCATCGTAGTCCCTTACCATCAGATTGGCGTATTCGCCCACGATATGCACTTGCTGGATCTTCTGTTTGTAAAACTCATTGAGCATTCGATAATCCTCCTGCTTAAACCTCGACTTATTGTCCTTTATCCTGTGTATATTCATCGCATTGTAAAGGACAAGAAATCCTCCTTCAAGTTTAAGCGCACCAATCCCCGACAGATACAGTAAAGCCTCTTCCACATCATCGAGCTGTACATTGTCCAACTCACTGAAAAGCGCATTCTGCTTCTGTCTGATATAATTAAGGAGCGCTACTACTGAGAACATCACGGGCTTGTTCTCCATCCTGTCATTGCCTTTATCGGCGACTTGTCCGTACAGCCATTCTATCGCAACCTGACAGATCTCCAGGCGCTTCTCCAGACGCCTCATGGTCGCCTCCTTGTCGGCCACTCGTCTTAATTCCATATTGTGCAGGGCATCCTCCTTTTTATGCACATATTCTTTCACCGTCAGAAAATACAATAAGGTACGTATATCCTTCTCCCTTGATGTACTTATCCCCGCGCTCAAGGCACTATCGTTTAACTGCTTGCATGAGATGTACAGCCGCTCGTCAGACAAGCAGTTTAACAAGTGTCTCTCCAGTCTTCCAAATCTCTGCAGCAACGACATTGCCCTATGCTCCGAGTCGCCGGCATCAAGCAGATATGCCGATATGTCCCTACTGTCAGCCAATATGCCGGCCTCGCGCATACGTTCGACAACAGACACCACTTCGTTCTTACTCAGTCCTAATATGTCTGCCAGATAATCAACACGCGACTCTGCCTCTGCATCTCTTGACTTAGCGATGTTTTTCTGCGATATCAGCGACTTTATAATTCTCACGGCTTTCTCTACCTCGTCACGGCCGAACAAAACCGATGAAGAAATACGCATTCTAGCCTCATCCATATTTTTCACGGTGATGCCTGTTGCATACACATGGGGCACATTGCTGCCCCTGACCAGATAACCACCCTGTTCCAACGTAGCCAAAGCTGTCCGCACACGTGTCTCTATGTCGGACACAGAATCATCCCATCCTGCACAGCGCGCTATCTCCAGTGCCGAGCAGCTCACCGTCATGCGTTGCTTGGTGAGATTCTTCACAGCTCTCCATATCTGTTGGATTTCACTAATGCTCAATTTCGTCTGATTCAACAATATGAAATGCTTGTCCAGATCATTATCATTATAAAGCACATAACAGCGCGCTGTCAGTTCGGGATCACGCCCTGCCCTGCCGGCCTCCTGGACATAATTTTCCAACGAGTCAGAAATGTCGTAATGCACAACAAGCCCCACATCCTTCTTGTCGACACCCATTCCAAATGCAGACGTTGCTACGATAATGCGTACGCTGCCGTTCATAAAGGCATCCTGATTAGAAATCTTCTCATCACGATCCATCTTACCGTAGAATGGTAAAGCCCTCATGCCGTCAGCTGTCAGTTTGCGCGCAAGGTCGATGGTACGCTTTGTGCGCGATACATAGACGATCGTGGGACAGCTGAATTCAGACACCAACGATCTGAGCTTAAGATACTTGTCACTGGCTGTCTCAGTGTATATCACCGAATAGCGGAGGTTGGTCCTTGAAGCTGTCGAGGCAAATAACTCCAGATGGATATCCAACGTTTTGTAAAAGTAGTCACAGATATCCTGTATCACTTTCTGCTTGGCCGTAGCCGTAAAACACGACACAGGTATCGGGCTCTTGCATTTCTTCCTTTTTTGGTAGTCTCTAATAAACTTTCCTATATAAAGATAGTCAACTCTGAAATCCTGCCCCCATGAAGAAAAACAATGCGCCTCGTCTATCACAAACCTCACGACATTGCGAGCCGTTAATATTTTCTCGATGGTCTTCGACCGTAGTGTCTCTGGAGAAATATACAGAAGTGACGCATCACCGTCTTGCACTCTTTTTATTGCCAACGCACGCGATATAGGATCAAGCAGGCCGTTAATAGTCACAGCATCCGTTATGCCTCTATCAGAAAGATTGTCGACCTGATCCTTCATCAGCGACTGCAAAGGCGAGATAACGACTGTGAGGCCGTGGACAGCCCGTCCCTGCATCAGAGCTGGCAACTGAAAGGTGAGCGACTTACCTCCACCCGTTGGGAATATGGCAAGCAGTGACTTGCCGTCTACCGCAGCTTTTGCCGCCTGCTCCTGAAGAGGGATACCATCGTAAGTACGAAACGCGTCATACCCAAAGAAAGCCTTCAGGTTGTATTTCACATTAAGTATTTGATTACAGTAATCACATCCCTCGCTACAACGCGTCTGACGCAATATCTTCATGACGAACTCTACTCCCGGATAATTTTTCAACACCCATCCAGGCGTAACCGAACGATAATCTGTCGTATCAATAAGCGCCAGAGCATACGCCAGCTCACAAGGATATTGTCTGATCAGCATATCCACGTCCGCATGTCCGCAAATCTTACCCTGATAAGTACCGCGCACCAACGCCAGCAGTCCGCCGTCAACTGTCGTTGCTTCGACCATTTGAAAGAATCCGGTAAACTCTCGCTTACCCTTCAACAATGACGCGAACAACACACGCTTCTGATAAGGCAAAGTATTCCACTGTGCCACTTCATCCATCAGCAGATCCCTTGCCTTCTCGCAATCGTTTACGGGGTTGTTCATCTGTTCGCTTACCAACTTGTCGTCTTTCACAAGTCTGTGATACGGCCGTTCGGGAAACAGCAACGGTGAGACATAAAGCGTGTCTACCAAGATCCAGGGACATGGCTCACTTCCAAACAAATATTTTATATCATGATGTATGATGTTGTGGCCACACAAATAACGGATATCTTTTAAGAAGTCGATCAACTCGCTCTTGGATACCTTATGAAATACCGCACCGTCGTGACGCAACGCACCAATGTCATGCACACGGTGATCATCCAAACCTATCTCTGTATCTATCACGGCATAACTGTAAGTAGGATTATAAGGACCAGACGCAACAGACCGGCTGGAGATCCGAATCTCACCTTCAGCACCCATCTTCTCCGTAGATCCGTTCCACATTATCATTGTCCTTAATTACGAAATAACGAGTTAACCATACAGCCTGTCAGCCTCAACAATATACCTCACCTTGAATATCTTATCGTCAAGAAAAGGTCTTCCATGTAAGATAACACGACTTACAAGAAATATCTACAAAAGTACAAAAAACAATTTGATTAACATTAATACCAAATGAATTCCGTACGAGGCAATACCAAAAATTGCAGAAAGTAGACTTAATTCAGACACACTCAGTGAAACAATACCCACCACAATGAGTACACAGCCATCGGACACGCAATAAGCGGCTCTCTTCCCTTCGGACTATATTAAAGTCCGGGAACAGAAAGCCGCTCAAACAAGATTGTAGATTAAGGCTGAAGTTTTATTTCTTGATCGTGAACACGAACTGCAGGCCACCCTCTGGTGGACAAGTAGCCCGAATGACACCGTCATGCACAAGCACAGCATTTTTCACAATGGCCAATCCGAGGCCCGTACCTCCCATCTTACGCGAACGCCCTTTGTCGACCCGATAGAACCGTTCGAACAGGCGGGGCAGATGCTCAGGTGGTACTCCTACTCCATTGTCAGCAAACGAGAAGCGCCACTTGGTCTGCTCCTCCTTCGCGGAGAGCGTGATGGTCGTTCCTTCACCGGCATAGGCTATACTATTGTCCGTAAGATTGCGGAAAATACTGTAAAGCAGAGAGCGGTTGCCTCGTACAGTCAGTGAAGAAGGCAAGGAAACATCGAATGTCATCTGACGGTTGGCAAGCTGTAGAGCCGTGTCTTTCTTCACTTCCTCAATTAACGATACAATATCCACAGTATCAAAATCGATCATTCTAGCACCATCATCAAGACGATTAAGCGTAGAGATATCGTGAAGCAAGGCCGTAAGACGCTCACTCTGAGCATGGCAGCGACGTAAGAACATCTCCTTAGTCGCCTCGTTGATGGAGGGATTGGACAGGATCGTCTCCAGATAACCCTGAATGGAGGCTACCGGCGTTTTCAGTTCATGAGCCACATTCTGCGTCAACTCCCTTTTGAGCTCATCCTGCTCCTTTCTAGTCGACTGCAGTCGCTTATAGAGCTTTATAATCCGTTCGGCAATCTCTCCCAGTTCATCGTTTGGAAAGGCAGCCAATTCCTCTGTCTCGAGACTCTCGCCATGATCGGCACGAGAAGCGAACACTTTCAATTTCGTGATGTTGATGCCTAGCCGATGGACAAAACGATACAATCCTATCGAGAGGAGGATGATGGCAATGATGGCAAACCACACAAAATGCTGGTCGGCCCTCAGTGTTTCCGACAAATCCTCATCGTAAGGTAGTGCAGTACGGATAATGATATGATGGCGGGGGAAGTACGACGCCGTATAAAAATAGTCGCTGTGAAGTGTCTGACTCTTCCGTTCGACAGTAGAACCCCGTCCTTTTGCCAGCGCATCCACCACTTCCTGACGGTTGCTGTGGTTAGCGATGTGTGCGTAGTCCTTATTGACATTATCGTAGAACACCTGTCCGTCCGGTTTGATAAGCGTCACCCTCAGGTCTTTCATGCTATGTTGTCGGACATATTGGTCGATCCTCTTGTCTGACAGCGGTTCCTTAATCCCCGGCAGATAAAGAAACTCATTCATGCGGTCGTTATAATCCATGAGACGCTGTTCCAACATGCTCACCTTATAGAGTCTCTCGCGGTACTGCTGAAAGACGATAAAGCAAACAGAGAAAATCAGAAAGACCGACAACACACTCAGGAAGAGGCGCTGTCCGATAGAGAGACACTTCATAGGCTATGCATCAAAATAATAACCAAAACCAAGACGCGTGACAATATGCTTGGCATACGGGCCCACCTTCTTGCGCAGACGCGTGATGTTCACATCAACAGTACGGTCGAGCACCAGAACATCCTTCGGCCATACCCGCTCAATGAGTTCCTGACGGGAAAAGACGCGACCCGGCTCCTCGAGAAAGAGCTGCAGGAGTTCGTATTCCGTCTTTGTGAAGGCTACTTCCTTGCCGTCAATCTCCACCGTCTTGCGGTCCTGATCAATAACCAGCCCTTCATATTTCACCTGATGCACCTTGCCAGCAACGGCATGGCCGGACCGGCGCAATACGGCACGGACACGGACAAGCACCTCACGGATAGAAAACGGTTTGGAGATATAATCATCTGCTCCAAGATTGAAACCTGTCACGGTGTCGTTCTCAGTATCACGGGCAGTAAGGAAAATAATGGATATGGAGGCCGTCGAAGGATCAGCCTTAAGCTTCTTGGCCATAGCGAATCCCGACATTCCGCCCATCATCACATCAAGCAGCAACAACTGATACTGAGTAAGATCGAGTTCAAGGGCTTCCTCGGCAGAATAAGCTGTATCCACAATATATCCCTCTGTCTCGAGATTGAATTTCAGGATCTCACAAAGATCCTCTTCGTCATCGACAACAAGTATGCGCTTCGCGTCTGTGTCCATAAATATTTCTTCTTTTAAATTGTTGCAGCAAAGTTAATACAGAAAAATTGTGAGAGTATTACAACAATGTTACAATCATATTACCGGCATTATCGTACTTTCCCACATCTGCTGTTCCCTATTCTATCACACCAAAATGGCGCAGGCCATTCATCACGCCGTCATCATCCACACTGGTGGTGATATAATCAGCAGCATCGAGAAGCACCTGATTGGCATTGCCCATGGCTATGCCGATGCCAGCCTTACGGATAAGGGCAAGATCATTGCCACCGTCGCCAAAGGCGATCGTATCTGCCAAAGAGATGCCGAGGGCCTTCGCCATAGCTTCCAGCCCCGTTCCCTTGTCGGCACCGCCAGGCGTCAGATCGGCAAACGAAGGTGTCCAACGGCCACTATTGGCTGACTCGAGAAGGGGCATCAGCTCTGCCTCCTGCTCCGGTGAGACGAATGGTGAAATCTGCAGCACTGACTCCTCCAGCACCTGTTCAATGGGACTCAGCAGATCGGGACCGACACCAAGGCCCTTGCCGAACACCTCTACGATCTCCGGCTTCATATTGAATGCGCCAATATGATGCTCACCCACTACAATGGCGGGCACATCATGTGTCATACAATAATCGAGGATCGTGTCAACATCGTGCTTCTGAAACACATGTTTACACACCACCTTATCACCAATAAAGCAATAGGCACCATTGGTGGTAAGCCATCCGTCGATAAGATGCTTGATCTGTCCCAGATTATTGATAAAGCCAACCGGACGTCCTGTGGCTATATACACTCCGGTACCATGATCGTGCGCCTCCTGCAAGGCTGCAACTGTCGAGGAAGGAATAACATGTGTTTTGAAACTGACAAGCGTACCATCGATGTCAAAAAATAATGCTTTGCGATTCATTGAACTAGTCTTTTATTTCCCTACAAAGATAGGGAATAAATATGAGACTATCAGCTTTTGATGGTTAAGAATGGTTGAGATGAGGCCACCCGCTCTCTACAACGAATATTTTCAAAGAGTTTAACGAAGGAGAAGGCACATCTGAAACAAATAAGGCCGTCCTCAACCTGTCCAACGTACGACGAACCAATACCTTATATAAAGGTTATTCGATACTATCAAAGGGACAGCCTGAAGACGGCCTTATATAGATTTAAATTGCCAATGCCCTACATCAATATCCGTGTGCAGTGGTTTCTTAGTTCTTCTACATTTAATAAAGCAGCACCAAACCGGCAAAAGCGGCATAACAGATCATACGGATAGGATTGATCTTGAGCCAGTACGTACCTACGAATGTGGCAATGAACAGAGCCAGAGAGATCCAGAACGTCCACGGATCAGTAGCAGGCGTACTGAAGTTCTCGGCATTGCAAAGCAACAATGTAGCAGCCGCGAGCAGGCCGACAACGGCCGGACGTAATCCCATGAAGATGCTCTGTACTGTCGGGGTATTCATATACTTCATGAACATACGACTGATCAGAATCATCAGAATGAACGATGGTAAGACAAGCGACAATGTGGCGACGGCCGAACCGAGAATCGACACTCCATAACCATAGCCGGCATTATGAACGGCCGTAAAACCGCAATAGGTGGCAGAATTGATGCCGATAGGACCGGGGGTCATCTGAGAGATAGCCACGATATTAGTGAATTCCGCAGATGAGAGCCAATGATGGCGTATCACCGTCTCCGTCTGAATCAGCGACAACATCCCATAGCCACCGCCAAATCCGAAGAGACCGATCTGAAAGAATGTGATAAACAGATACAAGAAGATCATGACTGCCCCTCCTTAAAGATCCGACCATAGACAAATCCGCCTACTCCCGCTGCCACGATGATCCAGATTGGATTGACATGCAGCGCCCAAATGAGCAACGCCGATACCACCGGAATCCATGCGTTGCCCCATCCGATCCGTGCCGACTTAGCCATTCGGAACGTCGGAGCGGCTATCAACGCTACCACGGCTGGACGGATGCCATTGAACATTGCGGCTACAGGGTGCCACTGCATGAAATGATGGAAGAACATTGCGATGAGCAGGATTATCAGAAACGAAGGGAGGGCCGAGCCCAACGAAGTGCACACGGCTCCCTTCGTACGTCTGAGCTTATAGCCCACGAACGTACTGAGATTGATGGCGAACACACCCGGGCAAGTCTGCGCTACGGCGACGAGATCGAGGAAGTCCTCTTCCTTCACCCATTGGCGTTTCTTCACTACTTCCTCCTCAATAATGGGAATCATGGCATAGCCACCACCTAAGGTAAATGCTCCCACCTTTAGAAAGGTGGTGAACATTTGCCAATAGATACTTGTTGTCCTCATGCCTTATGCTGTTCTATCCAGCGGCGGGCATTGACAAAGGCCTCGATCCAAGGTGTCACATCGTCCTCGCGACGGTTGGCGGGATACCAAGCGTTCTGCCAAGGGAAGATGGCACGCTCGGGGTGAGGCATCATTGCGAGATGACGACCATCGGCCGAGCAGATACCAGCCACGTTATAGTCGCTGCCGTTGGGATTGGCGGGATATTCAGCATAATTATACTTAGCCACGATATTGTAATGGTCCTCCGGCTCAGGCAGATAGAATCGGCCCTCTCCGTGAGCCACCCAGATACCCAGCTTATTACCGCTCAGCGAGCCAAGCATCACAGAGTTGTTCTGTGGGATAGAGAGTCCAAGGAAGGCACTCTCAAACTTCTGGCTGACATTGTGTGTCAGATGAGCGCGGTGCTTGTGCTCCGGATTGATCAGATTCAATTCCACCATGAGCTGGCAACCGTTGCAGATACCCAGACTCAGCGTGTCCTTACGGGCGTAGAAGCGGTCGAGCGCCTCCTTAGCCTTCGGGTTGTAAAGGAAGGCACCTGCCCAGCCCTTAGCTGAACCCAGTACGTCGCTGTTGGAGAAGCCACCACAGAAGACGATCATATTCACCTCGTCGAGCGTCTCACGGCCGGAGATCAGGTCGGTCATCATCACATCCTTCACATCGAAGCCGGCAAGCCAGAGCGTGTAAGCCATCTCACGGTCGCCGTTGGTACCCTTCTCACGGATGATGGCTGCCTTCGGACGGCCATTGGCCATCACATCATCGGCACCCCCCACTGTAGGACGGGCCTCTTCCTTCCAACGGTCGGGATTGAGTCCATACTGCGAGAACTTACCCGTGAAGTTATAAGAGAAGTGCATCTCCAATGGCTGTTTCTTATAATTGAGCATACGCTTACGGGCCATGCCGTTCATACTCTGATCACGGTCGAGCAGGTAGGACGAGCGGAACCATGTGTCGCGCAGCTTATTGATGTCGAAGGTATGCTCTGCGTCGCCATGCTTCACGACGATGGTACGTGTCTCAGGTGTGGGATAAGCGATCTTCGCATAGCCGATGCCATTCTCCTCGAAGAACTGACGCAACTCTTTCTTGTGCTGATCGCTCACCTGAATTACGACGCCGGGGTTCTCTGCAAAGAGGAGCTTCACGAGATCATCGCTGTCGCTCTTCAGATCGTGCAGGTTGACATGCATACCGCCTTCTACATTGGCGAATGTCATCTCCAGCAGCGTTGTGATCAGACCACCGGCAGAGATATCATGTCCGGCCATCACCCATCCCTTACGGATGAGCTCCTGAATGCCATTGAAGCAATCGGAGAAATATTCAGGATCGGTCACTGTAGGCACATCCGATCCGATCTTACCTTGCGTCTGAGCAAAGGCGCTACCACCGAGACGCTGCTCACAGAGGCTGAAATCAATATAATAGAGTGAAGAGTTCTTGTCATTGACCATCACAGGGCTCACCACCTTGCGCACGTCGCTCACCTCAGCACCGCTGGTCACGATCACTGTTCCGGGAGCGATGATCTTATCACCATTGGGATACTGCTGACTCAGAGAGAGCGAGTCCTTACCCGTCGGTACATTCAGACCCAGAGCGCAGCAGAAATCGCTCAATGCCTGCACACCCGCATAGAGACGTGCATCCTCGCCCTTCTGTGAGCGGCACGGCCACATCCAGTTGGCACTGAGATTGATATTGCGTACGGGGAAAGGATGATCCTTATCGACAGCGATCGGTGCCCATACGATATTGGTCAAGCTCTCTGCCACTGACAGGACACTGCCGGCAGCCGCATCGGCCATACCGGCCTGGGGCGCATGACCGAGGGCAGTAGCGATGCCCTGCTTGCCACGATAGTCGAGTGCCACCACACCACAATCGGAGAGAGGCAGCTGTATCTGTCCCTGTGTCTGCTGACGTGCGATCTTACCCGTCACGGAACGGTCCACCTTATTGGTCAACCAGTCCTTGCAGGCTACGGCCTCAAGCTGCAGCACGGCATCGAGATACTCATCGAGCTTATCCTGTGTATAAGTGACATCATCATAATGATGCTGCACAGTCTCGTCCTTCATGATCGTCTTAGGCGAGTGTCCGAACATCTGAGCCACGTCAAGGTCGAAAGGCTTCACGCCGTCGGCCTGTACAAAGCTGAAGTGGGCATCGCCTGTCGTGTGGCCGACAACATACATCGGCGCACGCTCACGATCGGCGATAGCCTGCACATGAGCCAGATACTTCTCATCGATGAGCAAGCCCATGCGCTCCTGACTCTCATTGGCAATGATCTCCTTGGCTGAGAGGGTAGCGTCGCCGATAGGCAGCTTGGTCATGTCAATCTCGCCACCACAGTCCTCTACCAACTCAGAAAGACAGTTGAGGTGGCCGGCAGAGCCATGATCATGGATAGAGACCACAGGATTGGTGTCTTCCTCCACAAGGGCACGCACGAGGTTATAGGCACGCTTCTGCATCTCAGGATTGGCGCGCTGCACTGCGTTCAACTCAATGCCGTTGCTGTAACGGCCCGTATCCACTGACGACACAGAACCGCCACCGAGACCGATACGATAGTTGTCACCACCGACCACCACGATCTCATTGCCCTTCTGGGGCTCCTTCTTCAAGCAGTCACGCTTCTTGCCATAACCGACGCCACCAGCCAGCATGATCACCTTGTCATAGCCATATACCTGTGAGGTGGACGAAGCCTGACCGTCTGTTGTATCCTTGTCCGAAGTAGCGTATTCAAAGGTCAGCAATGAGCCGACAATCAGCGGCTGCCCGAACTTGTTTCCGAAGTCGGAAGCACCGTTGGAAGCCTTTACAAGGATCTGTTCAGGCGACTGATAAAGCCACTTGCGCGGCTCGATCTTCTTCTCCCAGTCGCGTGTGTCGCTCTCTCCCTCGTTGGCATGCAGGCGGGGATAAGATGTCATGTACACTGCCGTACCGGCGATAGGCCATGAACCGACGCCTCCACCCATACGGTCGCGGATCTCACCGCCCGTACCCGTAGCGGCACCATTGAACGGCTCTACCGTCGTGGGGAAATTGTGCGTCTCGGCCTTCAGAGAGATCACGCTCTCGATAGGCTTCACACGGAACCAATCGCTTGTCGACTGATCCTCTGGTGCAAACTGTTCAACCATCGGGCCCTGGGCAAATGCCACATTGTCTTTATAGGCAGACAGAATCTTTCCGGGATTCTCCTTCGTCGTCTTCTTGATCAGAGCAAACAACGATGAGGGACGCTCCTCACCGTCGATGATGAACGTACCGCCAAAGATCTTATGACGACAATGCTCGGAGTTGATCTGCGCAAAGCCGAATATCTCGGAATCGGTCAGCGGACGGCCGTTCTGCTTCTCTATCTTGTGCAGGTATTCTATTTCCTCAGGACTGAGTGCAAGTCCTTCCTGCTCGTTATACTCCTCGAGATTCTCCACATATTTGATGGGCTCGGGCTCATGATTGACGGTGAAGATCGTCTGGTCGAGACCAGTATACATACGCTGGAGCATTGGGTCGTGGTCAGCGTCCGCACTCTTCACGGGGAAGTACTCCTCGATACGCTGAATGCCGCTGAGGCTCATGTTCTGTGTGATCTCAACGGCATTCGTACTCCAGGGCGTGATCATCTCCCGACGCGGTCCTACAAAATAGCCGTCGAGATGGTCGGCGTCCACAAGTGTGGCGTCGCCAAAGAGCCAGCAAAGTTCCTGCTTCTCCTGCTCACTGGGCTGATGATCCATCTCAGTGGCAATGATGTTCTCTTTCGAAGTCTTGAAGAAAAGAATCATAGCAAAATATTAAAAGTGTGATAAAATAATATGATGCAAAGATACTGCAAAAGGAAGAAAAAAACGAAAAACGCCGCAAGATTTTGCGGCGTTTTCACATATTACAAATAAAGATTATTTCTTCAAACGCAGTCCACACTGCATACCGTCCATATTACCGAGTAAAGACGATGCAGCCTGAAGCGTGGAGTTGTTCGTAAGCGAGCCTAATGTCTTGGCATATTCCAACAACTTGGAAGCGTCCATCACTATCAGCAGATCACCGTCGACGATCTGCGTTGTACCAACGATCTGCGATACTGTTCCGCCGTATTTCAGCTTTACGTTCGTGTCTTCAACGGTATAGGTGCCTTTCACCGTCTTGCCGCCAAAGGTCTGTGTGAAATTGCCGTCTTTGTCGAACGTCATCTTCATCTTACCCTTCGTAACGCCAAACTTGGTAAGTTGCTCCTGGAGCTTGTTCTCGATAGCTGATGATGCCATCTTTCCGCCCAGGCTGGCAAGGACATTATCAGAAGAGAACACCACTGCAGGCTCCTCATAAGTCCATGTTCCGACGATCTGATCCTTCGTGGCAACAGCTGAGGAGGAGAAGATCGAGGAAAGTCCCGAAAGAAGACTGCCAGAAGAACTTCCACCCGTCACAGCACCAAGGATACTGCCCAGTGCTCCCGATTGGGTAGTGCTTTTATTTGTTGTATCCGTCTTTGTGGTCGTAGTCGACGACTTGCCGGTAACAGATTTGAGAATATTGCCCAGACTAATCTGAGCGTTTACGGATGAGCTTGCCATCAACATGACAACGAGGGCAAAGCCTTTAAGAATGGTCTTTTTCATTACTGAATACTTTTTATAATCGCCGCAAAAATACGCATTCTTCAGCAAACAGACAAAGAAAATTCAACGAAAGTCGCCATTCAGAATATATATTTGACTTAAGATAACATGTGCCAGATCTGTTCTGCGGGTAATCTGCAAACATACGACCGACAGCCTTCAAATATCGCATCTCTCAACTACACCATTTCTCCTGCACGACCTTCAACACAGAGTGAAAACAGCAGAATACCGTATCCGTATTAATCAAAGACACAAAGAAACAATCCACTATGAACTACTCCATGCCACAACCGGCATTCACGTCCTGCTATGCAAAATGCGGACGGAAAACACAGCAACGCTTTGTCTTCCGTCCGCGATATGGATCAATCCGGCCTGTTCTGCAACCGGATATTGTCTCTTACAGAATATTGATGATGATGATCTGGCCGGCTCTTACCCGCTGATTTTTCGAGCGGAAGCCATTCAGACGTGCAATCTTTCCCGCATCGATGTTCTTCTTCTCTGCAATGGAAGCGATCGTCTCGCCTTTTTGTACCTTGTAGTACACCTTCTCACCACCGCCATAGGCGATGTTTCCACCTCTGTCCTCGCTGTGACCGGGAGTGCCTACGATCAGGTCACGGGTGTATCCTCCGTTGCCGATCTTTCCGCGCTCACGTGTAGCCACCTCTGAGTCCTGTTCATAAGTGCGTCGGTTAAACACATAATAATCGCCCGTCACATCCTGATTGCGAAAATCGAAGAAGATACCGGGATTGAGCGCCACACCGCACAAACGGGTCTCAAAATGGAGATGCGAGCCCGTTGACCGTCCGGTGTTGCCTCCCAAAGCGATGGGCTCACCCACACGAACCTCCTGGTTCTCATGCACCAACTGCTTGGAGAGGTGTCCGTAGATGGTCTCCAGACCATTGTTGTGACGGATTACGACATACAGTCCATAACCTCTCGGCTCATTGCCTACCACACGCACCTTGCCGGTGAAGGCTGCACGGATCGTATCGCCAATATAAACCTTGATATCCAATCCTTTATGCATGCGACCCCAGCGCGAGCCAAAATTGCTCGTCACCACACGAGAAGGAGTGGGCATGCAGAAATGACGGAGGTTGATGACAAACGAATCGGGCAGAGCCGTCTCACGGTGAGCATACGTGTTATTCCATTCATCGCCGTAGAGCTTGGCAGCCGGTGTCTCAAAATTCTCTTTTGCCTCAAAAGCTTTCACCTCTATGGAGTCAAGCTTTTTCGCCCGTCGGTCGACGGGAGCTTGTCGGGCCAACAGATCTTGAGCAAAGACCGGCTCGGCAGCTATAGCCAATACAAATGTAATAGCAAATGTTCTAATTGTCTTCTTAAAATTCATTACTACTTATGGTTTCTTGCGAACGGCACCATCTCAGCCGTGTCGTAACAGGTTTAAGTCTCCGAACAGGCGAACAAAAATATTTTGTTATTTCAGGAGCGGAAAGACCGATCCTCGCCTACATGAGTACCCTACAAAGGTCCTCAAAAAATCAAAAGACACCGCAAATATAACAAAAATGTGTCAAACCCACACTTGTTTTTACAGTTTTTATTCAGTATTTAACAGAATGTAGGTTTTTTAGATCAATGTCATAAACGTTTGCAAATCAAGAAAATGACCTTTTCCGCCGTTGCCTTTCCTTTGGGTACTCTAGTATATAAACGGGTTTTCGTCATCTGACAGCTTCCCATCATCCCCGATGTCACGAGATGGCCCACCAGTTGACATGTGTTTTCCGAAGCTCCTTCAGCCGGTTCCACAGTAACGCATTTTCTGGGCGATCGCATTCGGGATCACCATCGATAATGCGTTGTGCCTCCTCACGGGCCATCTGCACGATCTGCCCATCGCGTGCGATGTTGGCAATTTTCAGATCAAACGCCATGCCACTCTGTTGTGTTCCTTCCAGATCACCGGGACCACGAAGTTTCAAATCAGCCTCGGCGATACGGAAGCCGTCATTGGTAGCACACATAATATCGATACGCTTACGCGTATCAGCCGTCAACTTATAGGGCGTGACCAGCACACAATAGCTCTGATCGGCTCCGCGGCCCACCCTGCCACGAAGCTGATGAAGCTGGGACAGACCGAATCGCTGAGCCTCCATAATGACCATCACGGAAGCGTTGGGAACATTCACGCCCACCTCTATCACCGTCGTCGCCACAAGGATCTGTGTCTCACCACTGACGAAACGGCGCATCTCCTCCTCCTTGTCCTTGGCTTTCATCTTGCCATGCACCTTGCTCAGTTTCAAGTCGGGGAACACTTCGCAGAGATGCAGATATCCGTCCTCCAGATTCTTCAGATCGATCTTCTCATTCTCCTCGATCAGAGGATAGACAATATACACCTGCCGGCCTTCCTGTATCTGCCGGCGTATGCCCTGATAGAGCGACGCCAGCTGCACATCGTAACGGTGTGTCGTGACGACAGGCTTACGGCCGGGCGGCAGCTCATCGATCACGCTCACATCCAGATCGCCATAGATGGTCATGGCCAGCGTGCGCGGTATCGGCGTAGCCGTCATCACGAGGATATGGGGTGGACGCTCCGACTTCTTCCACAGCTTGGCACGCTGAGCCACGCCAAACCTATGCTGCTCGTCGATAACGGCCAGGCCGAGCCGGTGGAAATGCACCCAGTCTTCTATCACGGCATGGGTTCCGACAAGAATATCTGTCTCGCCTTTGGCCAGACGAGCGAGCACCTCCTGCCGCCGCTTGCCCTTCACCAATCCGGTGAGCAGCTCCACACGCACGGGCATGTCGCCGAGAAAGGCGCGCAATGTCTCCACATGCTGCTCGGCAAGAATCTCCGTAGGTGCCATCAGACAAGCCTGGAAGCCGTTGCCGATGGCCAGGAGCATGGCCATAAGGGCGACGAGCGTCTTACCTGAACCGACATCGCCCTGAAGCAGACGGTTCATCTGGCGTCCTGTCAGCAGATCGGCGCGGATCTCGTGCATCACCCGCTTCTGCGCTCCCGTAAGGTCAAAAGGCAGATGATCGCGATAGAAAGTGTTGAACACCGCTCCTACATGCGGAAACACATAACCCTGAAACTTGCGGCGGGTCTCCCGGGCATAGCGCAGGATATTGAGCTGTACGTAGAACAGCTCCTCGAACTTCAGTCTTACCTGTGCATGCTGCACCTCCCCTATCGTCTTAGGATAGTGGATGAGCCGGAGGGCTTCCTCGCGGGAGATGAGATGACGACGGGTCTTGATCTCCTCAGGCAAGGTCTCAACAATGCCTCCCTGCGGAATCTTCTGCAACAAGGTGTGAATGAGCCGCGAGAGCTGCTGCGAGGCAAGTCCCCGGAGCTTCATCTTCTCCGTGGTGTTATAGAATGGCTGCAACCCCATCTCACCGGTCTTCACGTCCTCCGCCTTGTCCATCTCGGGATGGGCAAACTGATAACGCCCCTGGAAAACCGTCGGTTTGCCGAAAATGACATACTCGCCTCCCACCTGATAGTTCTTGTACACCCATTGCGTACCCTGAAACCATACAATATCGGCCACGCCATGCCCATCAGTCACATGGGCAATGATACGTTTACGTCGCCCCATCGCAAACTCCTCAAAGCTGAGGATACGGGCCTTGATCTGCACAAACGGCAGATCGCCGCTCAACTCATCGATATGATAGATGCGCGAGCGGTCGACATATTTATAAGGATAGTATTCGATCAGGTCGTTCCAGGTATGGACATTGATCTGCGAAGAAAGGATCTCTTTCTTTGCAGGCCCTACACCGGCCAAATACATAATGTCCTGATCTAATACTGATGTCATTGATCTTTAAAATTACAGAATGATAAAGTCGCAACGGTATTTTTTTATGCCCCCTGCTTTTTCTGACGTTCCGCTTCGTACGACACTGATTCCTCTCCGGGCATCTGCCACTTCGCTTAGCCTAATAGTGCCTCGGCAATCTTGAGATCGAAGGGCGTTGTGAGCTTGATGTTCTCACGGTTGCCTTCCACCATTGCCACCTGACATCCCAATGCCTCCACGACGGAGGCATCGTCGGTGAACGCTTCCTGATAGGGCTGTCGAAAAGCCTGCTTGGCCAGCTGGATATCGAAGACCTGCGGTGTCTGCACCTCACGGTAGTCGGACCGCTGCACATTCTTACCCCCGCCGTGACCGTCGACATAGCGCAGCGTACTCGTCACCGGCACAACCGGGATGGCTGCATATTCCTCGTCGGCTGCCTTGAAACAGCGGCCTATCGTTTCCAAGGAGACGAAAGGACGCACGCCGTCATGGAAAGCCACAAGACCTTCCTCATCATCGGCGATGGCCTTCAGGCCGTTGCGTGAAGATTCAAAACGGGTAGCGCCACCCTCCACAAGCCGGTGACCCACCGCAAACTGATATTGCGCACAGAGCTGCTTCCATGTTTCAAACTGATCACCGGGGAGCACCACGATGATCTGAAGACTCGCATCATATTCGTGAAAACGGCGGATAGTGTGCATCAGCACGGGTTCACCACCTACACGAAGAAATTGCTTGGGCACATCACTGCCCATGCGCTGGCCGTGTCCTCCGGCCACAATGATGACATAATCCATAATCGATATTGGTGTTTTTATAAATGCAAATATAATCAGAAATAATGAAAACGAAGCACAATGCACAAAGAAAACGTCATCATCCCGAACCTGACAAGCAACCGGCGGACAGCCTGCTCACGCACGCTACCCGCCGGATTTCAACATCTGCAAACAGTATCCGTACTGCGATGGATAACCGGTTTGCACATCAACAATAAAAGTGATTCATACATTTGATCGGTAATCCGCTCTCGCGGATCCGACACCCAATCGACGCCTTACAGCGTCACACTAATCTTTTTACCTTTGTATTCCACACTACGGGCACCCTGCATTGGCAGGTCACCACGTCCGCTTTGGCCGTTCACCAATACGACACGGAAACGACGCGACGCAAGCATGCCCTTATATTTTCCTTCCCGCGGCTGAATAGTCAGTGTACGGGTAGCGTCATCATAATCAAAACGAATCAGCGAATAGGCGCCCTTCTCATAGTTGTAGCCATCGCCCTCATCCTCATACAGAGTGAAGGTGCCGTTAGCTCCGGGATAGACGCGGATTTCCAGATCGTCCCAAGGCTTCTCCGAGGAATACTGCACATCCGGGCCGAAAGGCATCACAGTGCCCGCCTTCACATACACCGGAAGAATGTCGATCGGACAAGGACGCATCACGGTCTGTCCGCCGTCAAGCACCTCATTGGTCCAGAAGTCATACCACTTAGTTCCCTTGGGCAGATAAACGCTCACGGGAGCTGCTGCCTGCCGGACATCGGGATAGATGGCATGACCGTTGTTCCTGCTGTCCTTCCAGGTGTAGAGCGGGTCCGTCACCGGATGCACAAGCAGCGAACGGCCATACATATACTCGTCATTAAGACGGGAGGCCAGGCTGTCTGCCGCAAAGTCCATCACCAGCGGGCGCATCACCGTACCGCTATTGAGCATCACATCGCCCATTGCCGAATAGCTGTAAGGCAGCAGACGATAGCGCAGCTTCACCGCTGCGAGCATTGCATCGTAGGCCCAGTCGCCCTCCTGACCGAACTGATACAGCTCCGGAAGCATCGGACTCGACGAGTGACTACGCATCACGGGCAGGAAGCAGCCCCACTCTATCCAACGCGTCTGCAACTCCTGTTGGGCCACATTCTTCGGATCGTTGTTGTAGTCCCAGTGGAAGAAGCCGCCCAGGTCGGTGTTCCAGTAGGGAATACCGCAGAGCGAGAAGTTCAGACCCGACGGGATCTGCTTCTTCATCTCGTCCCACGATGCCTGAATGTCACCACTCCATGAGAACGTACCATAATGCTGTAGGCCGAACGAACCACTGCGCGTCATCTGGATTGAGCGTTTCCAGTTGCCCTTCATGGCACGCTGGTGCTCATAGATGCCCCGGTTGTGCTCCAAGGGAAAGGCGTTCTTCACCGAGCGCCACGAGCCGGCATAGGTCAGATAGTCGTCGTCACCAGGCTTCTCAAAGTGATCGGGCTCCGAGGAGTCGGTCCACCATGCATCCATTCCCATACGGTAGAGCGGCGTGAGATAGCGCCAATAAAGATCACGCGCCTTAGGATTGAAGGCGTCATAAGGCTGCGTGCCCGAATTAAGGGGCCATGTGACGAAAGGCAGCAGGGCTCCCATTTCCTTCAGCTCCTTATACTGTGCTGTCCAGGGACCGAAGCTCGCCCAGATGGAGATCATCAGATGGGCATTATTGTCGTGTACGAATTTCACCATCTCCTCCGGACTCTTCAAGCGCGGTTCCTGCTGCTTCGGCAGATTGGCCAGATCCTGTGGCAGATATTTTGCCCATGCCGGATCGCCTACCTTATTAATATAGTAAGGATTCTGAAAACGCATGGCGTTCCAGTTGGAGTCGCAGCCCCAGTACTGCCAGTCCTGCACGATGCCGTCAAGCGGAATGTGAAGCTGGCGGTAGCGGTCGAGCACCTCGGCCAGCTGGTCACTCGTCTTGTAGCGCTCACGGCACTGCCAGAAGCCGAGAGTCCACTTCGGGAACATCGTGGCCTGGCCTGTGAGCTGACGGATGCCGGCGATTACCCCGTCCTGGGTTCCGTCACGATAAATAAAATAATAGTCGATCATCGGTGCCACCTCACTGCGGAAGCTGGTACCCTTCTCGCTGTCATCATCAAAGAAGGAACGTCCGGCATTGTCCCAGTAAAGACCCCATCCTCTGTTGCTCGTGATATAGGGGATGGATATATAAGTGTTGTTATTCCATAGCCTTATGTGGCGTCCGCGCCAGTTCATCGCCGTGTCGCGAAGTTGACCAAGACCATAGACCACCTCATCGTCCTTCAGACGGAATGTCTGCGTCACCTCATACTTACCCTTGTCTACAGCATGGGTGCAAGGAGTAAAAGCCGACGTACCGGCAAGAAGCAATGTGTCGCCCTCGGCGGAAAGAAAACAGAGCGCACCGGTCTGCTCGTTCAGATCGATACTGACCTGATGCCGGGCAGACTTTTCCGGCTTCATGATCACCGAGAAGCTCTTCTTCTCCGGCATCTTACCACTGCCCGGCCATACCGTCACACGCACAACAGACGGTGAATAATACCTGATCGCTACGGTACGGTCGCCGACCTGCTGCTGTATGTCTGTCTTGACCACTACTGCCCCGGCCTGCATCGCCACAGGAACAAGTACTGCCGTCAGACAACAAGTCCGTACGCCCCTCTTCATCTTTGAAGGCCATGAAATAAATTGTTTCATTTTGATAATGATATCATAGATTTGTTTTCTATTTGCAAAGATAGTCTTTTATTAATATGGCACAATTGATATTAACAGAAAAATAATAAAAAAAATAATTATTAACCCTCCGGGATTTATTTGATCACAGGCGAATTCAAGCAGCAAGTGCAAATTTATAGT
>HF988418.1 GCA_000431975.1 Prevotella sp. CAG:924 | reverse complement strand
CGTTAGCTAATACTCATGCCGAGCATACCAAAATGAGGCCGTCTCAAACTCAATGTTGAGGCGGCCTCATCTCGTTATCGTTTATGTAAAAATACTATCGTTTACTTCTGAGCCTCTGGAAGCATCACAACTCTTACGGTATTACCGTTAGCAAGGAAGTTCTTCATGAAAGCAGAGATAGTTTCCGGTGTCTGTGCATTGATAGTCTTCACATAGTCGGTATGGTTGTCCACACCGGTAGTGATATAGCTGTCAATGGTACCGAGCCAGTAGCCATTTGTCTTCAAGGCTGTATCATGCTGTTTGAGCATGAGTGTCTTCACCTTGTCGAGCATCTCCGCATCGCACTTCACTGCAAGATTTTTAGCAGCATCGTCCATGATCTTCAGAGCCACATCCTTCTTCTCTGGCTTCATCGGGCAAACGCCAACGAGCTGGACTACATGCCAACCATCGTCCGACAGGGCAGCAGCACCATAGGCACCACAGCTGTAGGCTGCACTGGCCTCCTCACGGATCTCCTTAAGATATACCATCGAGAGAATCTGACCGGCCATGCTTGCCTGAATATTCTGCTCGAGAGAATAAGGAGTCTTCTGATCCAGCCAGAAGAAGTAAGCATTAGCTTTCGGAGTCTCCATCTTGCGACAGAACGTATTATTCACATTCGCAGTTGTGATCTTCGACATACGGGTAGCCTTCTTCACCTTACCCTTAGCAGGCAGGGCGCCGAGATACTGACAGATGAGAGGACGGATAGAGTCATTGTCAAAGTTACCGATGATCTCGAAAGTCCATCCCTTGGCAGTAGCTGTCATCTCCTTGGCCATCTCGATAATACGGTCGTTATCAATAGCTGTGATATCCTTGAGCTTCATCGGAGCCCTGCGCCAGTCGTTGCCATAGAGAGCGGTGGTGACTGAATCGGCAAAGGCAATGTCTGGATTGAGCTCACGATTCTTCAGATCGACCTTATAGCCCTCAATAATGTTATGGAAGGCTGCCGTGTCCTTATGAAGCTGTGTGAAGTAGAGATAAGTCAGCTGAAGCATCGTCTCCACATCCTTCGGCGTTGACGAACCACTAACCATCATGTGTCGCTCACCCATAGTAAGGGTAGCGCCTGCAATCTTACCGGCCAGAGCCTTCTGCAACTCCGTCGAAGTGAAGCTACCCAGACTGCTCTTGTCTACTACATCGTCAAAAGCCTGGATATTGGCGTAGTCCTTCTGGCCATAAAGAGCCGAACCGCCATCACCGAAGCCCTGCATGATCACCTGATCCTTCTTATAGTCAGTCTTCTTGAGAACCACTTTCACACCATTGCTCAGCGTGAGCGTAGTATAGCCGAACTTGTCGTTCTTCTCTTCCTTGACGATCTTTCCTGCCTTGGGCTTCTCGCTCATGATAGGCTCGTTCTTCACATTGTCCACATAAGCGCTGATCTGCTCGGCGCGAGCTTCGTGGATAGCCTGGAGCAGCCCCTCAGGAGTAGGATAAACATTACCCTCCTTCTCATTGTTGAAGGAGATCACAACAAGATTGGTATCGCTCTTTGTCACCAACTCGGGCAGCACCTGATTGATCAGATCTACAGGAATGTTGGGAGCAACCTGCTTCATCACCATATAAGTAAAGTCGATCGAAGGCATCGGCTCGTTGGTGAGGAAGTGTCCCACGCACTGGCTGTAGAACTGCTGGTTCGTACGCTTGTCGCGGTTGCTGTACTGCTTCTCAAGCTGAGAGAGATAGTTGTCCTGGAAGCGCTTGTACTCTGTAGGAGTGAAACCAAACTCTACGGCACGGCGCAACTCGGTGTAGGCTGCCTTCAGTGCCGCACTGCTCTGCGACATGTCCTTGGGCACTACATCAAGACCGAAAGCGTCCTTTGTCTTGGCGTAGATATACTGTCCGTCGCTCACCTGTGCCACAACATAAGGACAACCGGCCTTCTGAACAGCCTCCTGATAACGGTCGTTGAGCATCGACACAGCAGCGCTCTTGGCATAGTCGTTGATCAGATAAGGCAGCATCTGCTTCAGACTGTCGGGGAACACATCGTGCTTCATCATCACAGAGATGACGCTGCTTTCCTGTTCCTTATCCTTATCGACGATGACAATGGCTGTATCGTTATCGGGTACAGGCTCGTCAACAAGCGGCAGCTCATTCTCAGGATTCTTGATCGAACCGAAGAGCTTCTTGATCTGTGCCTCCGTACGGTCTACGTCAACATCACCAACAACGATGATACCCTGATGATCGGGATGATACCATGTGTGATAATAGTCAACCAACTCCTGATGCTTGAAGTTGTCGATCACCGACATCAGACCAATAGGATAACGCACACCATACTTCGATCCGGGATAGAGAGCGGGCAGATTGCGCTCGAACATACGGCTGGAAGCCGATGTGCGCAGACGCCACTCCTCATGAATCACACCACGCTCCTTGTCAATCTCCTTAGGATCGAGTGTAAGGCCCGTCGACCAGTCGCGCAGGATGAGCAGACAAGAGTCGAGTGTAGCCACAGAGTTGGTGGGCACATTGTTGATGTTGTACACCGTCTGATCGATAGCTGTATAAGCATTCAGGTCACCACCGAACTCAATACCCTTTGAGCGGCACCACTCAATCAGTCCGTTACCTTTGAAATTGTCAGAGCCATTGAATGCCATGTGCTCCAGGAAGTGGGCCAGACCACGCTGGCTCTCATTCTCCTCGAGCGAACCTACCTTCTGTGCGATGTAGAAGTTGGCACGATGCTCAGGCCAGTTGTTGTGACGGATGTAATAGGTGAGTCCGTTGTCGAGCTTACCGATTCTTACAGCCGTGTCGACAGGAATCGTCATGTCAGGCATCTGAGCCTGTGCAGCTCCGCATACCATGACAAAGACACCTACCAAGAATTGTCTTAATCTCATAACTATATTAATTTAAAAAAACAGATTCGTTCTTTTTCAAAGATACTTTTCCTTGCAAAGATAAATCGAATAATACAATATCTTATAACTTTTCTCTTTTTCTTATTAAATTTTAATACACAATGATGGCTATCCTATAGTTTTACTATACAAAGCTGTCTATTTTACCCTATTCTTTCCTATAAAAAGTTTGGACAGAGAAGAGACTAATACTAAAATATTGCTTCAGAAACACATCAGAAATTGACTTTTGCAAGACTTTATCACCGACAAATATCCGATAATAATGTAAAAGACCGTCTTATGCCTTTCTATTGTATTCTCTTAGAAAAAGCACAAGACGGTCTATGACATAACCATTAGAACGAGATGTCCCGATGGTTTCTTATCCATCCAAGGCTTACCGTTCCATATAACGTGGATAACGGAAGGCGGGGATGCCGAGCGACATACAAGCACAGATTTTCTCCTTCGTTTCAAAGAGATCGGCCACAACCTCAGCATCGGCATTGCGGATAGCAGTGTACATATATCCCATCCACACCTGTGAGATGCCGAGAACCTCTGCCATCAACGATGCATTCTGGTAGGCCAGGTTACAGTCGGGCTCTCCCCAGGCCGTATCACTGGTGAAAAGGAGCAGTCCCGAACCATTGCGCATGATAGGATCGCCACCAGCCTGGCGCACCTGACGAAGGTGACGGAACTCAAACTGGGCCATCACACCCATCTTCTCACCTGCCACGGTGAGCGTGTCGATCACAAAATCGATGATACGGTCCAGGCGGGCACGGTCGTCGATATAATGCGTATGAACCTTGAGATTGTTAGCTGCCGTAGGAGCATAACGCGCCGCCTCTTCTATCTGGGCGATAGCTTCAGCAGGGATAGGACGGTCGGCCTGCATGGAGCGGTTGGAACGACGCGCATGGAAAAGCTCCATAAGTTGCTCAGCTGTCGGCAACTTTGTATAGTCGAGTACGTGAAACTTAGACGGCTCGAGCGCGCTATGCTCGATGGAGCCAGTGGGACACACGTCAAGACAATGACCGCAACGGATGCAGGTGCGAGGACCAACGACCGTGATATCACCCTTCTTTTCTTTCTGCTGTAAGATGTTAGCCGGACACACAACGGCGCAACGGCCGCAACGGATACATGTGTCGGAATGCACTGATATCGTAATACTCATAATATGATGATTGAATTCATTGCTGCAAAACTACGAAAAAATATCTGCTGCCTACACTAAATTCTTTCATAAATTTGCTATATTTGTATATCAACAACAATAAAAAAGCCAACATTCTCATTATGTCGCAATCCAATCCGCAGCCCAACCTTACAGTCTACATGGCATCGGCCGGTAGTGGTAAGACTTTCACCCTTGCCGTAGAATATATCACACTCCTGATAAAAAATCCCGATAACTACCGATATACCCTTGCTGTGACCTTCACCAATAAGGCCACGGAAGAGATGAAAACGCGTATCCTATCCCAACTCTATGCCATCATGAAAGAGCTTAAGGGTTGTCAAGACATTATCGCGGAAATACAGAAACGAGTGCCTGAAGAACTACGCAATCCTGAGTTGATCAGGAAACGTGCCACCATCGCACTTAAAAACATGCTCAACGACTATAACAATTTCCGCATTGAGACCATCGACAGCTTCTTCCAGACCGTGTTACGCAACCTTGCACACGAGCTCCATCTGACAGCCTCACTTACTGTCGGACTCAATGATGACGAAGTGCACGCACAGGCTGTCGACAATGTCATCGAGAGCATACAAGACGAGAGGTTGCCCAAGACTGACCGTGACGCCCTGCTCCAATGGATCATGGATTTCGTGGAAGAACAGATCAGAAACAATAAGAACTGGAACGTCATTGGAAGCATCAAAGACTTTAGCCGTAACCTCAGCCGTGAATTCTATCAGAAGAATGCAGAGAGCCTGAAAAAGACCAGCAGTCCGGACAATATCCGGAGAGTACTCGCACAGCTCCGAGCACTCTACTCAAAGGAAGAGAAGAAAAAGATCGATGGGAAGATGGAGGAATATGCCCACCGCTTTGAACAACTCAAAGAACAATACAACATCAAGAATGATCATTTCGCAGGAAAAAGCCGCAATCCCGCCATTTCCTATTTCGATAAGCTCACAAAAGGATGGGAAGTCTATTCAGGTACGCAAAACAGCACACCTTTCCCGTCGAACAAGATGATCGAGCAGATAAATGACGATGAAAATGAACAGAAGCCGGCACTGATAACTACGAAGAAGAAAAAAGGCGAAGAGGAAATTCTCAATCCAGAGACCGTCACGGACTTTGAGACTAATGTCCGCAACCTGATGAAAGAAGCAGAGAATGAGCGGAAAAAAGCCGTGTGCAAATGCGTCACTGCCGAACTGGCCGCCAAACACCTCAGCGAGCTGGGACTACTCGACCGCATCAAACACGAGGTAGACCGCATCAATGGCGAAGCTAATAACTTTCCTCTCTCACAGACACAGAAACTCCTTTCCGACCTCATCAACCGCGACTCCGACGCTCCCTTCATCTATGAGAAGATCGGAGGCGTGATACGCTATATCATGATCGATGAGTTTCAAGACACCAGTTCCGTACAATGGGACAATTTTAAGGTGCTCATACGCGACTGTATAGCCCACGACAGCGGCTCATTGATCGTAGGCGATGTGAAACAGAGCATCTACCGTTGGCGCTCAGGCGACTGGCACCTGCTCAAAGATCTCGGAGAAGGCCACGACAAGGATCTTGATCCGGAAATGGTAGGAGTGACTCCACTGGAGACCAACTGGCGATCGGAAGAGAACGTAGTGTGCTTCAACAATATCTTTTTCAAACTGCTTGCTAAAGTAGCTACGGAAAAAATGAAAAGACTCTATCCCGATGCCGAAGGACTCACGGATATCTGCGAAATCTATCATGATGTGGCGCAGAAGGTAAGACCCGACCGCATCGGAAGCCACAGTGGAGAAGTACATATCACACAGATAAAAATCAACCGGAACAGTGAGAACGGTGAAGATGAAGACACGGTGATGTACGAGAAAGTGGGGCAGACTCTGGCCAATCTATTAAGCAAAGGTGTGGCACAGAAAGATATCACCCTACTCGTACGTGATAACAGAAACATCAAGAAACTCGCCACTTACTTCCAGCAACACCCTGTCAGACTGACCGATCATCAAGGCAATCCTATCGGCGAGGTCATTCCCAATATGGTAAGCGACGAGGCTTTCCGTCTGGATGCCTCCTCCGTAGTCTGCTCGCTGATCAACGCCATGCGCGTGCTGGTTTTTCCGATGGAAAATCTCTATCGGGAAATGCTTCGTAAATCTTGGCAAGTGGTGCGTCCAGAGTGCTTCACCCTTCCTTCCGACATAGAAAACGGAGACAAAGCCCTTCTGCGACTTTCCCTCACCGACATGGCCCGCCGCATCTATTCACTGCTCTATCCTTCCGGACAAATGGATGGACAGCAAATGCAGTCGCTGGAAGAACAAAGCGCCTATGTCTGCACCTTCTTCGACAAGGTACAGGCATTCGTACGTGACAACGTCGCCGATCTTGAGGATCTGTTACACGAATGGGACGATAACCTTTGCAGCGTATCCATACAAAGTTCGGAAACCGACGGCATACGACTGCTCACCATACACAAAAGTAAAGGACTGGAAAGTCCCAATATCATCATACCTTACTGCGATTGGGACATCGAAAAGCCTAACTCACAGCTATGGGTAAAGGCTCAACAGAAAGCACCTTACAAAGACCTGACACTCATTCCACTTGATCTCTCCAAAACACGGCTGCGCCTCTCCGACTACCGCCAAGACTACGACCGTGAGCATCTGATGAATATCATCGATAATCTCAATCTCCTCTATGTAGCTTTCACACGCGCACGCCGCCGGCTCTATGTATTCGGCAAGCTGGTGTCTGACCCTGAAAAATCAGAAGGCTTGTCAGCACTCATCACCCAGACACTCACAGAACTACAACAACTTGATGCTCTGCCTGACAACGGAGCCGATCCTGATGGGGAAGAATATGTCAGGACACAAGCACAGATAGACGACGATGGTGAAACAATGACTGAATTCAACTTCCATTTGGTTCCACCCTCAAACAATACCAAGACCGGCAAGACTGAAGAAAAGGTCCGGCAACTTGCTGCCGCCACACAGACAGAGCCCGTACAGGAAATAAACATTTTCGACCCCGTGATTTCCCGACATCCTATCTCCTTCACAACAGGAGAAGTGGGAGCTTCCTTCCGTCAGAGTAATGACAGTCAGCAGTTTGTCACTCCCGAGGAAGAGGAAGACACTCTTCACCGATTGGAATGGGTTCGTTCCGGCAATATCGTCCATGCCCTGCTTGCAGAGATCCACACACCCGATGATCTGCCGGCAGCCATACAGCGTCTCGACTTCAATGGTACACTCTATGGACAGGAGATGACCCACGAAAAGCTGCAAGACTATCTGAACCGTCTGCTGACACAGCCGGAAGCCTCAACATGGTTTACATCCGACTGGACTGTAATCAATGAGCGCTCTATCCTCATACCTCTCGCTAATGGTGATGTGACAGAATATCGGCCTGACCGCGTCATCACACAAGGTAAGGAAGAACTGACACTCGTGATCGACTTCAAGACTGGCGACAAGCAGGAAAACCAACATATCGCACAAGTACAGCGCTACATACGCCTCCTCCGTGAGATGGGCTATGCCAATGTCGAAGGACGGATATGGTATCTGCGTGACACACAGCAGCCTATCATTGACGTGGAATAAGGCCACAATAGTTATCCCTTACGTCTGTCACTCCCGAAATGGATATCCTGCCGTCGGGAGACAAACTCCCAATTAATACAATTCCGACCGACTTATTATGACAAAGACATTCCTTCAATATGTGGCCAAAGATTTGCTGGCCAAACATCCCGACGGGCTTGCCCACGTAGCTGTCGTCTTTCCCAACAAGCGTGCCTCTCTTTTCCTTAACCGAGCGTTGGCAGAGACCGCACGACAGACTGCCAAGGCGGAAGAACGCATGGTAGCTCCTCTATGGAGCCCAGCATATATCACCATCAGCGAACTGTTCCGCCACCACTCATCCCTCACCGTCCCACAGGACATTGACCTTGTGTTCACGCTCTACCAAAGTTACTGCACGGCAACAGGACAGAAGCCCAACGATGATGATAACAACAACATCGGACACTTTTACGGATGGGGACAAAAGCTCCTGGCCGATTTTGATGACGTGGATAAAAACATGGCACCTGTCGACAAACTCTTCCGCTATGTGGAAGCCTATGAAGATCTGGGGCCTGACTTCGCTGATCTCAGTGAAGAACAACGACGTAGCATCAGTGACTTCTTTCATCTCCTCAATACCAACCCTACTGATCTGAAACAACGTTTTGTAGAACTCTGGAAACAAATGCCTGCTATCTATCAGCAGTTTCACAAAGATCTGGAAAGTCGTAGCCTTGCCTACGAAGGCATGCTTTACCGCAGTGTGGTAGAGAATGAAAATATTGAATTTCAGTTCGATGAATATGTATTTATCGGTTTCAATCTTCTTCAGAAAGTAGAACAGGAACTTTTCCGACGTCTGAAAAAGGTTGGTAAGGCACGTTTTTACTGGGACTATGACGAGCAATATCTGCGTCGGTTCAATGGTGATGCCACAGGAATGGAAAGCCATGCCTACAGCGATGCCGGCAGATATATCGGCCGATATCTTGACGAGTTTCCTAACGAACTGTCGGTCAACCGTCTGTCAGACGGCCTCAATTACGACGAGATCTATCGACAGATGGCACAGCCTAAAGACATCACCTATGCCACAGCAAAAACGGAGACAGCACAGGCCACCTACATCGCCGAGTGGCTCCAAAGTGGAAAAAGTGACTGTATTCAGACTTCTACCAGCCACACCAATGACTGTCGTATGCCAAAAGATCCCTGTCAGGCTGTCCGCACAGCCATCGTACTGGCCGATGAGAGCCTTTTGCCCCAAGTGATCCACTCTCTACCCAAAGATATCGGAGAAGTAAACATTACTACCGGTTATCCCTTGCGCGAGTGTCCCGTAAGTTCCTTTGTCAATGCCCTCCTCGACCTGCAGCAGACTGGTCACGGCAAAGGAAACGACTGGTACAGAGCCAAACAGACTAAACATGTGCTCCGTCATCCTCTCGCCCGATATATCTATGACCGTGCAGACGATGTAGCAAAGGAAATCGACTTGCAGGCCCGATTCTATAAGAACTATATACCTGAAGGTAGCGACTATGATGGTCTGCGCCTGCTCTTCTCACCATCTCAAAACACTGACGGCTCATCCGACCTCATCGGCTGGCTGTGCGATATTCTGCAGATCATAGGCCGTCATTGTGCTGCCGACAAAGATCCATTGCTGCAAGAATCAGTCTACCGTATGTTCACTCTCATGAACCGGCTCCACCAGTTGATCACCATCAAAGATCAACCGGGAATCATAAACGACAAGGAAATTTCCACCTCCGCAATGACCGCTCCACAACCGGTAACCATGGCCATGGCACGAAGACTGATCAACCAACTGATACAATCAACAACTGTACCTTTCCACGGCGAACCGGCCCGGGGCATACAAATCATGGGCGTACTGGAAACGCGTAATCTCGACTTCGATCATGTACTCCTGCTCTCCTGCACGGAAGGCAACCTGCCAAAAGGTGTCGATGATTCCTCTCTCATACCCCATACCTTACGTAAGGTGTACGGACTCACAACGGTAGAGAACAAAGTAGCGATCTATGCCTACTATTTCTATTCTCTCATGCAACGTGCCACCGACATCACCATCACTTACAACGATGCCACCGATGACGGTCATAAGGGAGAGATGAGCCGTTTTATGCTACAATGGCTCATCGATCATCCCAATGCACGACGTATCGTATTAGAAGCCGGCCAAAAAGTGAAACCATCCTCACACCCTACAATAGCCAAGTCAGACAGACCTTTTAATTGTCCTGACAAGACCATACTCGATGTGCTGCGCGAGAAAGAGAAACTCTCCCCTACTGCCATCAACCGCTATCTACGCTGTCCGCTGCAGTTCTATTTTGAATCGGTATGCGGACTGAGACAGCCCGAGGAAGAGGAAGACGAGATAGACGCACGCCACTTCGGTACCATTTTCCATAAAGCAGCGGAACTTATCTACGATCATCTCTCCAACCATTACCAGCAAGAGATCACAGCTGAGAATATTAACGCTCTGCTGAAAAACAGCAACTCAAGACAACAGAACAATAGTCTCACTATCAGATACTTTATCAACCGTGCTTTCGAAGATGCTTTCTTCAACCCGAAGAAAAATTCGACAGATGAGTCCATACTGAAGAAATGTAATACCCAACAGACCGCCAACAGCGAACCAGCCTACAGTGGTCTGCAGCTTATCAACGCAAAAGTGATCGAACGCTATCTCACTTTCCTCTTGCAACTCGACAGTCAAAATGCGCCCTTCCGCATTCTCTCCCTTGAAAACTCTTACGAACATAGTTACGAAGTAGGAGGCTGCCGTACTACGCCTATCAAGTTACACGGATACATCGACCGTCTCGACAGTTATCAAGACGACAATGGCAACACCATCGTCCGCATCGTCGACTACAAGACAGGAGCACCCTATAAAGATAGTCTTGGAGATGTGGCCGACATTTTCATCCCGAAGAATATAGACAAACACTCCGACTACTATCTGCAGACTTTTCTCTATTCTTACATCTGGTATGACTGTATGAAAGAGAAAAAAGCCAATTCTCAGTCAGCACAAACGGAAAAAGTAATCAAAACGGGGAAAAACGACAAAGGCATCTGTCCGGACGATATCAAGCTACGGCCTGCCCTGCTATTCATCCGCTCAGCCAACCAGAAAGAGTACAATCCCGTGCTACAACTAAAGGAACAAACGGACATAATGAAAAACGGAAAGCCAAAAATGGAGAGCCGGCCCATTGATAATATACTTACCCTACGCCAGGATTTTGACAATGGACTGCATAAACTCCTCGCTGAAGAAATCTTCAATCCCAATGTTCCTTTTACACCTACTGACGACACTAAACGGTGCGACAACTGCCCGTATGCTGCTATCTGTAGATAAATAACCGATGTTTTCTCCTTGATTTATCTGAAAAAACGGTAACTTTGCAACCAACACATAGAAAAAATAATAGAAAACAATATGGGAAAGATTATTCTTACGGGAGACCGGCCTACCGGTAAGCTCCATCTCGGACACTATATCGGCAGTCTGCGCAGACGTGTAGAACTGCAAAACGCAGGCGATTACGATAAAATGTTTGTATTCATGGCCGATGTACAGGCCCTTACAGACAATGCCGACAATCCTGAGAAAATTCGTCAGAACATCATAGAGGTAGCTCTCGACTACCTCTCAGCCGGTCTCGACCCGGAGAAATGCACGCTTTACATTCAGAGCTGCATACCTGAGCTTGCCGAACTGACCACTTATCTGATGAATATCGTCACGGTGAGCCGTGTACAGCGCAACCCGACTGTAAAGACAGAAATCCGTATGCGCAACTTCGAGGCAAACATCCCTCTCGGTTTCTTCTGCTACCCTGTGTCGCAGGCAGCCGATATTGCCTGCTTCAAAGCCACTACCGTACCAGCTGGTGAAGATCAGGAGCCAATGCTTGAGCTGACACGTGAGCTCGTCAACCGTTTCAACCAGATCTATGCTCCCGTACTCGTAGAGCCACAGATACTGCTTCCTGAAAATGCTACCGCACGACGACTACCCGGTACCGACGGTAAAGAGAAGATGAGCAAGAGCCTCGGCAACTGTATCTACCTCAGCGATGATAAGGACACCGTATGGCAGAAAGTAAAGGGAATGTATACCGATCCCACACACCTCAATGTCAGCGACCCAGGACACGTAGAAGGCAATGCCGTATTTACCTATCTCGATGCCTTCTCTACCGATCAGGACTTTGCCGACTTCTGGCCTGAGTTCCAGAATCTCGATGAGCTAAAGGCAGCCTACACACACGGCGGTATCGGTGACATGAAGTGCAAGAAACTTCTGAATAATATTCTCAACCGTATGCTCGAGCCTATTCGTCAGCGTCGTCATGAATTTGAGCAGGATATCCCTGCTATCTATGACATTCTGAAAAAAGGCTCTGAAGAAGCACGCGAAGCTGCTGCACAGACCATGGATGAGGTACGCCGTGCCATGCGAATCAACTATTTCGACGACAAAGAGCTTATTCAAAGCCAAGCCGAACACTTTAAGGCAAAATAAATTGGCCGTATAGTAATTTATTGCTAACTTTGTCACCAATAAGATGGGCTTCCATAGTTCAATGGATAGAACGGAGGTTTCCTAAACCTTTGATCCGGGTTCGATTCCCGGTGGAAGTACTTTGAAAAAGCGAACCAACCACTCGCCTAACCTAAAAATACTAAAAACTATGATAGGAGCAATTGTAGGAGATATAGTAGGTTCACGATTTGAATTTGACGAAACACCACAACGCGATTTCCTATTCTTTTGTGATGCGCCCCGGTGCGATTATACCGATGACAGTGTAATGACCGTTGCGATTGCCGATGCTATTCTTCACGGACGTGACTATGGTGTATCAATGCGTGACTGGGGACATCGCTATCCTAATCCTAAAGGCGCTTACGGCAACTATTTCCATCAATGGCTCACCGATCCTGACAAGCCCGCCAACCACTCGTGCGGTAATGGAGCCGCCATGCGTGTCTCTGCCATCGGCTGGCTCTTTGATGACTACGAAGAAGTGAAACGGCAGGCACGTCTGAGCGCTATTGCTTCTCACAATCATCCAGAAGCCATTCGTGGAGCACAATGTGTGGCAGCCCTGATCTATGAGCTACGTACTTGTCATATCTCCCGTGAGGAAACCCGCAAATGGGTGAAACGCCATTTCGGATACGACCTGCCTCCTATGAAAGACATCATGAAAATAGGATCAGAAGGACACTTCGATGGCATTTGCCAGGAAACTGTCCCTTGGGCCATCCGCTGTTTCGTAGAGAGCAACTCTTTCGAACAAGCCATCCGACTGGCTGTGATGACCCGTGGCGATACTGACACAAAAGCTGCTATCTGCGGATCCATTGCAGAAGCTTACTATAAGATACCATCCAATATCATCGACAAGGCTCTTTCCTACCTCCCCTCTGACATGATCGATGTGCTCATGGAAGTAGCTGACAGACTGAAGCAGCGTATGGACGAATAAATATTATGAGTCCTAAATTTAAGATGTATGAGATACTAAATTAAAAAATAGCTTCGTTGTCCATACCAACTATGGTCAACCGAAGCTATAACCAATTTCTCTTAAAGCTATTATACATCTCTAAGAGAATAAAGTGTATATCGTATTATTTCTCAATGCTTTTTATTACAGTTGTAGCTATTTTAGAAGAACTTTTCCAACTAGCTTTTCCTAACTTATCTGCCTTCTCCAGATTCATACAAGTAAAGTAATTATTTCCCTTTGTCACTTCCTTGCAATTCTTATCATATAAGGAATAGCTTACAAAATGAAAAAGTGTATGAAAAGGCTGTTCCTGCCATTTCAGATAATGCTTATTCAGAAACAATATATAATCAGCATGAGCCTCTGTCATCAACTTATTATAATCTTCTGTTTTTATTTGGCTCAGATCAACATAAGTATCTTCATCCTTACCATTCAATTTCACTTTATCAATTAAATTCTCTACACCTTTAAGATTCTGTGAAGAGATGAATTTGAATTCCTTATTCTTATTAGACTGAATGATATTCCGGGTAATGATACGATTATATGTATCACCTATACTGTCTTGGGGAATTCCAGTCTCTTCAGTGATCATACTTTCCGGAAAATAATTTGAACCCACATTATCCAATCCTACTATCAACACATTAACAGCAGAATTGTTCTCTTTGCTCTCCTTTACCGTGTTTCCTGCATAAGCAGATGAAATAAAGGCCACCACAAACAGTCCTAAAATAATACTTTTAAAAAACGTCGTCTTCATTTTTTCTGTTTTATATTTAACACTACAAAAATAGGGATGCAATATTACATCCCTATTTCTATAATGTTATATTTCTATGTAGAATACAACCATCGTCTTTTTATTTGCCTGCTATCAAGCTGGCAGCTTCCAGAGGCTCATCAGTCGTTATATAATCGACATTCAAATCGAGCATTTCTTTCATGTCTGCAATATCATCTACAGTCCATACATTGACCTTCATACCCAGATCTTTAGCCTCTTTAACCCACTCTGGATGTTGACAGATGACTTTATAATAATAGTCAATACCATTAATTCCTTTTTCTTTTAATTGTTTGGGAGCTACATCGCTTCTCAAATATGATATTTTAGAATCAGGAGTCTGGCGGACAAGCTGTTCACACACATTCATACTGAATGAGATATACTCAACCTGCTTCTCCATGCCAGCCTCTTTCACCATCTTGACAGTCTGCTCCGTAATTTGGTCTTCTTGTGCTTTTGTCTTATGAGGCTTGATTTCCAGTATCATTTGCACGTTTAATTGCTTTCCTGCCTTAAGATAATCAGCCAATGTTGACAACTTCTCACCATTCTTCAGCTTCAGATCTTTCAGCTTATCATAAGGAGTCTGAGCAATATTGAATCCATCTATTGTATCATCATGATTGACCACTATCATCCCATCAGAAGTCAATTGCACGTCAAATTCAGAACCATAAACCTTAGCCTCAGCAGCCTTACGCAATGATGTTATAGAATTCTGAGCAGATCCTTCTGTCTTCCAAAAGCCACGATGAGCAATAACCTGTGTTTGTGCCTGACCTACTAAAGCAAACAACAGACAAGCACAAGAGAAAATCAATTTTTTGGTATTCATTTTTATTTGATAATATTTAATTTACTTATTCAGACTTAAACACTGCATCAAAATGCATATCTTACACCTATCTGGAACTGATAAGGAGTACCTTCAAAGTTTGAAATACCTGTATTGGCATTTACCCTATATGTGTACTGCTTCTTCTTCTGATCAAAGCCTTTAATAGTATAGATACTCTGCGTACCCAGTGTATGTCCTGCTCCCCAATTCTTATTCAAAAGATTGGCAACATTGAAGACATCAACAGAAAGCTCTAACTTCTGTTTTTTGTAAATGTTGAACTTCTTTGTAATACGTAAATCAAGCGTACCATAGAATCCGTTCACACCACCATTACGCTCTGCTACCTTACCAAAACTCTTGCGAATATAATCTTTCATACTCTTCTCCACATCAGGATTATTCAAGATGCTATTGATTCCATCGCGAAGATAAGCTGGAGTATTGGCATCATTCGGATCATAAATATAAGCCAGATCATTGGTATTTACAAAATCACCATTCACATTTCCATTAACGATCAACGAATAACGAGTACCACCGATTCCTGAAAAACGTGCACCGACACTAATGCCCCAGAAAGTAGGAGCTGTACCATAGATCACCACTTTATGACGGAACTGATTGTTCGAATAGCTCATCTTGCTTAAATCACGTGGATCATCTACTACCATCTGTGACAGAGTGGCTGTATTAGCTACATTACCATTATAAGAAGTATTGTCCTTAGTATCATTCCAGGTATAGCTGAACGAGAGTTCACCATCCTTAAAATATCTCCAAGTACCTTCTACAACAAAAGCAAACTGATTGACCTTGCCTTCACTAACCATTTCCAATACACGACCTAACTTATCCGTTTTACGTCCATTCGTCCAAACGGCATTACCATCGGCATCGATCGTCTCAGCAGGTACATACACACCACGTCCACCTTCTGCATCTAGGGTGAAATAGGGCTTATCTACCATATTTCGATCAACATACATATAATTGTTGCGTCCTAAAGTCATATATCCTTCTACACTGACCTTTAAGCGATCACTGAAAAAGTGAGTATAAGATAAGTTTGCCTTATAAATAGTAGGAACCTTGCAGTCTTTGCCATTCATATTAATGGTAGACAACTTCTCAACGTTCGGGTTATTGAACAAACTTGCTCCCGGAGCTGTCGACGGATCCTTACGATAAGAGGGAAAGTCCGGACGAATAAGATTCAGCAGTTCTTGGTAATTAGCTGCTTTTGGATCTAAAGTGATGTCCAATGATGCTGTACGCGAACCGTCAAACACCATATTGTTAATCATCGCATAGTTGTTGATATCTGAAGCAAATATACCGGCACCGGCACGAATAATATCACGATGCATATCATTGATATCCCAAGAAATCTGAACACGAGGCTGAATCTGGAAAGTCGACAATCCATTATCTGTACGCAGTCCAAGCTCATCATATACTGTCTGGTTAAACGTACCTTTATTGAAATAAGTAGCATTATCCAAACGTAGACCGGCTGTCAAATCAAATCCACGGAACAGTTTTGTCTGCAACTGGCCATATATACCTGCATTCAAAATATTCTGTTTTACACGATCGTTGTCGGTCAGATAGATCTCACGTACATAACGATACGGGGTCAGGTTCTCAAAGTTATCCAGACCTGTAAAGTAGAAACGTCCATTGGTTTCACTTCCATAACGTGAATTCATGTGCGTATACATCATATCTATACCAAAAGTATAGTTAATCTTATTGGTATTATAATAGAAATTATCAACCAACTGAACTACATGATTATAAAAGTTCTCAGGACAATAACGATGACCACCCAATTGAATATTTGTGTTATAAGTAGTACCATCAATATCTGAGGTTACTTTCTCTACAATAGCACGGGGTATATTTGCTGAAGGAAGCTCATCACCCGGCTTTGATTGTTCCAAAGTATAAAGATGCTGCACTTTCAACTCATTAATTCCATGAGGACCAAACATAGAGCGTAAAGTAGCCATTGCACTATTATTAAGTGAATGAACATTACCATAACTCTCATATAAACAGATAGAAGTATTATCTGCCAATCCTAAATTATTGTTATCGTTAACGAAATTATCTGTGAAAGTCAACAAATTCATCGGATTAATTTGCCAATCCAAACGACCGAATACAGCATCCGTACCTTGAGTCTTGTCAAAAGCACCGAACTGTGCATGTGAAGACACTCCGTATTTATCACGGGCTATCTGCAAGAAACGGTCACGAGTTTCAGTAGATAAGCCATAACGTTTCTCATCAGCTACATTATGTATATCTGCGATATACAATGGACGGGAATCAGACTGATGATCCCATGTAATAAAGAAATGTGCACGATCTTTTACCAAAGCACCTCCTAAAGAAGCACCAAACTGATATGTCGAGAAATCATTATTACGTTTGTTACCACGAATATCATACGGACTCGACAACCAATTAGTACGTCCATATATAAACGCACTACCTTGCAATGTATTCGTACCTGATTTTGTCACTGTACTTACCGTACCACCACCAGCACGTCCATTTGTCACATCATACTGATTAGTAACTACCTTAAACTCACGGATAGCCTCCATCGAAATGGCATAAGGTACACCATTACGACTCGTAGTACTACCACCTGATGTAGGATTCTTAGCTGTCATACCATCAATAGTATAGTTGGTAGAAGAGGCCAGCTGACCTGACAGGCTAGAACCTGTACTTAATGGTGACAGATCGATAAGAGAAGTAAAATTACGTCCGTTAACTGGAAGTTTCTCCAAATCGTGTGAAGTTACAGAAGTTGCCGATCCTGTAGTCGCAATCGTATTTTTTAATGAATTAGCAACCACTTCGACAGCTTGCATCACGACATTTGATTCCTTTAATTGAAAATCTAGTCGAAGCTGATCACCCTGATTCAAGGTATAACCTGTCTTCTTCTGACTGCCATAACCTACATATGTGACTGTCACACTGTATGGTCCACCTAATGGCAATTGCTTTATCGTGTACTCTCCATTCTCATTTGTAACAGTTCCTGTACTGAATCCTGTAGATTCATTTTTTACCTGTATGGCAGCACCAATTACTCCTGTTTTAGTCTCATCGGTTACAATTCCTGTAATAACCGCCATGTTACCCTGAGCAAATAATGATTCAGACCAACAGAATAAAAACATTAAAAGTAAAAATACTTGTTTGATTTTTTTATCCATTTTTTATAGTTTTGTTATACACTGCAAAAGTAGACAGATCATCTTACAAGCCTAAAACAGAAATATAAAGAACCTGTTTAAATCATATTACGAAGATATTAACGATCACAAAATAATATATGCCTTTAATAGTTAGCACGCTTATATATGAAATAAGGTGCTACTAACTTATGTTTCCTTATCAATCTTTATCTTCTATCCTTCCTATATAACTGGCGCTCTGTAATGTTCACAGCCCCGGTAAATTGGTACTTCTAATGAAGAATTTGTTTTGCAATGAAAAACAGCACGATTCTCACAATTATTCGCTAACTTTGCAGAATCGTAAATTATTGTCTTATACAACACAACGACGATGGAACAAGTATTATGGATTTACAACACGCTCACGCGGCATAAGGAAGTCTTCAAGCCCCTGCATGCACCCAACGTGGGCATGTATGTTTGTGGACCGACTGTCTATGGTGATCCACATCTGGGCCATGCACGCCCTGCTATCACGTTTGACATCCTTTTCCGCTATCTCCAGCACTTGGGCTACAAAGTGCGCTACGTGCGCAACATCACTGATGTAGGCCATCTGGAGCATGATGCCGATGAGGGTGACGATAAAATAGAAAAGAAGGCACGACTCGAACAACTCGAGCCAATGGAGATAGCGCAGTACTATACCAACCGCTATCACAAAGCCATGGAAGCACTCAATGTACTGCCGCCATCAATAGAACCTCATGCCACAGGCCATATCATCGAGCAGGAAGAGCTCGTGAAGCAGATCCTTGCCAACGGCTATGCCTACGAGGTGAATGGTTCGGTGTACTTCGATGTACGCAAATACAACAACGACCATCACTATGGTATTCTCTCCGGACGCAACCTCGAGGACGTGATCAATCACTCCCGTGACCTTGCCGGTACGGACGAAAAGCATAGTCAGGTAGATTTCGCGCTATGGAAGAAAGCTACTCCCGAGCACATTATGCGATGGCCCTCACCTTGGAGCGATGGTTTCCCCGGCTGGCATTGTGAGTGTACTGCCATGGGCCGCAAATATCTTGGTGACCATTTTGATATCCACGGTGGCGGCATGGACTTGATCTTCCCTCACCACGAATGTGAGATCGCTCAAGCTGTAGCCTCACAAGGCTCCCAGATGGTACACTATTGGATGCACAACAATATGTTGACGATCAACGGCCAGAAGATGGCTAAGTCACTGGGCAACTTTATCACATTGGAACAGCTCTTCAAAGGTACGCATCCGATGCTTGATCAGGCTTATTCTCCTATGGTGATCCGCTTCTTCACGCTCTCTGCCCACTATCGTGGCACTGTGGACTTCTCCAACGACGCGCTAAAGGCCGCAGAGAAGGGACTGGAGCGTCTGATGAACGGTCTGCATGATCTTGACCGCATCACACCCTCTAAGGCCAGCAGCGACGATGTAAAGACTGAAATAGCCGCACTGCGTCAGAAATGTTATGATGCCATGAACGATGATTTGCAGACACCGCTTGTAATCAGTCATCTCTTTGAAGCTTGCAAAATCATTAATACCATTCTTGATCACAAGGCAACCATTTCAACTGCTGATCTCGAAGAACTCTCTTCTACCATGCATCTGTTCGCCTTCGATCTCCTTGGTCTCCGCGATGAGCGTGGAGCATCTAACGAAGCCCGTGAGGAAGCCTTTGGCAAAGTGGTAGACATGGTATTGGAGCTGCGTCAGCAGGCTAAGCAGAATAAGGACTGGACCACCAGTGACCGTATTCGTGATGATCTGGCTAAAGCAGGATTTGAGGTGAAAGACACTAAAGATGGTGTCACCTGGAAACTCAACAAATAAAAATAATCCTATTTCAGTAAAAAGATCTATAACACTGACACCACTGAAATTTGAACTTAAACAATAAAAACAATCGCCCGGCAGTCATAAAGACCGTCGGGCGATTGTTTTTATTTCATTTTCTTTTTCTATCAAAATCAATCTCATCACAATAAAGATCTGATAGAAAAATTTATCAAGTTACACGCTTTGCCAATATATATTGCAAATTGAGAAAAAACAGTCTTACAAATACGGACATCTATACTGACCATCCGCTTTTTTATATTCCTATTCTTTGAAAGCCTCTCTCTCAGCCGCTGCTATGATATCTTCACGACTTTGTGGCCGCGCAGAAATATCACTTAAATCAAACTCATCTTCAGCATCAGATGAAACCGCCCTATCATCATCGGACGATACGCGGACTGAGAAATCGTCCATGCTCTCTTTGACCTTTTCTTTCTCTTGCGTCACAGCACTCTCATTTTCCGAATACACACGTTCAGTGAAAATATTCTCATGCTTTTCCTCATCGGGTATGGAACGGGCATCAATAGACTTATCTTTTTTCACCAAAAAGACTTGTGCGTCACTAGTATCTGGAATAGCCTCTATCGGCTCCTCTTCCATCTTTGTACGTTCTCCCTTTGCCTTAAACACAGCATCAATAAACTGTGGCTCACGCTTGAGACGGTCCAAAGTATCTTTCGATGCATTCTGCTGACTCTCTTTCTTAGAGAATCCAGTACCTTGACAACCCTCTACTCCTTCAAGGATAGCCTGATAGACAAATGTCGGAGATCCGCTTTGATCACGTTTCTCACTTATAAGACGGAACTGAAGCTTCACACGATTCTTCTGCGTCCATTCTATCAGACGACTCTTGAAGTTCACTTCCTTATAAGCTACTTTATCAATATTGATCATTTGCGTTAATATGCGTTTCTTCAGAAAGCGCATACAAGCATCGTATCCACGATCAAGATACAACGCTCCTACCAATGCCTCAAAGGCATTTCCGCCCATATAGCTATTGTGGGCGACATTATGTCCGCTGCTCAACACCAGATCGGTGATACCCATTTCTTGTGCCAGCTTATTCAGCGTACCGCGCTGTACGAGCTTAGAGCGCGTGTTTGTCAGAAAGCCTTCACGCTTTCCGGGAAAATGACGATAGACAATATCACCCACGGCAGCATCAAGAATAGCATCGCCTAAGAATTCAAGACGTTCATTATTGACGGGACGTCCCTTCTTGTTGCGATGCATCACCGAACGATGCATCAATGCCAGCTTATAATAGCTGATTTCACGGGGATAAAATCCAATGATACGGTATATGGACGAATAAAGCTCCTTATCCTTTCGGAAAGGGAGCCTTATTCTGTCAAATATGTCAAATAGCATATATGGATGATTAATCCTTATATTTCTTAAAGATGACACAAGCATTGTGACCACCAAAACCGAATGTGTTACTCAATGCAGCATTAACGGTACGCTTCTGTGCCTCGTTGAACGTGAAGTTCATCTTGTAGTCCAGATCGGGATCCAAATCATCATCCTTGTGGTTGATAGTAGGCGGTACAATGTCGTTTTCGATAGCCTTGATACAAGCCATTGCCTCCACTGCACCTGCTGCACCGAGGAGATGACCGGTCATACTCTTCGTAGAAGAGATATTCAATTTATAAGCATGCTCACCGAACAACTCCTTGATAGCCTTAGCCTCAGAAATATCACCCACATGGGTAGAAGTACCATGCACATTGATGTAGTCGATATCCTCTGGCTGCATGCCTGCATCCTCCAAAGCAGCCTTCATCACCAACTTAGCACCGAGACCCTCGGGATGACTAGCTGTGATATGGTAAGCATCAGCGCTCATGCCCTCACCTACCATCTCTGCATAGATATGTGCTCCACGAGCCTTTGCATGCTCAAGCTCCTCAAGAATGACGCAACCGGCACCCTCACCCATTACAAAGCCATCACGGCTAGCAGAGAAGGGACGGCTAGCATGCTCGGGATCATCATTGCGTGTAGAAAGAGCCTTCATAGCATTGAAACCACCTACGCCACAAGCACAGATAGCAGCCTCAGCACCACCGGCAACAATAATATTGGCCTTGCCCAAACGCAACTGATTGAACGCCTCACCCAATGCATTGGAAGAAGAAGCACAAGCTGATGTCGTCGTGAAGTTGGGTCCATGGAAACCAAAATGAATGGCAATCTGACCTGAAGCAATATCGGAGATCATCTTCGGAATGAAGAAGGGACTGAACTGCGGACCCTTATCGATATGCTGACCGTAGTACATCACCTCATCCTCAAATGTCTTGATACCACCAATACCTACACCGTAGATAACACCTACACGATTGAGATCTTCAGTGTCAAGATCAATCTTGGCGTCCTGCACACCCTGAATTGCACTAGCCATAGCCAGTTCCGTATAACGGTCGAGATTGCGTGCAGCCTTGCGGTCGAGATAGTCCTTTATATTAAAACCCTTGACTTCGCAAGCAAACTGTGTCTTGAAATCGGTGGCATCAAACAGCGTAATAGGAGCAGCACCGCTCTTACCAGCTACCAGGCCTTTCCATGTCTCTTCAACACTATTGCCCAGAGGAGTAATGGCGCCCAGTCCTGTTACTACTACTCTTTTTAATTCCATTATCTGATAAATTTGCTATTACGTCAATGAGCTGGAGAGCTGGTGCGCTGGAGAGACGCAGGAAAAAATTCCTAACGATCGGCTCACCAGCTCACTCGCTAACCAGCTCACGAAACCTTTTAAACTTCTAAAATCAGAAGAGATTACTTCTTGTTGGCCTCGATGTAGTTGATAGCATCCTGAACAGTCTGGATGGTCTCAGCCTTATCGTCGGGAATAGTAACATCGAACTTCTTCTCGAACTCCATGATGAGTTCTACAGTATCGAGAGAGTCTGCACCCAGATCGTTCGTGAACGAAGATTCGGGCTTTACCTCTGATGCGTCAACGCCCAGTTTCTCAACGATGATGTCTTTGACCTTAGCTTCAATTTCTGACATAATTGTACTTTTTAAAATGTTTATTTATTATTTTCATTTAAAAACTGGATGCAAAGAAACAACAATTTTATCACTTAAGCAAATTTTTTCTCATAAAAATGATTTTTTACTGCACATAATCTACTCATGTGTGCAATAAAAAGCCTTTTTTCTGCCTTCTATATTCTCCATTTCCCCATATTTTCCCTATTCCTTGTTGGTTGTATGGAAAATTAGTTTTATCTTTGCAAGAAAACTAAAGTACCCTTATTATGTCGTTTACAATACATTGCAACGAGATTTTCCAACATGCTATTAATGACTATCATCTCAAAGACGATGTTGACACACCCATAGCTAATCCCTACGAGCGTGGAACACTCGATTTCCAGCTTTATCAAAAATGCTGGATTGATACCGTTCAATGGCATTTGGAGGATATTATCCGCGATCCGCAGATCGATGCTATCGAAGGCATGCAGATCAAACATCGTATCGACCGTTCCAATCAGGACCGTACCGATCTGGTGGAGGAAATCGATTCCTACTTCCGTCATTATTTCTCGGACGTAAAGCCTCTTGACAATGCACGGCTCAATACAGAAAGTCCTGCTTGGGCTATCGACCGCCTCTCTATCCTTGCACTGAAGATCTATCACATGCAGGAGCAGACACAACGCACCGATGCCAGTGAAGAGCATCGTCAGCGTTGCCAACAAAAACTTAATGTGCTGCTCGAACAACAGAAAGATCTCGGGACGGCCATCGAACAACTACTTGAAGATATCAAGGCCGGCCGCAAGTATATGAAAGTGTACCGACAAATGAAAATGTATAACGATCCTAATACTAACCCCGTACTCTACGGTAAAAAGTGAAGACTGAACATATTCTTGTTATCCGTTTTTCTGCCATGGGCGATGTAGCTATGGTGGTACCTGTCGTAAGTGCCCTTGCACGTCAATATCCTCACGTGCGCATCACGGTACTTTCACGTCCCTTTGCCCGTCCACTATTCGAAAATCTGGCATCCAATGTAGGATTTATGGAAGCTGACCTACAGAATGAATATCACGGCATTAAAGGACTTAATGCACTCTATCGCCGACTAATAGCCAAAAACTTTACTGCTATAGCCGACCTTCATAATGTCCTTCGCAGTGACTATTTGCGTATGCGTTTCAACCTTGCCAACTTCCATGTAGCCCATATCAACAAACATCGTGCAGAACGTCGTCATCTCACTCAATACAATGGAAAAATACTTCAGCCTCTACCTTCTGTATTTGAGAGCTATGCACACGTATTCGAAGAGTTGGGATATCCTATCGATCTCTCTGAAAAAGGCAAATTTCTGACAGATAATGCAACGGTAGAAGTAAAAGACACTGCTACAACAGAAGAAAGAACATGTCCGGTTGACAAATATTATTTTCCTCTGCTCCATCTACGTCAACTGCCCACTGTAATCGGCGAGAAACGCCCATTCCAGCAATGGATAGGAATAGCACCTTTTGCAGCCCATCGAGGCAAAGCCTATCCGATAAGTCTGATGGAACAGGTTATAGCCCAGCTCCAACAACGTCATCCCTCAGCCCGATTCTTTCTATTCGGAGGAGGTCAGCAAGAGATACAACAACTGCATGACCTACAGCAACGTCATCCTAAATGCGTATGCGTACCCGAGATACTCAACGGACTGCTCGAAGAACTGTCTCTCATGTCACAACTCGATGTCATGATCTCTATGGACTCCGCCAATATGCATCTGGCCTCACTTGTCCACACACCTGTGGTAAGTGTTTGGGGTGCCACACATCCTTATGCAGGCTTTATGGGGTGGCAGCAGAATCCTAACTTAGCAGTACAGATCGACTTATCCTGTCGTCCCTGCTCTATTTTCGGAAATAAGCGTTGTTTACGCAAAGATTATGCTTGTCTGCGCAATATATCTCCCGAGCTTATTATAAATAAGGTAGAACAAGTACTTAAATAAGATTTTTATCTATTTTCTATAAACTCACAAAGACGTGTGCCAATGTACAAAAATCCATTGACACACGTCTTTTTAACATATAGCCTTCCACTACCACTACTCCAAAGAATATTTGCTCCATACAGAATAACCCTTATCATCTATCCAAGAAGTATCCTCGACCCAACCTTGTAATCAGCCTCTTCCAAAATATACACAAACTTAGAAAACTGTCCACAACTATCCGTGTCTATAAACAATACCATAACAGCATATTCTATCCAAAACATATCCTCAATACTCCTTATTGTTGATAACTCTGTGGATAACCATAAGAATAACCTCTGTATAACTCAAGGATAAGTCGGTGCATATCCACATCCCCATCCTAATCTCCTTAAAACAGTGGATAATCCACAAGTTATTCCATATGCTTTTTACACATTATCCACAAGTTCGTAAGTACAAAAGTTATTCATACTATGCTTATCCACCACTGTGTATAAATGTGGAAAAACTCATTTTGTACTTATAAATCAAGATTTTAGCATCCACATATCTGTTGATAAATATTTCTTTGATGGGGATAACGGAATATACAAAAAAGGTGGAAAAGAGTTTTCCCCTTTTCCACCGTATATCATCATCGTATTTTTTTATTTTTCTATTTTAAAAAGATAAGATGAATATAATATGATTTGCCTTTTTGGCTTGTCAAAACAAATATATGGAACCGCAATCTGTCATTAATTGACAATAGCAATTTTACATACCACACCTTTGTCACCTTCAGGTGTAGCTACCTGTACCAAATAAATACCTGATGCTACTCTATGCTGTCTACGATTAAGTCCATACCATTTGTATTCTCCTCCTGTAGCACGTCCCTGTTCGATAAGCACACCATTGATCGTTGTGATTTTCACATCGGCATTGTCGCTTAGGCCAGTGATGGTGATTGCTCCTTCATAACCAGGTTTTACAGGATTAGGATAGGCTCTTACTGTTTCACTGGTCATGCCTTGAGCTGCAGCCTGATCATTGGTCATGAAGGAACAAAGTCCGTTTTCTGTACCTATAAAGAGTTCTCCTGTAGAGGGAACGAGGGTCAGAGCAGTGATGTTATTACTCAGCAGAGGAGAGTTATCAGCAGTGAAGTGATAGACTTGTGTCATATTATTGCGACTGATACAATAGAGTCCTGATCCTGCCGTACCGAACCATTTACGTCCGGCAGCATCTACAGTCATACATTTGATATCGACATTAGAAAGAAGATAGTCACCGGTGTTTGTACCATCATTGCGTGGAATGATCGGTTGATTGAAGAGATCACTTTGACTGTTGATGTCGTCGGGTGTCAGATAGAATGGTCCCATATTGGTACATACCCATATATTATGGTCAAGATCTTCACATACGTCACGACAGTAGTTGATGGAATAAGTTGTTCCCTGTGTATTGGTGAAGTTCGAATAGAGGCGGGCATTATTGCTTGAAGGTTGATAGCAGAGTAATGATGGCTTGGTCCAGTTGTCGTTGACGGCCCAAAACAGTCCGCGGGAGTCAGTCTGCAGATGTCGTACGTATTCGAGGGAGTAGCTATTTTCGATCATGAAGGCTTTTTGATCATGTGTCACCCATTGTCGGTCGGCTGTCAATTCGATGAGTGAGCGTTCGGGAGCAAATCCGTTTTCCATCCACAGGCTTCCCTTAGAGTCATACATGACACTGTATACAATGACATAGTTGGGATTGTTAGCTTGTACAGTGGCTGCTGCTTGTAGAGGACTATTGGTGAAGTTATAGCATGTTTTAAAGTGTCCTTGCTGATATTCGTAAAGTCCTGTTCGTCCTGATGCCCATACATGATCGGGATCGTTTGGATCGACGGCGATACTCTGTGCGTTGAGATAGGCATGTCCGAGTGTTGTGCGCAGACTGTCATCATAGATAGTCCAGTCGCCTGTAGCCAGATCCATCACTTGTGGGGCGGCAGAGCAGTCATTGTAGTCGGCACCACCTTGAACAGTGTAGAGTCTGTTGTTGGCTACAGTCATATATCCGAAGTTATTGTATCGTGGTCCTCCTGGATTGAGTGAGGCGATAGTTTTTTTGAGTTCGGTGTCTGTTGTGTCTACAGGAGCAATATAGTTGCCTACACGAGTCCATTGGGTAGGATCGGCAAGATTGTCGGTAAGAGCACCTCTATAAAGTCCTTTTGACGAGTTGGCGGCATAGAGATACTGGTCTTTAACGTAACAATAGTTGACAGAAAATCCAAGATTGTAGGTATTAAGAATAGCAGCGCTTCCTATTCCTATGCAGACGATTCCAAAGCGTGTGGCCATATAGGCTGTCGAGCCATTGATGTTGATGGCGTTGACAGTCTTGTCACCTGTGATCGTCTTATTCATGTAATCAGCTATATTGATGACGTTGCTGTTTTGTTCCAGTAGATCGATATTGCCATTGCTGTAGACGATGACAAGTCGTTTCTCTTTATGAGAATAGGCTATATGGGCTATGCTGCAGTCGGAGAGCACCGTTGTCTTGTCAAAAGTTTGTATGCTTTGGTCTGCACGGTTATAGGCATATAGATCGCCGGAAGCGAGTACGTACACCATGTCGGAGCCGGCTTCTACGATCTCTTTGGGTTGATGATAGCTGAGATAAGCACGCCATGTGCCTTGTTGGGCGTGTGCAGGATAAGCTGTAGTCCAACTCAAGGTTGCGAAAAGAAGAAAGGTAGAAAGGGAATGATTCGCCATAACGTTATCGTTTTATTTTTCTTAGATAACGTTATGGCGTGTGGAAATATTATTTTTTGAGGAAATCAGCAAGTTTTCTGACAGCACGTGCACGATGTGAGATGCTGTTCTTGATATCTTCACCCAAGGCGGCGAAGGAATCATTATATCCCTCAGGCACGAAGATAGGATCATATCCGAAACCTCCGTTACCACTTCGTTCACATGCTATATGACCTTTTACCTCTCCTTCGAAGGTATAGTGTTCACCATTGAGGATGAGGGCAATGACAGTACGGAAGCGGGCACTGCGGTCTTCTTTTCCATTGAGATTGGCCAATAGTTTGGTCATGTTGGCTTCACTGTCATGATCAGTGCCTTCTGCATAGCGGGCAGAGTGTACACCGGGAGCACCATCGAGGGCTGTCACTTCCAGTCCGGTGTCGTCAGCAAAGACATTGAGAGGCCCATAGTGCCGGTTTATGTACTCAGCTTTCTGCCAGGCATTCTCTTCGAGGGTTGTACCTGTTTCTGGGATATCATCATAGCAGCCAAGCTCACGCAGGGAAATAATCTCAAATTCCTGTCCGAGAATTTCTCTGATTTCATGGAGTTTATGCTTATTGTTAGTTGCGAATACTATTTTCATTTTTTTTCTTTTCTTTGATTTTCACTTTAATCTTGTCGAATCCTTCTCCATATACACCAATGACAGCACTTTGGGAGACGAACGCACGGGGATCGATCATCTTGATAAGTCGGAATATCGTGGTACTTTCCCGTTTTTTCGCCAATATACACAATACTTTACGTTCTTCACCCGTGTACCATCCGTGAGCGTCGAGAATGGTCACTCCATGGTCCATTTGTGTGCCGATGGCATTAGCTATCTCTTGGTATTTTTCGGAGAAAATCATGAACTGGACGCTCTCGCGACGGGCATTCATTACATAGTCGAGCATAAAGTTCTCGACTACCATTGTACACAGACCGAAGACTACTTTATGTACACGGCTGATGGAATCGCCGAATTCGGGAACAAAGAGACAACTGCCGATGATGCACAGATCGACGCCGATAAGAACCTGACCAAGTGAGAAATTATAGAATTTGTTCACTGAGGCGGCAATGATATCCGTGCCACCCGTTGAACCGTTGTTCATGAAGACAATGGCCAGTGAAGTTCCTGTCATCGTACAACCGATGAGGAGCGACATAAAGTCTTGTCCTTCTCCGAGGATCTTTATGAAGTGTCCGGAGGCGTCATGGGGCATCAATTGTTGTGAGGCCCACAGTAAGAAGGAAAGGACTGTAATGGCATAGATGGTCTTGAGTAGAAATTTTAATCCTAGAATTTTCAGAGCTACGACAAGAAGAACCACATTGATGAAGAAATAGCTGTTCTCAATGGGAAAACTTGTAGCGTAGTAGATAATGGCGGCAAGTCCTGTAACACCACCTGTTACGATCTCGTAAGGTAACAGAAAGATGGTCCATGCAAATGCATAGAGCATCAGACCGAGTGTGATGAAGAGGTAGTCTTTTGCCTCGTTGATTATAAGTCGATGGTCAATGGTCATAGGATTGGATTTTAAGGGGTAGAAGAAAGAAAAACATTTGTCCCGGCTGTTTTAGAGCTGTTTTGTTTTCTCTGAAACAGCCGGGGCACAACATATCTGAATTATTTAATTACAATATTGATGATGCGTTTGGGTACGACAATCACCTTGACAACCTTTTTCTCTCCGATGTACTTAGCAGAACGCTCATCGGCGAGAGCCGTCTTTTGGATTTCGTCATTGGAGGCATCAGCAGGTAAAGTGATCTGGAAACGGGCTTTACCGTTGAAACTGACCATCATCTGCATTTCGCTTTCTACAAGAAGCGAGTCGTCCCATGTAGGCCACTGAGCGTCACAGACAGTCGTTTTGTGACCGAGCTGGTGCCAAAGCTCTTCAGCAATATGGGGTGCGAAAGGAGCAAGCAGTACGACGATCGGTTCGAGAGCGGCACGGGAGTGGCATTTCTGTTGCGTAAGCTCATTGACACAGATCATAAAGGCAGAGATTGAGGTATTGTAAGAGAACTGTTCAATGTCTGCACTTACTTTCTTGATGAGCTTGTGTACGCTCTTGAGACTGTCTTTTGACGGCTCATCGTCAGTGACAAGCCACTTATCGGTGCGGTTCTCCCAAAAAAGCGACCAGAATTTCTTGAGGAAACGGTGGCAACCGTCGATACCATTGGTATCCCAAGGCTTGCTGGCTTCTACCGGGCCGAGGAACATCTCATACAGACGGAGTGTATCAGCACCATATTCGGCAATGATGTCATCGGGATTCACTACATTGTACATCGACTTACTCATCTTCTCGATGGCCCAGCCACACACATATTTTCCGTCCTCACAGATAAACGATGCATTCTTAAACTCTGGACGCCAGTTGCGGAAGGCTTCCTGATCGAGGATATCGTTTTTAACAAGGTTTACCCATACGTGAATAGGAGTAGTGTCGTATTGGTCTTTGAGTCCCTTAGATACGAATACGGGCTTCGTATCGGCATCAGCGGCGTTGACACGATACACAAAGTTGGAACGTCCCTGGATCATACCTTGGTTGACGAGTTTCTGGAATGGCTCTTCCTCGCAGCTTACACCGAGATCGAAGAGAAATTTGTTCCAGAAGCGTGAGTAGATGAGGTGACCGGTAGCGTGTTCTGTACCTCCTACATAGAGATCGACGTGACGCCAGTACGCATCAGCCTCTTTCGACAATAGGGCATTGTCGTTGTGAGGATCCATGTAGCGGAGATAGTAGGCTGAAGAACCTGCGAAGCCTGGCATGGTGTACAGGTCGATGGGGAATACGGTTTTATTATCTATCAGATCGTTAGAAACAATTTTTTTATTCTGTTCGTCCCAGGCCCATACCTTGGCACGTCCGAGAGGTGGCTCGCCAGTCTCGGTAGGCTTGTATTCTGAAATTTCAGGCAGCTCTACGGGCAGGCATTCTTCAGGGATCATGCAAGGAATTCCGTTCTTGTAGTACACGGGGAACGGCTCACCCCAATAGCGTTGGCGTGAGAAAATAGCATCACGTAGACGATAGTTTACTTTCACGCGGCCAATACCTTTTTCAGTGACAAATTTTTTAGTTGCGGCGATGGCTTCCTTAACAGTCAGTCCATTAAGTGAGAAGCCGTCGAGACTCTGTTTTCCTGCTACTGGCGAGTTAGTCACGATACCTTCCTTAGCATCAAAGCTCTCTTCGCTTACATCGGCTCCTTCGATAAGAGGAATGATGGGGAGATTGAAGTGCTTGGCAAAGGCATAGTCGCGGCTATCATGGGCAGGTACGGCCATGATGGCACCGGTACCATAACCGGCAAGTACATATTCAGAAATCCAGATAGGTATGGCATCGCCGGTGAAGGGATTGATGGCATAAGAGCCTGAGAATACACCGGTCACCTTGCGGTCGCTGATACGATCGAGCTCTGTACGGCTCTTCACGTAGTCAAGATACTGGTCGACCTCAGTTTTCTGTTCGGGAGTAACGACCTGTTGTACGTAGTCGCTTTCAGGGGCAAGCACCATGAAAGTGACACCAAACATCGTATCGGCACGTGTGGTAAAGATGGTGAATTTAACATCTGAGTCTTTTACAGAGAAGACCACTTCCGTTCCTTCGCTTCGTCCTATCCAGTTGCGCTGGGTTTCTTTCAATGAGTCAGTCCACTGTACGGTGTCGAGTCCGTCAAGCAGACGCTGTGAATACGCGGAAGTGCGTAGACACCATTGTTGCATCTTGCGCTGTACCACAGGGAAGCCACCACGTACGCTGACACCGTCAACGACTTCGTCGTTGGCCAGTACCGTACCCAGTCCGGGACACCAGTTGACGCTGGTTTCTCCTTTATAGGCAATACGCCAGTTCATTAGTGTATCACTCTTCTGCTTATCGTCCATCTGCTTCCACTCGTCAGCAGTGAAAGAGAGGGTGTCATCAGAGCAGGCTGCATTCAGTCCTTCCGTGCCGTGGTTCTCAAGATGAGAGATCAGTTTTGTGATGGGTTGTGCCTTCTTCAGATCATTATCATAGTAGCTTTCAAACATACGTTGAAAAGCCCACTGTGTCCAATGATAGTATTTTGGGTCACAGGTACGTACTTCACGGTCCCAGTCGAAGCAGAATCCAATTTTATCGAGCTGCTCACGATAGTGTGCGATGTTCTCATTGGTAGTTTTTTCAGGGTGTTGACCTGTTTGGATAGCGTATTGTTCAGCGGGCAGTCCATAGGCATCGTAGCCCATTGGGTTCAACACGTTGAAACCTTTCAGACGCTTGTAGCGGGCATAGATGTCGCTGGCAATATAGCCGAGGGGATGCCCCACATGGAGACCGGCTCCTGAAGGATAAGGGAACATGTTGAGTACATAGTACTTTTTTTTGCTTGGATCTTCCACAACCTTGTAGGTCTGGCTTTCCACCCAAGCCTTCTGCCATTTCTTCTCGATTTCGCTGAAGTTGTAATCCATTGTTATCTTGCTAATTAATTGATTTTTTTGCTGTTTTATGGTAATGTATGCAAAGTTACGGGAAAATAGGGATAAAACGAAGAATTTTCCGACAAATTTCTTCTTTAAATCTTTGTATTGCAATGTTCAACGAAGTGTACAAAATCAACACGAGTTTTCAAATATAAAATGGTTTAAAGAAACTATTATTACATGAGTCAATGAAAATGATAGTAACTTTATAATATTAATTTACAGAAAATTGTCGTGGTGATTATTGAAGATAAGGTCATCTGGTCATTTTGGAGGATAAAAGATATGAGTTGTTAGTTTAAAAAAGGCTCATCCGATAAATATAGGGGAGATATGCTGCTCAGATG
>HF988417.1 GCA_000431975.1 Prevotella sp. CAG:924 | reverse complement strand
CGTTCTCGGACGGGCTGGGGGAGGCCGTATTGACTTTACGGATTATCTTCTGATGGTGAAGATGGACGGAGAGTGGAGATGTGTGGCCAAGGCTTACAATCAGAGTTCTGACACGATAAGGAAATAATAGGAGACGGGAGATATGAAAATAGTTGTTATTACAGGCAGCCCGCGCAGGAAGGGCAACAGCTTTGCCATGACCGATGCGTTTGTCAAGGCGGCGGAAGCTAAGGGAAACTCTGTCACGCGTTTTGATGCGGCATTCATGAAGATCGGCGGGTGTCATGCCTGCATGACCTGTTTTAAGACGGGTAAGGCCTGCTCGTTTGATGATGATTTCAATCAGATTGCCGAGGCGGTCCTGAAGGCCGATGCGGTGGTCTACACCATGCCGGTGTATTGGTATTCCATACCGTCGCAGATCAAGGGTGTCATCGACCGGATCTTTTCTCTTGTCGTCGGCGGCAAGGACATATCAGGCAAGAAATGTGCCTTGATCACGTGCTGTGAGGAGTCGGACATGACCGTGATGGACGGTGTGCGGATTCCCTTGGAGCGTTCGGCCAAATTGCTGAAATGGCAGATGGTCGGAGAGGTGCTCGTGCCGGGCGTTCTCAACGAGGGTGCTGTCTCGGACACCGATGGCTGTGAGCAGGCTGCGGCCTTGGCCGGAAAGTTCTGATGGTTACCGTATCGGAAATGTTACGTCTTGTCTCAGTTTTGGAAGGATATTTTAGCAGAAAGGCTGTCGTCTTGCAGAGTTGGTCATGAGGCGGCAGCCTTTCTGGTTGGTGATGGGTCGTGCAGATAGATGTGTGGTTGTCTGGTGTGGCATGCCATAGTCGTTTGGGATCGTATGGCTTGGCACAGACACTTTTTGGGAGTCTTGGTATTTAGGGAACCTCTGGGGAAGTCTTCGTCACTTCGATAGAGAAGGAGATGTCCTTGCACAAAGGACAGGAAATAAGATAAGGGGGAAATGGCAGTTTATAATATGTCTAAATAGATTTTGTGGTGTTTCACAGTTGGCCCGAAATGGTGGAAATCCCTATTCTTGACCCTGATAGCGGGTTATCTTGTGATGTTTCACGGCATAGGCTGCCGGTTAGGTGCTGTGGATATCTTCCTTCTGATAATCAGCTACTTGTGAGCTTCCTGCCGGAAATATTCATGTGTTATGCCCCAAAATGGCTAAAGGGGCGAAAATGAGGAAGTTATGAGATTGCATAGTGGACAACATTGTGGAAATGATTTGGTTTTTACCGAATTATTTCCTAATTTTGCACAAGAAAGAGTTTCTACAAGCTCATATAATCTTGATTTCAGCTGCCGTTTAGCTTGTCCGCAAGGATGAGTGAAGCTATGTGCAGCCCTGTTTGGCTCTAAACCCTGGCACAGAATTATTATCGATGAAAGCAAGTCCGGAAGCACTTTGGAACGATTGCCTTGCGTTTATAAGTAAGAACGTAACGGAACAGATCTTTAATACGTGGTTTAAGCCGATCACTCTCCACTCATTCAATGAGGCGAAGCGGTCGGTAGTCATCAACGTATCCAGTAACTTTGTGTACGAATATCTGGATGAGCATTTCAACGACTTGTTGGCCACAACGATCCATCGCTGTTTTGGTGAGACGGTATGCTTGTATTATAACATCAAGACTGATAAGGAGCACAACCTCTCGCAAGTGGTAGAGTCGGACGGTCCTACACAGATCAGGACCAACGGCCCGGTGACGCGTGCCAACCAGAGCCCTACGATGCTCGATGCTGCCCGTCCGCAGGACATCGATCCGATGCTCAATCCGCATCTCACCTTTTCTAATTATATCGAGGGTGACAGCAACAAGTTGCCGAGGTCGGTGGGCTATTCCATTGCGGAGCACCCGAAGATGTCGACGCAGTTCAATCCCTTCTTTATCTATGGACCTTCAGGCTGTGGCAAGACCCACCTGATCAATGCCATGGGTGTGTTGGCGAAGGCTACATTCCCCCAGCTGCGCGTGCTTTACATCTCGGCCCGGCTCTTTCAGGTGCAGTACACCAATGCTGTGCTGCAGAATAAGGTCAACGATTTCATCGCCTTCTACCAGACCATCGACATGCTCATTGTCGATGATATCCAGGAGTGGATGACGGCGACGAAGACGCAGGAAACCTTTTTCCACATCTTCAACCACCTTTTCCGCAACGGCAAGCGTATCATCCTTGCCTCCGACCGTCCTCCTGTGGAGCTCAAGGGTATGCCCGACCGCCTGCTCACCCGTTTCTCCTGCGGCCTGATCGCCGAGCTGGAGAAGCCCAACCGGCAGTTATGTGTCGACATCCTGAAGCACAAGGTGATGCGCGATGGTCTCGATATTCCCGATGATGTCATCGCTTTCGTGGCCGAGACAGCCAACAGCAGCGTCCGCGATCTGGAGGGAGTCATTAATTCGCTGATGGCCTATTCGATTGTGTACAACTGTCAGAAGATCGACATGCGTCTGGCCGAACGGGTCATCAAGCGGGCTGTGAAGGTAGACGACCGGCCCCTTACCATCGACGATATTCTCGATAAGGTGTGTACACATTTCAATGTGACGGTGGCACAAGTAAATTCCAAGAGCCGCAAGCGCGATTTCGTCGTGGCGCGTCAGGTGTCGATGTATCTCGCGCAGAAATATACGAAGATGCCCGCCTCACGCATCGGAAAGCTCGTGGGCAACCGTGATCACAGCACCGTTCTCCATTCTTGCTCGCAGGTGGAGCAGCGCATTAAGGTTGACCCGTCATTCAGCGATGAGGTGGTTAGTATTGAAAATTCCTTTAGACTGAAGAGATAAAGACAAGAAGAGGGAAGGCAGGACTTCAGCAGTAGAGAAAGCAAAGAAATGAGTTCTGATGCCCGCCACCTTTTTTATATAAAAAGAGTCGTATCCACTCCGTGTGAGTGCTGATACGGCTCTTCTTTCTTTTATGGGTTGGTCGCAACTGTCGGATGTCGGTTGTCGTGAGGGGTGTTTGCTCTCAATTGGTCATCGAAGATTCGATTAGAGGTCCGAAGGATGTACGATTGTCGGATGACTTGTCTGTCCCCTTTGCCGAAGGCATGGCCCTGTCGGGGCAAGATGCCGGCAGAAGCCCGGAAGACGTCGGACAGGTCAGTCTAAGATAAATGCTTGCGGTCTAAAGTCCGACAGTATTGATCATGCTTTCTCAATCCATTCTTTCATCTGCTGCTCTTTCTGTCTCACGTCGAGATAGAGGGCGAGCTGGTTGCGGGTGCGTACGAGGTTATGCTCCGGATAGCGGATGCGGTAGTACGTGTCACCATTGAGATAGTCGGTGAGGAAGCGTACGCACTGCATGAAGGGGAAGAGGGCGGCGGCGAAGGGCAGGTGGTCGCGCTCTATGGGCGTGAGGAAGTTGGCGGTCCCTTCGAGGTAGCCTTGGGTGAACGCCTCAAAGATATCCATGCGGAAGCTCACCTGGTCGATGTGCGGGTCGTCCTCGGCCACAGCGTTGGCAGCCGTGCGCAGGAAGTCTCCGTAGTCGGAGAAGACATAGCTGGGCATGACGGTGTCGAGATCGATGACACAGAGCGGCTGGCCGGCTTCGTCATACATCATGTTGTTCACCTTCGTGTCGCAGTGGCAGATGCGCTTGGGCAGTTTTCCCTCCCGGTGGAGACGTTCGGCCTGGCACATCTCCGTCATGTCGCGTTGCAGCGTCGCGATGATGTCTTCCACCTCTTGGGAGCGTCCTTTCACGTCGTTGTGCAGCGCCTCGTCAAATTGGCGGGCACGCAGCTCCATATTGTGGAAGTCGGGTATTGTTTCGCCCAGTGAATAGGGCAGGTCGGTCAGCATGCCTTCAAATTCACCGAACGCCTTACCGGCCTCACGTGACGTGTCGGCATTCACCTGCTCATAGGTCACCGCATGATCGATAAACACCATCACGCGCCAGTACGTGCCGTCGTCTGCCCGGTAGTAGGTCTTTCCTGTCGTTTTCTCCGGCATGAAGCGGAGCACGTGGCGGTCGATGTCGGTCTGGCCCTTGTCCAGCAGTTTCTTACGGATATGGGTCGTCACTTTCTCGATGTTGTCCTGCAGAAGGTCCACATCGGTGAACACAGCGTTGTTGATCCGCTGCAGCACATAGCCGGGCTGACCGGCCTCGGCGGTCTCCACCTTATAGGTGTCGTTGATCAGTCCGTTGCCCAACGGTCTCACATCTGTGGGTGTACCTTCAAGAGCAAACTGTGCGATGATGTTTCTTATGCGATTGTCCATTTCCCTGTTTTTATTGATGAGTGATTGTTTGTCTGCAAATATAGGTCTTTTCACTTAATATAAAAAGGAATATTTGATCTTTGTCAATAAATAAATGTTAAATATACCCTATTTTAGGGTGGAACACTAACTTTTTGTAGAAAGTGTTTGGTTATATGGATAAAAAGCCGTACCTTTGCAATCGCAAATGAGAAAGACACCAAGTCAAGATCATTTGAAACATAACATCGCGGAGTGGAGCAGTTGGTAGCTCGCCAGGCTCATAACCTGGAGGTCGCACGTTCGAGTCCTGCCTCCGCAACCAATTCACCGCAGCTTACTGATTTTCAGTCAGCTGCGGTTTTTCTTTTTATGTCTTGGACAGATATCGGCTCATCCGATAAATATGGGGGATTGTTTATTATGGGCCAGAAAAGGGCTCACCCGATAAATATAGGGGATTGTTTATCTT
>HF988416.1 GCA_000431975.1 Prevotella sp. CAG:924 | reverse complement strand
AACTAAACAATCCCCTATATTCATCGGGTGAGCCATTAAGGATTTCCCTCATCAGCCCAAAAATTCTTAAGAAATTGAAGTATTATAAATATAAAAAGAGGGCTGATGATTTGTCATCAGCCCTCTACTTTACTATTATGTCTACTCGTTATTTTACAACCTCAATAACCTGTTTTGCAACCTCGTTATTGGGATCCACTTGCAGCATCTTCTCCGCATAAGCCTTGGCCTGTGCCTTATCCTGAGCAACATTGAAATAGTAAACCATCAGATAAGTGTAAGCCTGTGTCAGCATAGCCTTTTCGCTGCTATTCAAATCAGTCTTTGCTCCTAACGTATTGGACAGTGACTCATAGTAAGGCTTTGCCAGACCTGCTTTACTGTCAGGATCAAGATTGGCCTGAATCTGTCCGCACATGAAATCGCAATAGGTCTTATGATTAGGATAAAGTTCTGCCATCTTCAAATATACATCATTTGCAGCCTTAAAAGCTGCGGCAGCTCCCTCATGGTCACCAGCATGCGTCTTCTTTGCTGCAATATCAGTATAAAGTGTTCCGAAGTTATCTAAATCATCAACTGAAGGCTTCTCAGAACCCTCAATAGACTTCTTGAAATAAGCTACAGCATTATCATAGTCTTCCTTACCCAGATAAGAATCAGAGATATTCTTATAGATCGTACCCAGACGACCAGCATTGTCCTTATGCTCGACAGCCTTTTGGAAGGCGGCGATAGCCTCGTCATACTTCTTTACCAGGTTCAAGGCTGTACCATTATAGATAAGGTCCTCGCCTGAGATATGTGCCGAATCACTCTGATTGAACAAACGGTCAGCATACTCTAAAGCTTCGTTACCCATCTTCTGATCTGTATAATTGTAGAACACCAAACGATTCCATGCTGCCTTACGTGGATTTTTCTCCAAAGCCTTCTTGCAAATCTCGATACTCTTATCACGCTGGCCCAGCAACCAAGTGCAGATACCATATTCTGTGATATTGTCATCATCCATTGTCATAGGATCAGCAACCTTTCCATAGGCCTCGGCAGCCTTGCTAAAATCCTGTGCATTATAATAGATATGTCCAATAAGCTGGTCTACAGGATAATCGGGACGCTCCTGACGCAGTTTCTCAAGAACAGATGTTGCCATTTCGGGATTAACACCACGCTGCACCATTGCATACTTATAATAAGCCTGCGGATCCTTAGGATCGAAATAGATTGCGTTTTGATAATCTGCAGCAGCCTCACCGGGGTTATCCTTTGTCACCTCGATATCGCCCATCAGCACCCATGCTGGAGCATACTTGTTGTTACGGGCAAGAGCCAGATCAGCAAAATGCTTTGCCTGCGCCGTATCCTTCTGCTCCAAGAAAGCACGACCAATACCTGTCAGCACTTCAGGATTCTTCTTATACTCCTTCTGCGCCTTCTTCATCTGATCAGCAAGATCAGCAGGCTTAGACTTAATCACAGAGGTAAGATGCTCAATAGCGGTCTTATTATCGTCCTGAGCAAATGTTGGGGCGGCTGTACCTAACAGCAGAGCGCCCGCCAGTAAATATTTAATTGTCTTCATAATCGTAAAAAATTAAATTGTGTATATCTATAAGACTGCATCTTAGAAAAGAGGTTTAACCGATAACACATAATCAACGCTTATTAACAGTGTCTCTACCCCTCCATCCTTCAGTTCTTTTTCTTTGTTTATATATCTATATCGGACAACTATTCCGACACATTCACATCCCTAATATTGATATTGCCATACATGGGAAGAAGTCCTGACTTCAAAATGATCAGCTGACCATCAGGCTGCTCTACAAAATGTGCGAAACTTGTAGGCAGGGCACGACGGGGATCGTTCAGGATTGCATAAATTGTGCGAATCAACGGATATTCTCCGTTCCATATATAATATTGATAAGGCTTACGGCTATTATAGGCTGTAGCCGGATGAAGATTGGAAACGCTCATCACTTGAATCTTGCGATTAAAAGTAAGATTAGTCGTGTCACGCTTGTCGTTCAGCCAGTTATTGCCAATTATACCAATAGCACCGGGATTTTCTTCTACATATTTAATTACCTCTGCCGTCTTGTTGACCGCGGCGACATTGGGATTAGTGATCTTCTTTCCTCCCAACACAGAATCCTGTACAAAGCGAACTGCGCTTGATTTGGGATTGTCGAAGACTACCGTGATCTCACCTTGTCTGGAACCTTTGTAAATATCGCTCCACTTGGTGACTTTTCCTAACAGAATATTTTTCAGATCCTGAACAGAAATCAGTGTATCCTTATTCTGCTTATTTACTATCAAGGCCAGCGCATCATACGCGATCTTGATATTTTGCGGCTGATAACTCTGAGCGATCATTTTATTCATCTCGCCCTTCGACAGACTACGTGCCGCGAAGACCAGCCAGCACTTGCCTTCGAGCAATTTCTGTATTCCGTCTGTCTCATTGGAATAAATAGGTGTGATGTGAGCATCAGGATGGTTCATCGAAAACACCTGTAACTCCTCATCGATAATAGGACTGAAGCTCTCATCGGAATAGAATGAGATCTTTCCAGATGAGAGCGTATCAGTACGACCGTCCTTGGACTTCTTGCCGGAGCAAGAAGCCATCAAGGCGATCATTAGAGTGAATCCTACTAAAATGTAAGATGAAATTCTTTTCATAAATTACTGAAGTCTGAATGATACAGGAACGGTGTACTTCACACGTACGGCCGAACCATTCTGCTTACCAGGGATCCAGTGCGGCATGGAACTGATCACGCGCTGTGCCTCCTTGTCAAGAGAGGGGTCTACTGAACGCATTACACGTACATCAGTAATAGAGCCATCTCGCTCAACAACGAAGGAAACGATAACACGACCCTGAATGCCATTCTCCTGAGCTACAACCGGATAACGGATGTTCTGGCTCAGATAGCTCATCAAAGCAGCCTGACCACCGGGGAAAGAAGGCATCTGCTCTACAACGTCAAACACCTTGTTCTCTACCTCGGGAGCCGGCTTTGTAGGCTCGTCGGCCACACGCTGGGTTACCTTCAGCACCTCACCGTCCTCACTGTTACCCTTTACATCCAGGGCGCCGATGGCGGTGTTGGTTTCCATCAACTGGTCCTGTGTCTTCATCATATCCTCAGGCTTCACCTGATCATCTTTCTTGATTACAGGAGCTGTAAATTTGATAGAAGACTTGACCTGCTTCACAACTTCCTTCTTAGGCTCAACCTCAATCTTACGTTTTACCTCGGCCTTTTTCTGCTTCGGCTGATTGAGTGCAGAGAGCTCAGCCACTGCATCTATCTTCTGATGGGCTGCCTGATACTGATCGTATGCAAGTTTAGCCATAGAGATACCTATAAACAGTGCTGCGAAGATCGCAATTGCTATAATGGAATAGATGTTTCTCTTTGAAGTGCTGCGACGCAAACGGTAAGCTCCGTATGCCTTATTGCGGCCTTCGAAGATAAGCTCAATCCATCCATTGGTAGTTAAATCAATATTTGCCATTTCTAAACTTTTTAACCGTTAGACATGTAGATTACTCCTTTACGTTGAACTTCTTCAGAAGAGCCTCGTCCGCAGGATTAATCTTATCGATCACATACTTACCAATGCTGCAAATCTGCATTTCATCGAGAGCGTCAACCAGATTCTTGTAACTGGCATTATCAGTAGCCTTGATAATCACTGTCATCGTCTCGATCTTCTTATCAGGCAGGTCACCTGCCTTGATCTGAGCGAGTCGCTTCTGATAGACTGAATCCGGCATCTTCTTGTTAGGGTCAGCCTTCTCCTTGTCCAGTAACGCCTTAGCTTTCATGACATCCTGTACAGGATAGGTTCCGTCTTCTGTCTCATGATTAAAGAGCACCTTACGGATACCTTGAGAGCCCCAGGTAGTCTTAATCAGCTGATTGACATCAGTTCCCTTCGTGTAATAGATCTGATTGTCGGCTGCACAATAGATCGTAATAGTATACGAAGCCTTCGTCACTGTACGATCCTGATCCTGAATGTTCTTATCGTTACTCGGCATACTCAATTCCATCGTCTGAGGCTTAGCCAGCGAAGTACAGAGCATGAAGAACGTAATAAGAAGCATCATCATATCAACCATAGGAGTGAAGTCCACACGGACATTCATCTTCTTCTGTTTGCTTTTAACTTCTTTCGGCATCTTTTAGTCCTCCACTTTCTTATATTGAGTAATCAGATAGTAACGGTTCTCATTCATATCCTGGAGCTCCGACATTATCTTCTTTACAGTCTTGTAAGGGGTCTTCTCATCTGCCTTGATAGCGATCTTAGCATCAGGATTCTGGTCGTGTGCGGCCTTCACCCAGATCTGGAACTCGCTCATGGCAGCGTCACCCGTCTTACCGGGAACAGAATCCGTAGGAATACCATACTGCTTGATGGCAACAGGCATAGCAGTCTTATCCAGACTCAGATAGCCCTGCAGCTTATCCATAGGTACTCCCCACATAGGATCATCCAAGAACTTCTTCTGCTGTGCAGCGGTCAGCTGGATACCGAACTGACCGGTCACATTAGCGAGAACACCCTGGACATCCGTCACTTTGTCCATGTTCATGAATATCTTGCCATCATTGCTGACAAGGATATTCAAGACGTCCTTCTCTGGAACTTTGATCTCCGAAACTGATCCTGGCGTATTGACCTTCACCGGTTCCTGCTTCACGAACGTAGACGTCAACATGAAGAAGGTAAGCAGAAGGACCATCACGTCGGACATAGGAGTCATATCTATCCAGACGTCACTCTTCTTAATTTTTACTTTACCCATAGCGATAAAATTTTAAAGGGTTAAGCAAAATTAAGCCTCGTCCGTGTGGTTTGCTTCGTAAGTCTGAGCAATTGTGTAACCTACTTCGTCGAGAGCGTATGTCAGCTTGTCGATCTTGTTGGTGAAGAAGTTATAAGCGATTACTGCACACCAAGAAGTGGCAATACCGAAGGCCGTATTGATAAGGGCCTCAGAAATACCAGTAGACAGCTGCAGAGAGTCACCACCACCACCGGCGGCCAGAGCCTGGAATGAACGGATCATACCGGTCACAGTACCAAGCAGTCCGGTAAGAGTACCCAGTGTTACAATAGTAGCGAGGATGGGGAGGTTCATCTGCAGGGTAGGCATCTCAAGCTGAGTAGCCTCCTCGTGAGCCTGCTGGATCTTTGCCACCTTCTGGCTCTTCTTCAGAGCTGCGTTAGCACCACTCTCCATAGACTTGTAAGCGTTCAGAGAAGCGAGAACGACGTTTGCTACAGAACCTCTCATCTTGTCGCAGAGATCGTAAGCCTTGTTGAAATCGTTTGCAGCAAGGCAAGCCTTGATGTCAGCAACGAACTTAGTAAGGTTCTTCTTGCCGAATGCGGTCTTCAGTGCCAGCCAGCGCTCAACAGCGAGGCAGAGCACAGTGAGCAGCAGCGTGTGGATAATAGGCACCACAACACCACCCTTGTAAATTGTACCAAAGATGTTCAGAGGAGCATTAGCATTGTCATTGCCCTGGAAGTTAGCAGGACTACCGAGCACAAAGTTAAAGATGCACACTGCTGCAATGAAGCATACAACGATAATCCAGAATGCACCGCGGATGCCCTGGAAGCCTTCCGACTTTTTCTTAGCCGCAGGAGCTGCAGCCTTTTGATTCGTTACCATAATTTTAAATTTTAAAATTTTTAGTTATAAATAATTTAGTTGTAAATTTCTTGTTTCCTCTTTTAGTACTTTAGTAAAACTACGTTTTTACGTAATTCTTCCGCAAAGATAGCAATTATTAATGTACCGCAAGCGGATTTGTCTACATTTAACACAAATTTTAATGTACGTGCCCTGCACACCCTCGTGCGGGCACGCACACAATCGTTAATGCAGTTTTGCCAAAGCCTCCTTGATACGACGCAGAGCCTCGCAGATATTCTCGTCACTCGTAGCATAGCTCATACGGAACCCATCCGGCTCACCGAAAGCATCACCAGCTACCGTAGCCACATGTGCCTCCTCAAGCAGATAGAGCGAGAAATCCGTCGAATTGTTGATCGTGTGCTTACCATCGGTTTTACCGAAGAAGCTCGAGCACTTGGGGAAGAGATAGAAAGCACCCTGAGGAACGTTTACCTCCAATCCTTCAATCTCGCCGGCCAACTTTACGATAAGATCGCGACGACGTTCAAAAGCCTGACGCATATCTTCCACACACTGCTGATCACCCGTGTAAGCAGCCAATGCAGCCATCTGCGACACATCACTCGTACCACTGGTGTATTGTCCTTGCAACTTATTCAAGCCCTTAACAATCCATTCGGGGGCAGCCACCCAGCCAAGACGCCAACCCGTCATGGCATAAGCCTTGCTCACACCATTACACAGGATCACACGCTCTTTCATACCGGGGAACTGAGCAATGCTCTCGTGTTTGCCTACATAATTAATATGCTCGTATATCTCGTCAGAGAGCACATAAAGATCATCGTGCTTCAGCACAACATCGGCCAATGCCTTCAATTCCTCTTTAGAATAGACACTACCCGTAGGGTTACTCGGCGAGCAGAGGATCAGCATCTTCGTCTTCGGAGTAATTACCTCTTCAAACTGTTCGGCCGTCATCTTAAAGTCGTTCTCAAAAGAGGTACGAACCACGACAGGCGTACCACCTGCCAATTTCACCATCTGGGGATAGCTCACCCAATAAGGAGCGGGAATCACCACCTCGTCACCTGGATTTATCAATGCGAGGATCGTGTTGCAGACACCCTGCTTACCACCTGTTCCGACAATCACTTCCGACGGGGCATAGCTCAACCCGTTCTCCTTCTGGAGCTTGTCCGAGATAGCCTGGCGAAGAGCCATATATCCCGGCACAGGAGAATACTTGGAATAGTTGTCAGCGATAGCCTTCTGTCCTGCAGCCTTAATGTGCTCAGGCGTATTAAAGTCGGGCTCTCCGACACTCATGTTGATCACATCAATACCCTGAGCTTTCATCTCGCTACTTTTCTGAGACATAGCCAGCGTTGCTGAAGGTGCGAGTCGATTCAGACGATCTGATAATTGTGCCATAATGATTGCTTATTAATCTATTCCCTTCCTCATTACGCCACCGACTGTGCATACACACAAAATGATATTTCCTGGCGTGAGGAGCGGACTCTACTTTCCTGCAAAAGTAAGAAATTTATTTCTAAAAACGAAGAAAACCGTATCATTATTTTATTAAATAGACATTACACTTTACAAAAGTTAAGAAACGGTTCCTTGTTAACGCATACTAATTCCAGAAGAATTCTATTTACAGGTGCAATTTGTGGCCCATCCGGTCACGCTTGGTCATCAGATACCGAGCATCGTATGGATTGGGGGTCACCTCAATAGGTACATTCTCAACAATCTCCAGGCCATATGCTTCCAGTCCGACACGTTTGGTCGGATTATTGGTCATCAGACGCATCTTGTGTACACCCAGGTGACGGAGCATCTGAGCACCACAGCCATAGTCACGTTCATCAGGCTTAAAACCGAGGTGGATATTTGCATCTACCGTATCAAGACCTTGTTCCTGTAGTTTATACGCAGCTATCTTATTCATCAGACCTATACCTCGGCCTTCCTGCTGCATATAGATAAGCACGCCCTTGCCTTCCTTCTCAATCATCTGCATCGCCTTGTGAAGCTGTTCGCCACAGTCGCAACGTTGGCTACCGAGAATATCGCCCGTAGCACAACTCGAATGAACACGCACAAGTACTGGCTCATCCTCGTTCCAACTACCTTTGATAAGGGCCATGTGCTCCAGACCGTTGCTTGTCTGACGGAAAGGGATAAGATGAAAATGACCATAAATCGTAGGCAAGTCGACAGTCTCTCCCACCTCTATACTTGACTCCTTACGTAGACGGTAAGCAATAAGGTCCTTAATGGTGATGATATGCAGTCCCCACTCCTTGGCTTTCACCTGCAGATCAGGCATACGCGCCATCGACCCATCATCATTCATGATCTCCATCAGCACGCCAGCAGGCTGCAGACCGGCCAGACGGCATAGGTCAACAGCCGCCTCTGTATGTCCGGAGCGACGCAGCACTCCGTTATCCTGGGCATAAAGAGGGTTGATGTGTCCGGGACGACCAAATGTCTTCGGTGTAGAACTGGGATCAGCCAGCGCCTTAATCGTAGCAGCCCTATCATTGGCTGACACACCTGTAGTGCAACCTTCGAGCTTATCCACCGTGATGGTGAATGGAGTGCCTAGCATCGATGTGTTTTCACTCACCTGATGGGGCAGATCGAGCTCCTCGGCACGTGATATGGTTATGGGGCAACAGAGTACGCCACGCGCATTCTTCAACATGAAGTTCACCTTCTCGGGAGTGATCAGTTCTGCTGCCATAATGAGGTCACCCTCATTCTCTCGGTCCTCATCATCGACGACAATGACAAACTTTCCATCTCTGAAATCTTTGATCGCATCCTCGATGCTACTGAGCTTGAAATTCTTGTTACCTTCGTTCATAGTATTTAGTCCTTACTAATACCTTAATTATTATTTAATATTATTGCTGTACTCCGTCACAGCTGATCAATCCGCTAAAATCTACGGTTTTCATGCTTACCGGATACCGCCATAAGAGTCTCTCAGATGCACACAGAGCACATCATTGGTTTGTTTGATAACACGCAAGTCGCGATAGAGCCTGAGACGGAAACGCCACATTCGCAAATAAAAGAAGATACCGACAGGTACGATAATAGCAGACAGCGCATTAAGCCAACGATGTTCAAAAGGTCGCGTATGAGCCTTCACCACCAATACCGGATAGCGGTTGATAGCAGCCAACACATGCATATCGCGCGTATTACTCAGATCAGTAATAACACTTTCCAATTCGTCATTGATACGCTCTATTTCATGATCTGGGTGATACTTAAAGAACACTTTAATAGGACTGGGCAAATGCTTAAGATGGTGCATGCGCGAATAGTCCTGTACGCTACGCGTGATCTGTAACAACTGTTCTCTGTCGGCTCGATAGTCCGGCTCGTGGATGACCACTTCCTTCATATCAATATGCCGCTTTACACGCAGACCTAAAGCACGCATGAAGATGTCGCGCCAAAGATCCACATTAAACACCATCGAATCGTTATACGCCTTATAAGTGACAAACACAGCAACAGGTGCCATCACCGCTGGTGCCAGTAACTTACCAAACCATACCGCCCACATACCTCCACGGGCCATACGATAACCGGAATTGTCGAGAATATAATAAATGATGAACACCAACACCGACGTAATGATCGGTACGCCCAATCCTCCCTTGCGGATAATAGCTCCCAATGGAGCTCCTATGAAGAAGAAGAGCAGGCATTGAAGAGCCAACGTAAACTTGTTGATCGCCTCAATCTTGTGCTGACGCAACAGTTTCTCACTATCCTTCGACACCATTGACGTAAACTGCAGGTCATTCACCCGACTCTGTACCCGACTCAAGCTGGTGGTCAATGCCATACGTTTCTGATCTGGTGTCAGCTTGTCGTACGCCTTATCAAAATCCAACGGTTTTTCCTTCGCTTTACGCAACAGTCGCATACTGTCAGCACGGGCCACTGGCGAATAATAATTATACATACGCTGGCTCATGGCATAATTGGCCCTTGCCGCACTATCGTATACACCATTGAGAGAGTCGATATCATTGCTGATCTGCATCAGACTCTTACCGCGTGCATTATTGGAAAGCGCCGCAGCATCTGTCATATTAAAATCGCCATCAAAGTCGAGCACGATCCGCTTAGCCGTAAATGTCTCCCGGCGATACGGAACAGCTGCTGAGCCTGCCAACTGAGACGACTGCATATTTTCAAACCACTCCCCACTCCATAGATGGAGTAAAAGATGCTTTTTCTCCGCCGTTGACTGCAACATACCGGAATCAGCCAGAATAATAGCCGCATCCTCAAAACTGTTGGTCATCCGATAAATCATGATACCATAGAGATGTCCTGTCTTAAGGTCCTTTTTCTGTACATAGATATTACAGTTGGGAATGCCATCATAGAAAACTCCCTCCGGAATCTCCAGCTCCGGACTTTTCTGTTTCATAGAAAGCAGCAACTGGGTAATCTTCATATTGGCCATCGGACCAATATTGTTCTGAAAGTAAAAAGAACCCAGACAGATCGCCACACTAATGATGATCAGCGAACGGAATGTCTGCATCAACGAGATACCGGCAGCCTTAATGGCCGTCAACTCCGAACTCTCGCCCAAATTACCAAAGGTGATGAGCGAGCTCAACAGGATAGCCAATGGCAGAGCTTGTGGCACAAGCATCAGGGCCATGTACCAGAAAAACTGGGCCAGCACATCCATCGACAGACCCTTGCCAATCACCTCTTCTATATATCGCCAAAGGAACTGCATCATCAGCACGAACTGGCAGATGAAGAAAGTTCCCAGGAAAAGGAGACCAAACTGCTTGGCTATGAAAATATCAAGTTTCTTTATTCGAACGTTCATGTTGCATTCCGGCGGCCATAGTTGACTGTCAACAGCTTCTAGCCGGTTTATTTTTGCAAAGATAATGGAAAAATATCAGAATCACCTCATTTTCTCATTTTTTATCGTTCGTATCACTTTTCCGACAGTTTGCCGCCCTCAACTTATCACTTTTTCAGAGAACAAGAAAAAAAGATGCCCGAAAATTTGGAGGAATGAGAAAATAGTCTTACCTTTGCAACCGCTTTCAGAAACCATCTAACAACTGAAAGTTGTGTCGGCGGGATAGCTCAGCTGGTTAGAGCGTCGGATTCATAATCCGGAGGTCGTGGGTTCGGGTCCCACCCCCGCTACTAATAAAAAGGAGTTACATCTATGATGTAGCTCCTTTTATTTATCCAGGCCTTTTTATAAATTATGTTTGGACACTTATGGTTAGAGCCAAACCACGATTCTTCATAGAATCTATAAGTCCTCTGGTGCACAGATACAGAAATTATAAATCCAAGGAGGATCTCCTACATTACATTATTGTTGAGTATCGTCGATTATCGAGTATTAATTAAGAAACTATTAAATAAAAGAACCGAATGGCAGGTGGGTTATCCCCACACCACCAAACGGTTGTGCTTCATGGAGGCTTTCACCGATTCACATCGCCTCCAGCCTTAGATTGACACTTACTCTTAAGTCTCTTCTTTCTTGTAACGGTTAACTTATCATCTTGCACCTAACATATATACAGAATGTTCCATAAAAGAACTTATCATCTTAAATTACCAAAGCGATTGATATCATTATTTAATAGAAAGGAGGAAAGTAAATGGACATTCTCTCAAATACCCTGACTAGTACAGCTTATCCATGTACGACAACTCTTTCATATCAATCCTTATTTCCCATCAATTGTGAAAGGTCACTATGTTACTGATATATTGTGAATCAATACTTAAAAGCTTGTCTGCAAATGCACTCTGCCTGCAATCGAATAAAGCTATTTACGATAATAGTCATAAGACTACAGGCATTATGCCACGGAAAGCATTCTAGTAAGTATTCAATAAGTTGAGGGTTATTCGACTCTTCTTCCCGTTCTACTTGTCTCAATTCGAACTACCTACGGCTACCCCCTCACTGGGACCTCTCTCTATTCTTCTTTGTCTGTCTCAAAACAAATACTATATGGGGAGTCAGCCTCTTTAGAAGAGACGGTCTGTCATTCTCTTTTAACTACCTGCAAATATAGTTTCTTTATACATACATAACAACTTTTGAGTGTTAATTATCACTAACTTTCGTACTATTCTGATCTAATATTGCATATTACAGCATTAAAGACCGGCAATAGCCAAAATAAGACAGAGAATTGTCCCTTATGTCATAATTCTATTTTATAAATTCACATCTATACTCTAAGATTATAGTACCGTAAATTCTCCTATATCACAAAGGGAGAATATCGCAGAGCTAAATGCAAAAGACTATAATCCTCACGACACAATCTACTCCCTTAGGCTGGTATTATGACATCTATACCTCAAAATTTCTTACCTGTTGCAATACTCAAAAATGTATTGCCAAGTATCTTTATATCCAGCCACCAGGAGCGATGCTCAAGATAATAAAGATCCAGTTCAAGACGACGGAGCATTTTCTCCATTGTATCTGTGTATCCATTATATAGGGTGGCATACGATGTCACGCCCGGACGAATCTGATAAAGACGTTCGTAACGCGAATCATATTCCATAATCTTATCGATATAATATCTGCGTTCGGGACGATAACCTACAAAGGCCATATCGCCACACAGTACATTCCATAGTTGTGGCAACTCATCTAGATGATGATCGCGTAGAAATTTACCCGTCTTAGTCATACGTTCCACATCGGTAGAGGATGTCAGCAAAGGGCCGTTTTCTTCCGCATTCATCTTCATACTACGGAACTTATAGATATAGAACGGCCGACCATGTAGCCCTATGCGTTCTTGTTTAAAAATTACAGGGCCCTGAGACGACACCTTCAACACGATAAAACAAATAAGAAAAAGGGGTGAAAACACAACGAGACATACTGCTGATAATATCATATCAAAGCAACGTTTCAATGCATCACTGATATAATGATCGGAGGCTGTATAACTAATAGCCCCCCTGTGGACATCCAAAAATTCTTTTCCTCTCCCTTTCATACTACTTATCTGATCATAAAGGCACGTGCCCAGAAACCTTTCCAATACGCAGGTCTCAATTCCTTTAGCTTGAACAGATACTTCGTAGCAACACGGAGCACGCTAGTTGACACACCATTCTCCTGGCAAGCACGCACGTCTTCTTTCAAAATGACTAACCGACTATGTATATTTTTACCACTGGTACCACCTACCCGCATCGTAACAAAATCCATATTAAGATAACGTGCCTTTACTTTCATCTTGCAGAAAAGACGTACCAACCACTCAAAGTCTGCAGCAATCTTATAATCCAAATTATAGCCACCACTCCTATCAAACACTTCCTTGCGTACATAGACAGATGGATGAGCCGGCATGAAACCATTTTTGAAACTGTCGGATGTAAATCTTTCCGAAGAATAATATCTTACAATGTCTGAACTGTTGCCTTTGACAAAATGAACATCTCCATAAACTACATCCAGTGTTGGATCAGCCTCGAAAGCCTCTGCCACGCGTGCAAGCACATCGTCGGATGTGAAATAGTCATCAGAATTAAGAATACCTACTATATCACCCTGAGCCAACTTCATTCCTTTATTCATACCATCATAAATACCCTTATCTGGCTCCGAAATCCAACGAAGACGATTCGCGAAACGCGGTTCCCATGTTTGTATCAGATCTTGGGTACCATCTGTCGAGCCACCATCGACTATGATATAGTCAAAGTTCTGATAACTTTGTCCAAGTAATGATTTCATCGTAGAAAGGAGCGTGGCGACACTATTAAATGTAGGTGTAATTATGGATATCTTAAGCATCAAATATTTTTTCCTATTGTTAAGATAACGCTTGCTGTCGAGAATTATTTTATCATGCTCTCATAAAGATGCAGATATTCAGCAAAGCGTTGTTTCTGATCATAGTTGGCTTCTATGTGTTGTCTGCAAGCGCGTTCGTATCTATCTGCTCCGTCATCGACTATGGCCCGGACCGCCCGTGCCATTCCTTCTACATCACCCCGGTCTACAGCAATTCCCGTTTCTGAAGTGATGGCTTCCGGACAGCCCCCTGTCCGATAAGCTACTACCGGTGTGCCACAAGCCATGGCTTCAAGATTTGTCGTAGGGAAATTGTCTTCCCACGTAGGATTACAATATACATCCGCAAGGGTGTACAATGAAGTCAGCTCGCCTACATTCCCTGTCCTACGAATGCCTATTAGGCCGTGTCGTCTCGCTTTTTCCTCTTCTGCTCGATTCAGGCCGACAACTGCCACAGCATAATCATCAGGAAGAGAACGGCGCAAAAGAAAGAAATCCTCCAACCCTTTCCTATACCAATTGGAAGCGACACCCAAGACGAGATGTTTATCTGCTGGAATGCCGTACTTCTTTCTGACGGCTTCTTTGTCAGCGTTAGGTCGGAATACATTCAGATCGATACCATTATAAATAGGGTGAATGGGTAGATCTTTCAGAAACGACCGTGCCACCTCATTCTTGAGCCATTGGCATACCGGCACAATCGTCAGACGCGGAACCGATGTAAAAGCCGCCCGCTTCAAGTCATAATTCCGTGCTGACCTGTCCAAGAAATAGCTCTTCGGATAAGTACCTATCTGCGGGCAATGGTGGCAATGTGTCTGCCATTTCTCACAGTCCGCATATATGTAATACGCACAATGGCCTGTAAAGGGCCAGCAATCATGAAGTGTCCACACTACAGGTATCCCGGCCTGTGAGAGGTATTCAAACAGCATGGGATAATGCAGGTAATATCCATGGATGTTATGCAGATGGATCAAGCTGGGACGATAGTTGTTGATAAAAGCTATCAGACGGGCAGTTGCCCCTCTCGACATCAACCCTTGATTATCCAGCAGACGGGCAGCCATACAATGCCACCGTTCATCCATCATGCTACCAATATGATAGAGTCGTGACTGGGATGGATTGGACCAACGTCCATAGGCGATCACAGATTCCCATCCATGATCCATGGCTAGACGTCCTATACCCTCCGCAATCTTTCCGTGAGAGCCCCAATTAGCTGTGATATTGATTTGAAGCAACCGTTTCATCGCATTACAATTTATGCTTATCCGCCGAACAACACATACAGCCCGCCACTATTCGGTGTAAACTAGTATGAGGACTGCTATTCATCGCGGATCACCTTTTTCAATATTTCGAGTTGATAATGTATATTCCACTTCCTGTCGATTTCCTCGTACGCATTTTTGCGCACTGCTTCGCGTTGGGCAGGATCCATTATTATCCACTTGCGAATCGTATTTCGCATATCTTCCAAATCATCTTTCCTAAAGAAATCGCCAGTCTTCCCTGGACAAATCGCCTCAAATTCAGGCATCTGATGTGCGAAATCGCCATGTGTTAAAACCGGGCAACCAAACGACAAAGCATGAATAGCCGTAAGCCCTACATTGCCCGGTGACACGCAGACGGTCGCATTATAAAAGAGCTCACCCAATGTACAATCATCATAGCAAGGACCATACAGCCATACTTGAGAGGCAATATCCAACGACGCCGCCTGCTTGTCAAGGCCGACACCATCCACATCGGCTCCCACAAATACGATGTTCACCATCGTACCCTCGTCTTTCAGTGCCTTCACACATAAAAGAAGCTCGTCCAGCCTCTTCACTTTCTGTATACGACCACAATAGATCACTACAGGAGCTTTCGAATGGAAATGATCTGTGTAGACCATTGAGGGTTTCAACTGCAAACGCAATGCCTTCTCCTTATCAGAATCCATTGAATTGGCTATACAATACATCCGTCGAGGATCAAACCCTTCCTTTACCATCAGATCAATCGAATATTGACTGTAAACCATCAGTCGATAAAACAACCGAAAAAACGTTTTCTTAATAAGTTCTTTGACAAATCCTTCCCGCCCATACCAGCCATGTGTCCAGGCTATGGTCTTCTTTCCCAACAACTTTGCCATGAGGAGGAGTACCCACGATGAGAGGCAATATGGCTCGCCACTCATGATATAATATTTGTAGGGCTTGAAAACTTGCCTTACAGCCCCACTTTGCCAATAGAAATGATGGACATAGTGATTGCGCAATATCCCTTTGAATCCATGGAGTGCTCCATAGTCAAAGGTCTTAACAGGGGTCTCTACCTTATCGCCTATGTAAAAATCCACATCCATCGCACTATCCATCAGCTGATAGACTGGCAAGCGATAATGTGGCCCAGTGTTGAATATGCAACAGCAATTAGTGTTTGTCTTCATGATCTGTTGTAATGGGATTAGAGGTCATCAGCAGAAGCAGGACAACAAGTCCCATACCGCTGGTCAACAATGTTGTAAATATCGACACATTCATTAAATAGGACACTGTGGGCAAGAAGATAACAAACAAGTCTGTCTTCTTATATCTATAAGATGTCGCTGTGATGAAATGTAAAAATATCAGATAAAACAAACAGATAAAAATCAGTCCGCCAAGTCCCCAAGCCGCAATGCCATCCGTCAAAAAGAAATTGGCATTCGCATTCTGTGTATCGTATGCTACCACACGACCCAGAGGCTCATCACCATACGGATAACCATTGGTGATGGCATTGACTATATTGATATGCGCGTAATGCGTATAGGGGTTCTCAGCAAAGAAACGAAAATAAAATTGAGTCAGCCAACCGGCAACGCACACCGTTCGCAACATCAGAAGCGTACCGACACTAAAGACTATCACATTATCTTGAAGCAAATACATCACGAGAGAAAATAAGATAATGCAGCCCACCATAATAGAATGGAGATAATTAGCTACCTTCTTCTCATAAGCATGCACTATCAGATAGAATACTATCAATATGAACGGCATTAAGAATGTCAACTTTTGCATATCCATCATGAACATTACCAGATAAGCTGCAATGATGAGAAATGATTTCACATATTTCGATCTCTTCAAATAGCATACCAGCAGAAATGGATAGAAAGCTCCCGTCAGCCATCCACGCAGATAGACTATCGCCACAATTCTGTTTTCAGCATTCTCTGCTCTGAAGTCATACATCTCTTCCATTTGCGTAAAGATGTTAACCAGATGCATCTGACTATGATTTACGGCAATGACAACAACTGTTAGCAATAAGGTGATCACCTCCACAACTCTTAAAGGGATCTGCGGCGTGATAATCATATTCTTGAAAAGGCACCATCCCCGGTCTGCATAAAAATATAACACAAAAAAACAACAAAGGACAAATGCGTTGGCATACCTTTCGACCCATGGTAATCCCCAAACAACAAAAAGAGCATGGACAAAAGGAATATAAACAAAGAAATAAAGCAAAAGATTAATGAAAGATGACAAATACCTCACACCTCGGAAAAACAGGAACGGAGCAATAGACAGAATAAGCCATAATGCCGTTGAAACCATGCTCATAGGGACATAGTCCACTCCCATATAGGAGAAATTCTCATATACGAAGTTGACAAACAAATAATTGTAAACAAACAGATATAGAAAGCCCACTATCATTCTTCCCATCAGGCTCTCTGCGCTGAACAACTGTCTCAAGACACCTTTCACCATAACACAACACGAATTATCAGACACACCAAAGCCAAAGCCCACAAAGGAAGAGCCTTGCAGACTATGCGCTTACGCACCCCTGCCAGACGAATGATATCAAACAGCAAGAAAATCTTCACCATCAGACAGGTGACAGAATATGTCAGAAGAATGAAACGAATGTCCTCGTGCAAGATACAGCCTGCAATGATACAAGCTATCCCTACACAGAAATATAGAATATCGTAACGTATCAGACGCCTTTGAGCATCCAGAAAACGATAGATCGACGAAAGAGGCTGCGTCAGAATGATGGCAAACGACCAAAGAGAAAGACTGATGGCCATATCCCCTGCAGACTGCCATTGTGAGCCAAGAAACAATACAACCAGCTTATCACCACCAAGACACAACGCAAAGACGGGCACTGTGGCAAAAAGTGTCATCACCCTAACAATACCAGATGTGACATGGGTCAGATAAGAAGGATCATCCGATTGACTGCAAATACGCTGATAGTACACCTTGCCCACCGCTCCTCCTATCAAAGACATCGGCAACAGCAACAACTGTAATATCATAGAATAACAACCGATCGTTCCCTTCTCAAAGAAATTGGTAAGGATAAGCAAAGGAAGATTGAAAGCCGCAAATGAAAGCAACCCGGAAGGAGCATCGTAAAGCGGAAAATTCTTATATCGTTTAGCCAATGCCGTAACTTCTTTCCAGCCACTTTTTGCCGCCCCTCTCAAATCCTGACTCCTTATAATAACAACAATGTAAATGACCATGGCGATAAGCTCGGAGAAAACTGCTCCAAGAATAAGCCCATTGACGGCCACCACTGCCAGTACACCCATCAGAATCCGGGTCAGTCCCTGAACAAGTCCTTGAATTACATTCGTTGTTGCCAACACACTGTAATGTTCAAAACGGTTGCAGAGATTATAACTGATCAGATAACCTATATATAAAATCAGATATACTAAAAGCAAATCGACCGAAGGGAAATCAGCAAAAGCCGGTATCTTGAGAAAATGGCCCACTACAAACAGTACTACGACAAAGGCTATCATGCACAGGCTGGCCAACACACAGAGGAGAATCGATCCATGAAGTTTATCCCGATCCACCTTCATCAAGATATTGTCATAGCCCAGGAACTGGGCCACTATAATAATTGACAGAAATGCTGAGAAAGTTCCCCATTCTCCATACGCCTCAACACTGTAAAGACGTGAGAGGATCGGTGTGAAGACTACCGGCATAAGATACAACAATATATTACTGGACGACAATTTCGCTGCGTTCAGTATAAATTGATTCTTGCCTATTTTTCTAAGCTTTTCTTTCAAATTCAACATCTTAAAAAAGAAAGACTCTATCCTTCTTTAATATCCATCAGCTTCTTAAGTATTCTTCTGTCTTTGAGATATTAATTAAAAATCTTAGCGATCTTCTTCCTGCCCACCACAATTGTTGTAATGAAGAAAGCCAACACCTCCATAACTAATACGAAAATCATTCGCTTGGGAGCAGTCGGTTTATCAGGAACAGCAGCGCCCTTCAATACCGTAAAGGCTGGTGTATTCTCCTGCACCTTTGCTTGTGCGCCATTATATTGAGACACCAAAGCTGTATAAGCGTTAAACTTCAGCTGCATATCGTTTTCCAAATCTTCCTGTTGAGATGTAACAGATGTCAGCAATACCTCCGTATTTGCATCCGAGAACGCACTGTACTTACGACGGGCTTTTTCGTATGTTCTTTTTGCGTCCAACATCAGTTTCCTATAATAAGCAAGATCACGTTTCGCCTTATTCGTCCGATAATGAGTGATATATTCCTGCAATTTATTTCTCACAGAGTCAGCCACCTGCTTACTCACCAAAGGATCCTGGTCTGTCACCGTTATTGTAATGACCGAATTCTTTGAGTCAACCGCCAAAATGATATTATCCTGAATCATCTTAGCTACCTTATCCTGCTCTTTCGTAAACAGATAAGGATAGAACAACTTATATTGATCGTTTGACACATGCAACACGTCCTTTTCTTTCTTCTCTCCAAACAACTTGATATACCAAGGCTTCTCTTGGTCATGACTCAGATAGTCGAAATATGTAACAGGCTTATGCAACTTGATCGGAGTAACACGTATTCCGAACAAAGAAGCTATAAACTTGTTATCTTCCATCAAAGAAGGATAAAGTAATGGAGTAATAGCATCTGAAAATTGGCCATTTGTCAAATCAATACCAAAAGAAGATGCTATATCAGCCAAGCCTCCTCCATTTTTCATACCTACATTTAATTCCGGTGCTAACTTAGTGTCCGTAGTATAAGTCCGGGGCACATTCACGATATGCAAAGACGTGATAATACCTACCACTACAAATACAATGATATAGACCCGTTTATTATTTTTTATCTGCCTAATTACAGAGGCTATATTGATATTTACTACATCCTGTTGTTCCACCATAACCGTTTATTGTTTTTATAAAAACCAAGTTTACTAAATTTTATTGCAAAGGTAGTAAAAAAAATAGAGAGATTATCGACCTTATTCCAAGATACTTCCTGATTCGCAGAAACGAAAGTAACCTATTTGAATTTACTTCTTCGAATGTTCTCTAACAACAAACAATCAACAACTCACTGTTATAACCAAAAATTATTTAGAATAAACATCTACTGCATATAAAAAAACAATCATCCGTATGAAAGTACAGCGCCATAAGTGCATGAATGAGCGATGTTCCTATGACCAGCAGGAACGGATACCTTTTGCTACAGGCAGTTGCAGTTATACCCATCGTCTTGCACGTTACGTAATAGATCTGCTTAAGGCAATGGGCCTGAAGGATGTCTCCGGTCTGATGGATGTGTCGTGGGATACGATAAAGGACATACACGTCCGTTATCTTGAAAGGCATTATTCCCCTCCGTCACTGGAGGGTGTGGACTGTATCGGTATTGACGAGTTCGCAGTAAAGAAAGGTCATGTCTACAAGACCATAGTCGTAGACCTGCGGACAGGGCGGATACTTTATGTGGGTAATGGTAAAGGCGCTGATTCTCTGGATGGATTCTGGAAAATGGTCAGGAAGAAAGGCGTTAAAATCAAATATGTCGCCACCGGTTGTATGGAAAGAACAGGCTGTAAATAAAAAACAGAGGTTTTT
>HF988415.1 GCA_000431975.1 Prevotella sp. CAG:924 | reverse complement strand
AAAACTACTTCGTTTTCCTCCTACTCGATTCGCAGTCATGCGATGGCAGTGGGACGACCGTCAGCCGGTGATCTCGTCGTAGCGGGGAATCCGATTGAGAAAGACATACTGCCGGTTGGCATAGTCCATCTTGCAGCAGTAATGCTCCATGCCGTTGGAGAGGATGAGAAAGTCTACGTGAAGGAGGAGATTATAGGAAGAAGCCTGCTCAAGCACATGAGGGGTGATCTTGATCGTCGGTGCCTTATACTCTATGATGACACGGGGCTGCAGGTGGCGGTCGTAGACGACGGTGTCGGCCCGCAACTGCTTGTCGCCACACTGCAGGGCGACCTCGTTGGCCATAAGGGTGACGGGATAGCCCAGATAGGAGGACAGGTAGTGTACGAAGTGTTGGCGTACCCACTCCTCCGGCGTGAGGGCCACATAACGGCGACGGAGGATATCCAGGACGCGGGGATGGTCGTGGGTGCCTTGTAATTTTATGTCGAAGGGAGGAAGGTTGATTGGGATCATTTTATTATCTTTGCAACACGGCTTCTTGCCGGTGGGTGCAAAGATACGAAAAATATCGCGCACCGTCCCGATAAGAGGTGAGGAATCGAAGCAACGAAATTATATAAGACAATGCCTGAGAAGAAATCTGTAGTGACGTTCGACACCATCATGCGCAGTCTCAAGAAAGGCGAGTACCAGCCTGTCTATCTGCTGATGGGTGACGAACCTTATTATATAGACGCCATCACCGACTATATCCAGCAACATGTGCTCACACCCGACGAACAGGCGTTCAATCAGGACGTGGTGTTCGGGGCGGACGTGACGGTCGGTAAGATCGTCGACATGGCCATGTCCTATCCCATGATGGCTGCCCACCGCGTGGTGATCGTCAAGGAGGCACAGAACGTGCGCCAGTTGGATAAGCTGGAGAAGTATCTCGCCAAGCCATTGCAGACGACGGTTCTCGTGATAGCTTATAAGAACGGTACGGTGGACCGGCGTAAGAAATGGGTGGCGGGAGCCGAGCGCAACGGCATCGTGTTCGAGTCGAAGAAGATGCGCGACTGGCAGCTGCCCGGATTCATCAAGGGATGGCTTGCCACACACAAGGCGGCCGCCGACGACAAGAGCGCGTCGATGATAGCGGAGCACGTGGGAGCCGATCTTCACCGCCTCACCTCAGAGCTCAATAAACTGCTGGTCGTCCTACCGGAGAACGATAGGAGAGTGACCCCCGAAGTGGTGGAGCGCAATATCGGCATCAGCAAGGACTTTAACTGGTTTGAGCTGCGGGACGCCATCGTGAAGCGTGATGTAGTCAAGGCCAACATGATTATGAAATATTTTACCAGCAACCAAAAGAAGGATACCTTCTTCACATTGTTGCCCTCGCTGTATGCGTTTTTCCAGAATCTGATGATCGCCTTCTACGTACCCAACCGCAACGATCCACAGATGCTGGCCGAAGGATTAGAGTTGAGGTCGAAGTACAGTGCAGAGGCTTACCTGACGGCCATGCGTAATTATTCGGCAACTAAGACCCTGCAGATCCTGAAAGCTATCGAACGCACTGACGCGAAGGTGAAGGGAGTGGACAATCCGAATACGAGCAATGCCGATCTGATGCAGGAATTGCTCTTCTTCATACTTCATTAAATCCATGGGGACTTCTTCCGCAATGAGCAGGGTAGAAGTCCCTTTATTTTTGCGGAATGGCTAATTAAGATTTGTTAGCACTTTTATCACTGTTTTTGAATGGCTTTTTATCTACTTTTTGCCCTATTTCCTACTCTCAGAAGGGGGTGAATGGACGTATGAAGGCATAAAACAGCTCTTTTTTGCTCAAAACTCACGATCTTTCAGGAGGGTCTTTTTGAGGTTTAAGTAGCTGAAAAATAGGGGAGTAAGTCTGAAAAAGAGCCTCTGAGAATGCCATCGTTTTGGCTTTTCCGGGGGACGGGAGGCATTGGCGGCCTTCTCGTAAAAAACGAGAGATCAAGAGACTTCGTAATTCAGAATTAGCAATCGTTTAGATTTTAATGCTTGCATATTCAACTATTTACATTTTAATATTGTAAATCAAACAACTTTGAATTCATATATTAAAAGAACCTTGCATAGGTGTTCAAAGAATATAGATTGCAGTTTGTAAATTCAAATGTCATGTTTTACAAATATGAATGAATTTTTATACAGGCATATACACACACTATAATACATTAAAAATCAGACATTTATATAAAATCGGCCAAAGACAGAAAGATGAGAATGGCTTTTAAGTGTCCATTTTAGTGAGAAATAGGGTGTATTTACATTCTTATATCTATGATTATAGGCTTATAAATCAGTATTTTACATTAAAATGTTCCATAATTTGATACCTCTATTTTCCCAAAAGGGAATTCGCATTTAAAAATGCGAACGTATATCTTTATTCTTTAGTGGTTTGAATTTATATATTTAATATATTAAATTGTGAATATTGGTAATTAAATAATTTAGATTTCAGTTGCATATTTCAAATTATTGTTTTAACTTTGCAAATACGATGAAAGAGCCTTTCTCTACCCTTAAAAGTAGCTGATCGCTCCTTCAACAGTGTCCGGCGTTCCGTTGCCCCGTCTCTGAATAAGGACTCAGGTGTCTCATGGAAGAAAGAAGAAAAGAGAATGCTGGTGAATGGAAAGGAGACAGACGAACATCTTTTCCGACGACAATCATGAATCGGAAGGAAGGTGACGGGATCCTAGAGATGTGACGATGGATGCCGTCAGTCGGACATGGGGAGGGCTTCATCAAAGAGACAGTCCACAGACTTAAAAAAGATAAAACGATGGAAATGAAAGATCGGATCAGACAACTGATGGAAAGCAATCATATGACACAAAAAGTGTTCGCTCAGTACACAGGCATATCGGAGGCTTCGCTTAGCGGTGTCTTCAACGGGCGCACCAAACCGAGTCTCAGCATGGTAGAGTCGATCCACGAACGCATGCCGAATGTGTCGGTCGACTGGTTGATGTTCGGCTCGGGAGAGATGTACACCAGTCAGGCTGAGTCTGCTCCTGCAGATGCTCCCACCCTCTTTGGTGCTGACGGGCAGCCTGCCGACGATACATCTGAGGTTGCCACACAGCCGGCTACGGAGCCCGTTGTATCGTCCGGCAATGTGCAGCAGCAAAAAACAGTAGTGAAATTTATTGACAAGCCTCAACGCCGCATCACAGAGATACGGATCTTCTACGATGATCAGACATGGGAGACCTTCGTGCCGAAAGACAGGTAAAAACCGGCAAGCTGAAGACGGCTTTCAGGGCACTATCCCATACCGGATGTGCATGTCTGTCCCAGCGACCGGAGAACCGATTTCGTGAATGCTGACGATGGCTCGGCATCGGTTGCCCCTTGCCCTTCAAAAGAGGGAAAAGGCCACCTTGTAGAGACCTACGCTGACGGTCGTTTGTATGAGCGGTGGCCTTCCCCGTAGCTTGGGGAAGGGAAAGCATGAAGGGGCTACAGATGGTGGTAGAAACAGCCATAAGAAGGATGTGGCTGACGTATGGATAGCGCAGAGTAAGACAGGCGGGTCCTAATAAAGGTAAGGTGAGACAGCGGATGCTGAGCTTCATATACTCTTGGAACAAGTAGAGCATGCGGATGGTTGGCGGGACGATATAGGATGGAACCAACGCCCTAGAAATGATCCAGAGCGTGTAATCAGAACCGTGTCATACTTGGTCCCTGTCACCCTCTGCTGCTGTCGGGCATAGGCTGCCCGGTCTTATATTCAGATCCGTATATGGCTTTTTAGAGCTATTATACCCTCGTCCCTTTTCTCTATAGTATAGACTCCCTACGCGTCCGCATCGATCTCTTACGTGTCTGAATACGGTCGTCAGAGCGCCCTGTGAGGCTCGTCGGGAATCACGCCCCGGAAATATAGAATACGAATAGAAAAAGGCCGCAGAGACCCTTGGGTGAGTCTCTGCGGCCTTGTGTGTTATTTTGTCCTGTCCTGCCGGAGGACACGTGGCGTGTCTTCCTTGCAGGAGAAAAGGCTTAGTATGCGAAGAGCGGATAGTTCTTCATCGTGTCATTGACCTTCTCGCGTACGCGGGCGATCACCTGATCATTCTCAGGATCGGCGAGTACTTCGTCGATGAGGTCGGCGATGAGATGCATCATGTCTTCCTTGGCGCCACGGGTAGTCATGGCAGCTGTTCCGAGACGGATGCCGCTGGTGAGCATCGGGCTACGCTCGTCGTAAGGCACAGCGTTCTTGTTCACTGTGATGTCGGCAGCTACGAGAGCGGTCTCAGCTACCTTACCCGTCAGCTCGGGATACTTCTTGCGGAGGTCAAGGAGCATAGAGTGGTTGTCCGTGCCACCGCTGACAATATCGAAGCCATGGTCGATAAGAGCCTGTGCCAATACAGCGGCGTTGGTCTTTACCTGTGTGGCATACTCCTTCCATGAAGGCAGGAGGTTCTCACCGAAGCCGACAGCCTTGGCGGCAATGACATGCTCGAGCGGGCCACCCTGGTTGCCGGGGAACACGGCACTGTTGATAAGCGATGACATCTTGCGGATGACACCCTTCTTGGTCTTCTTGCCCCAGGGATTCTCAAAGTCCTTTCCGATCAGGATCACGCCTCCACGAGGACCACGCAGGGTCTTGTGCGTCGTGGTGGTGACGATATGAGCGTACTTCACAGGATTCTTGAGCAGACCGGCGGCAATGAGTCCGGCGGGATGTGCCATGTCGATCATAAGGAGAGCTCCTACCTCATCGGCAATCTTACGCATGCGCTCGTAGTCCCACTCACGGCTATAGGCAGAGCCACCGCCGATGATCAGTTTGGGCTTGTGCTCCAAGGCCAGGCGTTCCATCTCATCGTAGTCGACACGACCGGTCTCACGGTTGAGGGTGTAGCCGATGTGATGATAGAGTATGCCTGAGGTATTGACGGCTGATCCGTGTGAGAGGTGACCGCCCTGGTCGAGGTCGAGACCCATGAAGGTGTCACCGGGATTCAGACAGGCGAGTAAGACAGCCTGGTTGGCCTGTGCACCGGAGTGAGGCTGCACGTTGGCAAATTCGGCACCGAAAAGTTTCTTCACGCGTTCGATGGCGATGGTTTCCACCTGGTCGACCACTTGGCAACCGCCGTAGTAGCGCTTACCGGGAAGGCCTTCGGCGTACTTGTTGGTGAGGTAGCTGCCCATGGCGGCCATCACCTCGTCGCTCACGAAGTTCTCGGAAGCAATGAGCTCCATACCTTTCAGCTGGCGCTGATGCTCGTTTTCGATGAGATCAAAAATTTCCTGGTCTTTTCTCATTGTGAATGTTATTTTAGAAATGATGAATCGTTACACTAACTTTACGTCGTTGATCTGCTGCTCCTTGTCGCAATAGTGGCATTTGAGGATGCCGCGCACCTTGTCGACGATGGTGAAATAGGTGTCCATGGGCTCGTTGTTGCAGATGCACTTGGGATTGTTGCAACGCACGATGCCGTGGAGTTCGTCGGGGGTCTCAACGGTCTTCTTCTCTACCACCTCATAGTTCTCGATCTGATTGAGCACAATCTTCGGAGCTACGACAGAGAGGCGTGAGATCTCCTCATCGGTGAAGTATTTGTCGCTGATCTTGATAATGCCCTTGCGTCCGATTTTGTTTGAGGGCAGGTTGTAGCCGATGGTGACGGGTACATCGAGATCCTGCAGATGGAGCAGGCTCACCACTTGATATGTCTTCTCGGCGGGTATATGGTCGATCACGGTGCCGTTCTTGATAGCGGCGACGAGCAATTCTTTTCTACTCATGTGTTCCGTATTAATATAGTCTATAATACATAGTCGGTATCAGCGTGGTTGCACGCCGGCCAACTTATCACTCGATAATGTTCTTGTCGTTTTTCACCTCGTCGAGTGAGATGCCGAGGCAGTAGCAGAAGATAGCCTCGCGGGCGTAGAGACCGTTCTTGGCCTGCTGGATGTAGTAGGCGTGCGGGTTGTCGTCCACATCGTAGGCGATCTCGTTGACACGGGGCAGGGGGTGCAGGATCTTCATATTGGGTTTGGCCTTCTGAAGCATGCTGTTGTGAAGGATGTAGATATTCTTCACGCGCTCGTATTCGATGAGGTCAGAGAAACGTTCCTTCTGTACACGGGTCATATACAGGATATCGGCCTGTGCGATGACGTCTTCATTGAACTCAGTGTGCTCCTCGTATCTGATGCCGTGCTCGTCACAATAGAGTTTGTACTCGTCGGGCATGGCCAATTCTTTGGGAGCGATGAAATGGAACGTGGGATTGAAATGGCGCATGGCCATGATGAGGGAGTGGACGGTGCGACCGTATTTCAGGTCACCAACAAGATAGATGTTCAGATTGTCGAGTGTTCCTTGGGTCTTATAGATGGAGTAGAGATCAAGTAGGCACTGTGATGGATGCATGTGTGCTCCGTCACCTGCATTGATGATAGGTACGGGAGCAATCTCGCTGGCATACTGTGCGGCACCTTCTATATAATGGCGCATGGCGATGACATCGGCATAGTTGCTTACCATGAGGATGGTGTCCTTGAGGGTCTCGCCTTTGGTGGTGCTGGATGTCTTGGCATCGGAGAAGCCGATGACGCGTGCGCCTAAACGATTGGCCGCTGTTTGAAAACTGAGTTGGGTACGAGTGGAGGGTTCAAAAAATAGCGTGGCTACTACCTTACCGCGTAACAGGTCGCGATTAGGGTGTTTCTCAAACTCTTGCGCCATTTCGAGAAGATACATCAAGCGCTCTCTCGAAAGGTCGGCAATGGTCACAAAATTATGTTTTTCCATCTATTCTAAATGAGAGTTGTATTTTCGTCTGCTAAGGTACAGCTATTTTTTCAATCAACCGTCCTTTTTATTGATAAAAAGATAAAATGACGATTAGATTTATTTTATTTGTTACCTTTGCAAACAGAAAACAGATGCTATGATAAAAGTTATTGTTTCTGACGAGATTTCTTCCGTTTGTCCTACCTTTGTAGGAGCCTGTCTGGAGGCAGAGGTGAAGAATTCTGAATATTGTGCTCCGCTATGGGCGGAGATAGATGCGTTGGGCAAACGGCTGTGCGAAACGTTGACGACGGAGTCGGTGAAGACGTTGCCAGGTATTGCAGCCACGCGCCGTGTGTACAAGGCCTGCGGCAAGGATCCCTCCCGCTACCGTCCTGCCAGCGAGGCGCTTATCCGCCGGCTGCTGCAGGGCAAAAGTCTCTACCAGATCGATACGTTGGTCGATCTGATCAATCTGGCCTCCATCGCTTATGGTTACAGCATAGGTGGCTTCGATGCCGACCGGTTTGACGGTGATACACTTACGCTGGGTGTGGGACGTGACGGCGAGCCTTATGAAGGTATCGGCCGTGGTATGATCAACATTGCCGGGTTGCCCGTCTATCGTGACCGGACGGGTGGCGTGGGAACTCCCACCTCCGACAACGAGCGTACAAAGATGACGCTGGACACAACCCATCTCGTTGTGCTGATCAATGGTTATGATGGTAACCGGGAACGTGTGGGTCAGAACGCTGAATTCATCCAAGACTTATTACGGAAATACTGTCAGTCGGATGGCGGGACATACTATTTGTATGGAGATTAAGAAGATTAGGGATGTGTCCCGACGGATTGATCCTTATGGGATGTTCTTCGGTGAGAATATAAGTCGGTGAGAATATAAGGATGTGTGTCAGAATTTAATTTCTGAGATGATGAATTTATATTCCGGATACTCTAAAAGACGAAGAAAGAGTCGTACCACTCCTTTCAAGAGTACAACCGTTGATGATAACGTATTGCTGTTGGCCTGTAGCAGTTCTGACTTTGCCATATAAATTTAAAGATATGGGAAAGTAGAATACTACAGGCTGATTTTTTTGCTTTTAAAGAATGATGTGCTACCGACAATAACCATGTCGTTTCAGACTGATCCTGCTCAACTATTTTATGTGTCATCATCACGGTCTGTGATCTTTCGAAACAGTCATTGATATCTTGACACGCTTTTTTTATATGATGGTTTGTCAACGATCGGTGTCGGTACCGCATGAGATTTGCCGGCGATAGCTGCTTACGGGCATGATAGTTGTTTACATTTCCCGTACATGCTTGCGTATCTTCTCAAGATAAGCTTTCATGTCCTTCTCATCGCGGCGGTCGATGATATCGAGAAGCTCTTTCAGCTCCGTGCGTATCTGCACCACCTGATCGTGGGTATAGGGGTTGAAGAGGATCTCCTGCAGCAGGTAGTCGTCTTCGGAGAGCACGCCCTGTGCTATCTGCTTATGGCGCTTGAAGGTCGTTCCGGGTGCATCCTGATGTTTCATCAAGGCGGCGAAGACGAACGTAGAGACGAAAGGAATGCTCAGAGAATAGGCTACGGTACGGTCGTGCTCGTCGAAGGTGTACTCGTAGATATGCAGGCCGATACGCTGATAGAGGTCGCGGAAGAAGCAGCGGCCCATATAGTCGCCCTCGCTGATGATGATGGCATTCTCCTCACTGAGCTGGTTGAGATTGGCGAATGTCGGTCCGAACATCGGGTGGGTCGACACGTAAGGATGGCCACACTGCTCGTAGTATTCCTTGAGGTGTGTCTTCACCGAGGAAATGTCGCTGATGAGACACTCCTTAGGCAGGAAGGGAAGCACCTCCTCAAAAGCCGGGATCGTATATTTCACGGTCACGGCATTGATCACCAGTTGGGGACGGAAGTCCTTCACTTCCTCTACGGAGGTGAAACGTTGGCAATTGTAGGTGAAGCGCAGCCGCTTCGGATTTTTTTCCAATACGCCGACTTCGTGATCAAAACTCAGCAGGTCGGTGAAGAAGGAGCCCATCTTACCGGCTCCCATAATCAATATTCTCATGTGATTAGTGTTTAGCATTCTTGTATGTGTGGGTATGACCACCGTCGTTGGTTATAGAATGGCGGTGGTCTGTCGTGTACTGGGCCGCCCACTCATTTTCCGTCTTTGTTGACTTGCCGGTGCTCCTTACTGATTGACGATCTCAAGCTGCTGCCGTACGGACTCCTCGTGGATATGCTCGAAGATCTGGGCGGCAAACTCAGGACTCATGCCACAGAGGCTGGCCTGTGCGCCACGTTTCTCAAGGATCTCGCTATAGCGTGACGACTGGAGTACGGTCATGTTATGCTCTTTCTTGTATGTGCCGATCTCGCGGCATACGCGGAAGCGCTTGGCAAGAAGGTCCATGAGCTGATTGTCGAGCTCATCGATCTGTGCACGGAGCTGACGGATACCCTCTGTCGTGGTATGTGTGTCGCGGATGACGAGGAGGGAGAGGATATAGTCGAGGATGTCGGGTGACACCTGCTGCTTGGCATCGCTCCATGCCTCATCGGGAGAGCAGTGGCTCTCGATGATCAGACCGTCAAAGCCAAGATCCATGGCCTGCTGGCAGAGAGGCGCGATGAGATCGCGGCGTCCTCCTATATGACTGGGATCCACGATGATGGGCAGGTCAGGGATGCGTCGATGCAGCTCGATGGGGATCTGCCACATCGGCAGGTTGCGGTAGATCTTCTTGTCTGCGCTGGAGAAGCCGCGGTGGATGGCTCCGAGACGCTTGATGCCGGCCTGGTTGATGCGTTGCAGGGCTCCGATCCAAAGCTCCAGGTCAGGGTTGACGGGATTCTTCACCAGCACGGGCACGTCGATGCCCTTGAGCGAGTCGGCGATGGCCTGGACGGCAAAGGGGTTGGCCGATGTACGGGCTCCGACCCACAGGATGTCGATGCCGTATTTCAGTGCAAGCTCGACGTGCTCGGGCGTGGCCACTTCTGTGGCGGTGAGCATGCCGGTCTCCTCTTTCACCCTCTTGAGCCAGGGCAGTGCTTTCTCGCCATTGCCTTCGAAGCCTCCGGGCTTCGTGCGGGGCTTCCACACGCCTGCACGGAAGATATGGCAGCCGGCCTTGGTCAGCTGCTTGGCTGTTGTCATCACTTGTTCCTCGGTCTCAGCCGAGCAGGGGCCGGCGATCACGACAGGACGTTCGTTGTTGTCGCTGGGCAGATTCAGGGGTTGTAATTCCAATTCCATGTTATTCAGTTTTTTAAAGTTTTTACCAATTGATTTTTCTCACGCGGCGGAGCGCTTCCTCCATCTGCTCCTTTTTAGCGCAGAGACTGATGCGGAGATAGCGTTTGCCGTTTTCGCCGAAGATGAATCCGGGAGTGATAAACACTTCGGCTTCATGGAGTACGCGTTCTGTAAGTTGCTCCACATCAGTATATTTCTCGGGGATCTTGCCCCAAAGGAACATACCTACCTGTGTGGGATCGAAGGTGCATCCGAGGGTGGTCATGATCTGTTCGGCCACATCGCGACGCTCGCGGTACACTTGTACGTTGAACTGGTGATGCCATTCCTTCGTATTGGTCAGGAACGCCTCGGCGGCGGCGAGCTGGATGCCGCGGAAGGAGCCGTTGTCGATATTGCTCTTCACCTTCAGGATATATCCTATATAAGTGGGATTGCTGACGGCCATGGCCACACGCCATCCCGGCATGTTGAAACTCTTGGACATGGAGTTGAGCTCGATGCAGCAGTCCTTGGCTCCCGGCACCTGCAGGATGGACAGGGGATGGTCGTTGAGGATAAGCGAATAGGGGTTGTCGTTGACGATGACGATGTCGTGCCGACGCGCGAAGTCGACGAGCTTTTCGTAGGTGTCACGGCGGGCATTGCCTCCGGTGGGCATGTTGGGATAGTTGGTCCACATCAGCTTCACGTGGCTGAGGTCCATCTTCTCGAGTGCGTCGAAGTCGGGCTGCCATCCGTTGTCCTCACGCAGGGGATAGTAGGTGATCTTGGTTGCCAACAGCTTATTGATAGCGGTATAAGTGGGATATCCGGGATCGGGCAGCAGCACTTCGTCACCGGGATTGCAGAAGGCGAGGGTGATGTGCAGGATGCCCTCCTTCGATCCGAGCATGGGCTGGATCTCCTTGTCGGGATCGAGATCGACGTCGTACCAATTCTTATAGAAATAGGCCATGGCCTGGCGCAGTTCGGCTATGCCGACTGTAGGCTGGTAGCCGTGTGCGGCAGGATCGCGTGCCACCTCGCAGAGCTTGTCGATGGTCTGTGGTGAGGGTGGCATGTCGGGCGATCCTATCGCTAACGAGATGATGTCATGGCCCTCGGCTTTAAGACGAGCCACCTCTTTCAGCTTACGGCTGAAATAGTATTCTTGTATTTGATTTACTCTGTCTGCTGGTTGAATCATATCTTATTATATTTAGTTCTCTTGATATTCTCCTAAAATCTTGATATTGCGTACGAGGGGTGTGATGGCGTCGATGGACTGGCGGTAGCGTGTCAGATTATCATAGGTGACGTCGACGTAGAAGAGATATTCCCATTCGTGTCCGATAATGGGAAGTGACTGGATCTTGGTCAGGTTGATGTCGTAGAAACTCAGGATGGTGAGCACTTTGGAGAGCGATCCTTCTTCGTGGGGCAGTGAGAAGACGAGGCTCGCCTTGTCGGTGTGTTCCACTTCGCGCAGGAAAGAAGCCTTCTGAGGCAGGCAGCAAACGAGAAAACGCGTGAAGTTGTGTTTGTTGTCATGGATATCTTTCTGCAGCACTTTCATGCCATATAGGTTGGCGGCATAGCTAGAGCAGATGGCGGCGTGGCCATGTAGTTGTTTTTCGGCTATCAGAGCGGCGCTGCCGGCAGTATCTTCTGCCTCGACGGCTTTCAGTTGCGGGTGCTCTGTGAGAAACTTGCGGCACTGGGCGAGGGCAACGGGATGGGAGAGGACTTCCGTGAGATCATCCCAGTCGTCATCGGGCAGGCAGCAGATGGAGTGCTCTATGTGGAGTTTATGCTCACCAACGATAGTGGCGCCCGATGCCCGAAGCAATTCGTAGTTGTGGAGCAGAGAGCCGGCGATGGTGTTCTCAATGGCTGTCATCGCTACGACGGTGGGATCGAGTTCTATTTGATGGAACACATCCTCGAAGGTGGGACAACAGATGAGATCGATTTGCTCACCCTTGAAATATTCGTGGGCGGCAATGTCGTGGAACGAACCGGGCTCGCCCTGAATGGCTATTCTTTTCATTTTTCTGTTCTATGGTTCTATTTTAGAGAGGTGTGATAACAAAAATCCCGCCTCATTGTAATGAAGCGGGATGTATGAATGCAAACCTCTGTGGTTTTATTCTCTTGTCCTAAGTTGAAATCTACACGCAACTTCCCGCTTCGCAATTTCTTGCAAAGTAAAAAAAGTAGTAAAAGAAGAATGCGTAAGAATTCGTCATTTTGTTGTTTTCTTTATGTTTATGATGCAAAATTATATTTTTTATTTGTATTAGCCAAGTGTTTTGAAAGAAAAATGTTCGTTATGTTAACATTTTCCCCGTCTCATGGGAATCTCTTCCGTTCCTTTAGCCTTAAATTCTCCGTTGACCTGTGCCTGTTCGGGGTCGAGGGCGAGCAGTGCCTTTCCGTCGGCCTCTGCGCCGGCTTTGTCGCCCATTTTCAAGAGGGCAGTACCACGGAGCCGGTAGGCGGCGATCAGACATTCCTTGTCATTGGCCTGTTCGGCCTCGGTGATGATCTGTGTCAGTGTGGCAACGCCCATTACATCCTGGCCCGTTTCCAGAAAGGTGCGGGCCGCATTCATTTTTGAAGTTAAATCGCTCATTGTCGGTATGTATAATATAATATAATGTAATGTAGTGCCCCCTAGTGGAAGACGTCTACGTGTAGGAGGCCGCAGGTCTGTCTTATTTGGATTTCTCTTTGAGTTGGGTATATGCGGATGCCGGTATAATGTCGACACGCTCGCATTTGGCCCATTCGTCCTTCACCTGTGTCCAGTCATGGCCACCCTTCTTCTCACTCATAAATAGGTAGCGGGCATTGATGTATCCATCGTTGCCGTCGGTGGCGAGCACGTAGCAATAGGCGCGGCGGCGATAGCCAACCACCTTACCGGAGTCGTGTAGCTCCGACTCGTCCCATGTTGCCTGAGGTATGACAGCGTTCAGTATTTTGGCTGAAGGGTATTTGCTGAGCAGATCGTGCTGACAAGTCAAAATCATCTGGGTAGAGTCGGAATAGAAAAGGTTCTTCGTGTAGATAGGCATATATTCTACACCGTCAATATCTATGAGGTCCATATCCTGCTCATTGCCCACGCCGAGGAAGCCGCCTACCTTGCGGCCGGTCTTCTTGACGCCATTCTTAGCCTTGTTCCATAACTTAGTCATCGCATTGGGCAGATTGTTTCCTTCCCTTACTTCTGTCTGTGCGAAGGTAGGTGTCGTGACCATCATGGCCATGCAGGCGATCAGTATCGATGTTTTCATTTTCATATTGTTTCTCTTTTTCTTAGTAATCAAAGATATTTTTCCCTTATCTGAGGGGGACTCGTTGGCAAAGATAGGAAGAATAAAGCAAATTGAAAATTGATGTTAGCGTATTTTATACAAAACATTGATAAAATGCGTGTGTGCCCCTTCCTTTTTGACGGAAGATTGCGTATATTTGCAACAACTCACGAGAATCATGCCGGCAGTCTCTCATGAAAGTATCACGGCAGGCATGGCGGAGCATCAAGAGAGAAATTTCATAATCCTTTCCGTGTAGCCGGGTCGTGCCATTGCTGTTACAGCAGGCGAAGCGTGAGCAAACAGTAGCAACCATTCAGGAGAATAGAAAAAGATGAAAACGTCTGGTCTTATCATATTAGGTTTATGTCTGCCAGTCTGTCTGGCACATGCTCAGGAGGAGCGTCGCGACTCGTTGGCGGTGCCCTCTTATGAGCCGTCGCGTCCTCACTTCAATATGGCTTCACAGATCCGTCCCACGGGAGTGAAGATCTCATCTTCCGCCTATGACCGTGGAGTGGCGCAACAGAAAGCCGCTTCGGGAGAGTCGGTGTCATCACCGGCATTGAAGTCAGCGGCTGCTTCCGACGTCTTGGAGGAGGAGCCCCGTGCCTTGGAGGATCTTACCCTGCCGGCCGGTGTCATGCCTTATTATTATGGTGGCTGGTCACCTTACAGCTTGCACGAGGGCATGAATGTGAGCATGGACCTGAGTGCCATGGTGCAGTCGGGTAAGCATGCGCGGAGTGGCGTCGGCTTCAGACAGCGCGTTGACGCCACGTATGTGATGCCGCTCTCGAAGCATTGGTGGGCGACGGCCGGCGGTTATCTGGATCATGTATCCTGGGGAGGTGACAGCTATTTGTCTGGAGGCCTGTATGGTGAGTTGGGCTATCAGTTTAATGAGCATTGGTCAGCTTCGATATATGCTCAGAAGTCACTCTATAACCGCAATGTAGGTGGGGGCTATCCTTATTATGGCTATGGTGGCTATTACGGACGTCATAGCTTCGGCCTTTATGGTCCGTGGGACTATACGGGCAATTTAGGCGATAAGATAGGTGCGGCAGTACGTTGGACACCCAATCGTAATTTTTCTATCGGTGTGTCTGTGGAATATAACAAATATCCTAATGGTGTAGGGCCTTATGGATGGGGATATTAGAAACAGAGCATTTGAGCAGGAAGAGAAACATTAAGGACAGGCAAGCACATTGTATATTAAGATATCGTAGAACAAGGCTTGGTCCGTGAAAGGAGGACCACAGTAAGAAAAGGGTATTGGCGCCGCGGCATCAATACCCTTAATTTTTTATCGCATGAGGCCTGCACCTGTTTTTGTAGTCTTGTCCCTGTCTCCTTCGTCCTTTGCCCGGCATCCTGTCCGTCACAATGTATCGGCATAGCCGGTTTCGTCTTTGACAAGGGGAGCAGCCCGACAATCTGACGATAGTACACAATCCCTCAAACCTTAATGATGACCGATCGGAGGTTAGATCTTGTCCAGTCCGATGCGCCCTTTGCTCTGCAGCCGCTTGAATTGTGTGGGAGTCATTCCCGTGATGGTCTTGAACTGTGAGGAAAGGTAGGCCGTGCTGGAATATCCGAGCAGGGCGGCGATCTCCTTGATGGAGAGCTCATCATAAGTGATCAGTTCCTTGGCCCGCTCGATACGTTGCTGTATGAAGTATCGTTCGATAGTGGTCGATGTCACTTCTGAGAACAGCTTTGAGAGGGTGGAATAATCTTGATGAAGCTGCTCCTGCAGATAAGCTGACAGCGTTGACGGAGCCTTGGTAGTGTCCTTATAATGTACGAATGCGATGATTTTCGTACGGATCAACTCAATGAGTTGTTGACGATGGTCATCGAGAAGCTCAAATCCGAGTGCCTCCAGGCGGGGACGCAGGATGTTCTCGCGCATTTCCCTTGTCACGATGTCGGTACTCTCAGCAACGCGGGCGATGCCTAGCTCCACCGATTCGGGGTGTAGCCCAGCCTGGCGTAATGTCTGCTCCACGGCCATCCGGCAACGGTCGCAGACCATATTCTTGATATAAAGTTCTGTCATGAAAGGAAAGCCGGGCAGTCCTTGCGGTCTGCCCGGCAGATAAGTATATGAGTTATTCGTTAAGGAGGATGCGGACGATGCGCTCGGCGGACCGGCCATCCCAACGGTCGGGGATGGCGGCGTCTTTCCATTGGCCTGCCACCATGTCGGTGACGGCCTCTGCCAGTCGGATAGGATCCTCGCCGACGAGGACGTTCGTGCCGACCTTCACGGTCTCTATATGCTCCGTGTAGGAGTTGAGCGTGATGCAGGCCACCTGGTTGAATGTTGCTTCCTCTGCCACGTTGCCCGAGTCGGTGATGATGCCGCGGGCATGGGCGGTGAGATAGCTGAAGTCAAGGTATCCCATCGGATCAACGATCTTCAGGTTGGTGAACTCATCGTCCATGAGCGCTATGCAGGCTTCTACGGCTTTGCGGGCGGCTCCTCGTAGAGGCGCAATGACCGGCATTCCACCTGCCCGCTTCTCTATCGCCTCAAGCATCAACCGGAGATTATCCTCGCGTGCGATGAGAGCCTTACGGTTGAGCGTGAACACGAGATACTCCTCATCTTCCAGCTGGAGCTCGTCCATAAGCTTGGGTCTGTGCATCTTGTTATGCAGGTAACGTACATTGTCAATGAGGATGTTGCCCACCATATAGACCTTCGACAGTTCTGCTCCCTCGCGGTTGGCGATGGAGTTGTTGCTGATGCCTGCGGTGAAGAGGATGTCGCTGAGACCGTCGATCACCAGCCGGTTGATCTCCTTCGGCATGGTGATGTCGAACGAGCGCGTGCCGGCGGCAAGATGTGCCAGTCTTACTCCCTGCTTCTTCGTTACGATGGCGACAGCCATCGTAGATGCCAGGTCGTCGACCACTACGACGGTGTCGGCCGGTTTCCGCTGCAGATAGCTCTCAAATTTCGACATCACCTGACCCGTCAGCTCGTTCAGGTTGGCGCAGGTCACGTTCAGATAACAGTCGGGCTTGCGGATGCCGAGGTCATCGAAGAGCGTGGGCTCTACTGTCATGTCGTTCTTGGAGCCTGTATAGACGAGGCTCGCCTCAATGTCGTGGCCCGCTTCCCGGGCTGTGTCGATGGCACGGATGAGCGGTGCCACCTTGATGAAATTAGGCCGTGCACCGGCCACAATGCAAATCTTCATTTATTCTCCTTTAAAAAGTTCTTTTATGCCGCCGAGGCTGCCCATGAGGTTAGACGCCTCATAAGGCAGGAAGACGGTCTTGGTCTTCTCGCCTTGGGCCACCTGCTGCAGCATTTGGATATATTTTTGTGCCAGCAGATAGTTGGCCGGATTGGTCGACTGTCCTACTGCTGTCGTTATCTTTTCTATCGCTATGGCTTCAGCCTCTGCCTTGCGTATTCTCGCCGTAGCCTCGCCCTCGGCCCGGAGGATGGCCTGTTGCTTGTCAGCCTCCGCGCGGTTGATGGTGGCCTGCTTCTCGCCCTCCGACTGAAGGATCTGTGCCTGCTTGTTACCCTCACTGGTAAGGATCGTCGCACGCTTGTCGCGCTCGGCCTGCATCTGTTTCTCCATGGCCTGGAGTACGCTTGAAGGCGGGATGATGTCCTGCAGCTCCACACGGTTCACCTTTACGCCCCATTTGTCGGTGGCGTCGTCGAGCACGCCGCGGAGCTTGGTGTTGATCGTGTCGCGTGAGGTGAGGGTCTGGTCGAGCTCCATCTCGCCGATGATGTTGCGCAGGGTGGTCTGTGTCAGCTTCTCAATGGCATTGGGCAGATTGTTGATCTCGTAAGCTGCCTTGAAGGGATCGACGATCTGGAAGTAGAGCAGGGCATTGATCTGCATCTGGATATTGTCCTTCGTGATCACGTTCTGCTTGTCGAAGTCGTACACTTGCTCGCGCAGGTCGATGGTGTTGGTGTAGACATATCTGCCGCGGTTGAGTGCGACGATGGTCTTGGCACGATCGATGAAGGGAATGATGATGTTGATGCCCGGCTTGAGGGTGGCATAGTATTTTCCGAGACGCTCGATGATCTTCGTCTCGCTTTGTGGGATTATCACTAAGGCCATCTTGGCAAAGATCAGTGCCAGGACGACAATACCAATCAATACATACGTTGCAATCATAATGGTTCAGGTTATAAAATAAGTTGGTTGATCAGCAAGGACTAGACAGGTCGTTTGACATGTCAGCTGATAGTGCTTACTGTCGGGACGGACTATCCTGCCTGTTTTACTGTGACGATGATCGACTCGCGGTGGACGACGGTCACATGGTCGCCTTTTTGGAAGGTCGCCCCGTCCTTGCCTATGGCTTTCCACTCATCGCCGTCGATTTTCACATAGCCGGGTGAGGAAGCCGTAATCGGCTCAATGACAGTACCTTCACGGCCGATGAGGGCATCGGCATTGCTCATGCGTGAATATTTTTCCGGATGGATCCGTTTCATGAGCATGGGTCTTACGAGCAGGATGCTGGCGATGGATGCCACGGCGAAGATCAGCACTTGCAGCCAGAGGGGGACGGCGAGGAGTGAGAACACGATCGACACTGCCGCGCCCACGGCGAAGCAGAGCAGATAGAAGGTGCCCGTGCTCATCTCAAGGATGAGGGCCAATACGCAGGCCAGTGTCCATACGAGCCAGAGGTGAGACGTGATATAGTCGGTCATGATGTGTGAGTGTAAAGTGATTCTTATATGCTTTCGTAAGGGGCCTTGTCCGGAGGAAGCGACTTGGTCCGTGACATGTGACACGGAGCAGTCCTCTGCCGGTCTGTAGACGCGCCGGCAGAGGATGTTGCCCAGTCGTTATTCCGTGGCGGCCTGCTTCTTGTTGACGATGATCTCATCGGCAAACACCCATCCGCCTTGTGGCTGGGCGGCAGCCTGATAGCGGATGTAGCGGCCGCGGGCCTCACCTTTCCAGGTATAGGTATGGATGAAATATTCTTTCGGATCGTCAGCAAAAGTGTGATGGTCGATGGTGGTGAAGTGCTCACCATCATCGCTCACAGCGATATCAATGGCAGAGGGGAAATAGATCTCCGGACCACGGAACTGCATGAACTCACAGCTGATATCATGCAGATCGGTCGTCGCACCCATGTCGACGACCACGTTGAGGCGTCCGCGACGGATGAACCCCTGCCACTCGGGCGAGCCATGCTTCCAGCTGCCCAGACGTCCGTCAGTGAGCGTGGAGTCGCCAACGCCGGCATAGCCCTCGTGATAGGGCGACAGATAGGTCACTTTCTTGCCGCGGGCTTCATGGTCGACGAGCTGGCGGCTCTCAGGCCGTTCGCCTATCTCGTGAGCCAGATCGAAGGGATGGTAGCCTTCCTTCTGCATTTGTGCCACCAGTGAGAGGGCACGCCGGTGGAAGTCGTCATAGTCTTTCTTGCCGCCGGTCCATCCTGTCTCAGCTATGGCCATGATGCGCGGGTAGATCATGTATTCAGCGTGCTCAGGCGTCTCTACGCGTTCGGTCCACAGGTTGCCCTGCACACCTATTATATAAGGTTTGACAGAAGCGGCGAGCGTGTCGGGAACGGGGTTGAAGCCATACGTTGTCTCAAGGGGTGAGAAACTACCCATGGCGATGGGCTGTGTGCCGGGAGCGTCCTGATAGTAGTCAAGATAATATTCGCCTGGGGTGAAAATGGTCTGGTGTTGCTGGGCTGCGGCCATCCATCCCTGTTTTGGTCCGCGCCAGGCCATGACGGTGGATCCTTCGGGCAGACCGCCGTCCATCATTTCGTCCCATCCGACGAGATGGCGTCCGTTCTTTTCCAGGAACTGGTTGATGCGGTGCATCAGGTATGCCTGCAGCTGCTGGGTCGTTTGCAGTCCCTTTTCCTTCATTAGGGCCTGGCAGCGCGGGCACTTCTTCCAGTGGTCTCCACCGGCTTCGTCTCCGCCGACATGTATATAGGGTGACGGAAATACCTTCATCACCTCTTTTAGGACGTCGGTCAGAAATTTATAGGTTTCCTCATTGCCGATACACAGCTCGCCCGATGTCTTGCCGTCACAGGAGAGTTGTGGATAGGCATAGGTGGCCTCCTCGCTGTGTCCGGGCATCTCAATCTCCGGGATGATGGTGATGAAATGCCGGGCAGCATAGTCGACGAGCTCTTTCAGCTCCTTCTGTGTATAGAACCCTCCATAGGCTCCCGGTGTCGTGGCGTCGCAGTAGGTGCGCAGTCCGCTTTCCCACCATTCGCGCCAGTTGGATTTTGTCCGGAAGGCAGTCTTCTCCGTCAGCTTGGGATAGCGCTTGATCTCCATGCGCCAGCCGGCCGCATCGGTGAGATGCAGGTGCAGGCGGTCGAGCTTCAGACGGCTCATCATGTCGATCTGCTTTTTCAGGAAGTCGATGGTCCAGAAATGGCGTGAGCAGTCGATCATCAGTCCGCGGTAAGGAAGGTTGGGGGTGTCGGTGATGGTGGCTGCGGCTATTGTGCCTTTATTGTTCTGCTTGCTCTCGTCCATGAGTGCGGCCAGGGTCTGCAGGCCATAGTACAGTCCCATGGGTGTGGCAGCCTCGAGCGTGATGCCCGAGGACTTGACGGTCAGCTGATAGCCCTGCAACTTCACGTCGTAGGGAGCTTGTTTCCCGTCATCCTTCGTACCGGTCTGGACAATGCGTATTCTGGCATCGCCATTTTTGTCGTTAGGGATTTGTGTGTCAAAGATTTCGTTGAGCATCTGGGAGAAGAGAGGGCGGTACTGCTTGTCCACCTTGATGTATGCGGCATCGCTGGCGGTCAGTGCAAATTCTCCGGCTGCAGGCAGATAGCTCGTCGGTTTAGGAATGATGTCTTGCGCCGTTGCCGGTGCTGTCGTGAGCAGGAGGGCTGCCATGACGGCTGCCGGGAAAAGGGTTGTTGTTTTCATATTTTCAGATAACGATGGTAATATGGACAAAGTTAGGAAATAATATCGGGAAAAGCAAGCAAGACCATAAAAAAACGCATCAAAATCATCATCGTGATTTTGATGCGTTCTCGGGTATGGGAGAAGAATGGCTCTTATTGTTGTCCGTTCTTGTTTCCGCCGGCTTGTTGCATTCCTCCGATCACATCGTTGTTCTCTATGGAGCGGTCGACGGTCTTCACGCGTGCCTTCAGCGATCCGAGCCTGATAGAGGCGCGGATAGAGATGCTGCGTTGGTTGATCCAATAGTGTTGCAGGCTGTGGTAGTCGCCTTGGAAGATACGGGTCTGGTAGTCATGCCACTTGTTGCCGAAGGGGTTGCTGGCGGTTATGCTTACGCTCAGCCGGTCATTTTTGAGGAATGTCCGGCTCAGGGAGAGATAATGGTTGATCCAGTTGCTGCCGTAGCCGTACACGTTGGAGACAGGGTGTCCCATGCTGCAAAAGAAGGCTCCGTATAGATTGAGCTTCCAGAAAAGTTTCTGCTGTATGGAGGTAAAGAGATATCCGTACCACGCCTGATTTTCCAGTCCCAGGTTGTCGTTCTTCAGCATATTGTCGTACACACTGCCGTTCATCGACAGGGTCGTCTTGCTCCAGGGCGAGTAGCGGAGGTAGAGGTTGAAGCCCAGCGTACAGCCCTTTTCCTGATTGGCGTATGTGGATACCGTCTTGTCGTTCTCTACGGTCCTGATATTACCGATGTCGTTGTTCTGCCAAGAGTAAGAGGGTGAGAAGGTGAGCATCAGCTTCTTGTCGAAGTGTGTGAATTCAAGTCCGGCATTATAGAAACGGGCACTCACAAGGTGGGCATTACCGTAGCTGATGCTGGTCGGTGTTTCCACACGTGCCGGGTTGAGGTAGGAGATGCCCGGTCGGTTGATCGATGTGGAGAAGCTGGCCTTCATGGTGTTGCCTTCGTTGATTTTGTATTGCACACTGGCAGAGGGTACCCAGTCGTTGAGGCTGCGGTGGAAGCTCTTGGCGCTGCCGTCGGGATATTTTCCGTACAGATAACTGAACTCATAGCGTACACCTGCCTGTGCCGACCAGTTGCCGGTGTTCATAGTCGCTTCCGCATAGGCTGCTCCCACCTGTGTGTTGTGTTTGAAGCGGCTTGTCATATCCTGCAGCGTTGTCGTCCCATCATAATTCATCAGGGTATTGCTGCTGTTGAGTCGGAGGATATATTTTCCACCTGCCTCGATCTTGAAGACTTTTGAGAGCGGACGCACATAGTCGAGCTGGAAAGTGTGTTCGTCAGCCGTTTCCTTTGAGTGGGAGAAATAGCCGGAATAGTCGGGAACATTCTCACCCTGTATGTTACTGAACTCGTTCTGCTGGTCAGTCTTGTTAGATGATCCGCTGTACATGTAGGAGGCTGTGAGCGTTTCTCCGTCAAGATGGGTCTTGTGCTGGAAGTCGAGGCGGCCGTGCAGTCTGTAATAGGCGGGGCTCTTTCCGGGATTCCATTGATACTGGTCGTAGCTGTAGAGGTTGTTTCCATCGGCATCCGTCTCGATGTTGGTCATGTAGCTGCGGCTCTTGCTGTTGAAATACCACCCGCCTCCGGAGAATGTGAGCAGATTGAGGGAGTCGATCTCATAGCTGGCACTGAGATCGAAGAAGTGTCCGGAGTTCTTCGAATAGTCTTTCTGCTTCGTCGTCTGTGTGATGCCGGTGGAAGGGAAGAAAGTCGTCGATTCCGAATGATTCTTATTGCTTTGAGGGGTGTCGTGGAAGAAAGTGTAGTTGACCGACCATGTCCATTTGCCGATCTGGGTAATGAGGTTCACGCCGTCGGCATGCGATCCGTGCCAGTCGATGCCGGTATTCAGCGTGGCGGTGTATCCGACCAATCCCGAGTTGTCCATGGTGACGATGTTGAGGATCGTCTTGGCTCCTTCGGCATCTTCGCGTGCTCCGGGATCGGTGATCACCTCAATGCGCTTGATGGTGTTGGCGGGTATGGATTTGAGCACTTGCGACACGCTCTGTCCCGAGAAGGCAGGGTCTTCATGTCCGTTCTTGTAGATCTTGAAGTTGGACGATCCCTTGATCGTGATGTTTTCCATACCGTCGACGCTCACATAGGGTACCTTACGGAGCATCTCCAGCACATTCTTCGTCTTCGATTCTTCATCGTGCTGTATGTCGTAAGCCACGCGGTCGATCTTAGTCGTCACCAGTGGCCGTTGTGCGCTGACTGTCACTTCGCCGAGCTGCATCTGCTTGTTGTACAGAGATGTGTCGGTGGCTGCAGTGTCGCTGCGTAAGGTGTCGCTCTGTGAGCCCGGCCATCTGTCATGGGCTGTGGTAAAGGCTGTTGACGGGATGACACCGGCCAATAGCAGTCCGGTGGGGAGTACCATATATAATGGTAGAGTTCTTTTTTTCATACTGTTTATTTTGTTCGTTTATTTTTTAGGTAAAGCTGCCCTCTGCGGATCGTTATCTTGGATAGGGAAGCGCATACCGATTTAGGATTAGGACAACAGTTGTTCCAGAAATAGTTTATGGCGCTTGTTTTCTTATGTTATTCTTCGGTTATTCTTCGGTAAGACGAGATAATGATTGGAAAAGTTGCAGCAGGCTTGTTTTTTAGTATTTGTCGCGATTAGGTTGTTGGACTATTCTTCCCGGATCGGATTAAGGGTATGAAGGAATTCGTACTATTGTCGGATAAGTCAATAAAATGATATAAAATCATTAGTGTCCCGTTAAAATTGGGACGAGTTA
>HF988414.1 GCA_000431975.1 Prevotella sp. CAG:924 | reverse complement strand
ACATGATATTATGCCTTTTGTGCTGCAAAGATACGGGGTTTTTCGTTAACAGCCAAATAAAATCCGTGAAAAGTAACTAATAACAAAGCAATTAGTTGCCATATTGATGCTTTTTACCTAACTTTGCAATAACCAATTAATCATCAAAGATGACTGACAACACTACCAAGACAGACGCTAGCCTGGGACTGAATGACCACCAGGTGGAAGAAAGCCGCCGGTTGCACGGCGACAACGTACTCACTCCGCCGAAGCGGGAATCGCTGTGGAAACTCTACATCGACAAATACAAGGATCCCATCATTCAGATCCTGCTTGTAGCCGCCATCATCTCGCTCGTTCTCGCCTTCTTTGAGAACGACTTCATGGAGACCATTGGCATTATCATTGCCGTAATCCTGGCCACGACGATCGGCTTTTATTTCGAGCGTGACGCCGTGAAGAAATTTGCCCTGCTCGTACAGATCAATGAGGACCAGCCCGTCAAGGTGCGCCGCAACGGCCGTGTGACGACAGTGCCCCGCCGTGACATCGTCGTGGGCGACATCATCCTCGTAGAGACGGGCGACGAGATCCCCGCCGACGCCAAGATCATCTCCGCCACCAACCTGCAGGTGAACGAGAGCTCGCTCACCGGCGAGCCGCTGACCAGCAAACGGGTGGCAGGCGATAAAGACGCACAACAACCCTCCCACGACGGAAAGCCCAAGGCCGGCAGTGCGGACGCCTACCCCGAGGACCTCATCCTCCGCTCCACCATGGTGATGAGCGGACACGCCATGGCCCGTGTCATTGCCGTCGGCGACGCTTCCGAGATCGGCAAGGTGGCACAAAAAGCCTCTGAGCTCACACATACCCAGACACCGCTCAACCAGCAGCTCGACCGTCTGGCCAAGCTCATCTCCAAGATAGGCACCATCGTCAGCACAGCCGCCTTCGTGATCTTTCTCGTCCACGACATCATCAGCACTCCCGAGCTCTGGCAGTCGGGCAACTATCTCGCCATGGCCCATGAGGTGCTGAAATACTTCATGATGTCCGTCACGCTCCTTGTGATGGCCGTGCCTGAGGGACTGCCCATGGCCGTCACCCTCTCCCTGGCCCTGAACATGCGACGCATGCTGCAAAGCAACATCCTCGTGCGCAAGCTCCATGCCTCGGAGACGATGGGCGCCGTGACCGTGATCTGCACCGACAAGACCGGCACGCTCACACAAAACCAGATGCAGGTGGCGGAGATGCGCCAGTTCGCCCATGGCGCAGGACAGGACCCGCTGCTCTCCGCTGCCATCGCCACGAACACGACGGCCGAGCTCGACGGACAGAAGGTGGTGGGCAACCCTACGGAAGGAGCCCTGCTGCTGTGGCTGCGCCATACGGCAAAGGCCGACTACGGACAGCTCCGGCACGACTGTCCCGTCATTGCCCAGGAGCCCTTCTCCACGGAGAAAAAGATGATGACGACCACAGCCACCGTTGCCGGTAAGACCTACACCTTTATAAAAGGAGCGCCGGAGAAGATCCTGGCCCTCTGCCATCCCGGCGACGACCTTCGCAAAGACGTGGAGGCCACCCTCCTGGCCTGGCAGCACAAAGCCATGCGTACCCTTGCCCTGGGCTACCGCGAGGGCGGCAATCCCGACCAGCCGGCAACGGACGCGCCCTATACCCTCCAGGCCATCGTGGCCATCGCTGATCCCGTGCGTGACGACGTGCCATACAGCGTGACACAATGCCGCAAGGCAGGCATACAGGTGAAGATGGTGACGGGCGACACCGAGGCAACCGCCACGGAGATCGCACGCCAGATAGGCATGGAACAACCGGCCGACGACCGGCAGAAACGCTTCGCCATATCCGGACCGGAGTTTGCCGAGCTGGACGACAAGGACGCCTCAAAGGCAGCCCATGAGATACAAGTGATGTACCGCGCCCGTCCTACCGACAAGCAGCGCCTCGTCAATCTGCTGCAGGCACAGGGCGAGGTGGTGGCCGTCACCGGTGACGGCACCAACGACGCCCCGGCCCTCAACCACGCACAAGTGGGCCTCTCCCTCGGATCGGGTACCAGCGTGGCCAAGGAAGCCAGCGACATCACGCTGCTCGACGACTCCTTCCACTCCATCGTGCAAGCCGTGATGTGGGGACGCTCACTCTACAAGAACATACAACGCTTCCTCTTCTTCCAGCTCGTCGTCAACATGACGGCACTGCTGCTCGTACTGGCCGGCTCGCTGGTAGGCACGGAGATGCCATTGACCGTGACACAGATCCTCTGGGTCAACCTCATCATGGACACCTTCGCCGCCCTCGCCCTCGCCTCTCTCCCACCCTCGAAGGAATATCTGGCAGAGAAGCCGCGCAAACAGGAAGACTTCATCATCAACCGACCGATGGGCCGCAGCATCCTGGTCAGCTCCATCCTCTTCTTCATCGTGATGTTTGTCTACCTGCTCTGGTGTGAGCGCCACGGCTCCGGCAGCATCATCGACGTCCATGAGCTCACCTGCTTCTTCACGACCTTCGTGATGCTGCAGTTCTGGAACCTTTTCAACGCCAAGTGCCTGGGATCGGACCACACCACGTTCCGCCATCTCTTCCGCGACTACGGCCTGCTGCTCGTACTGGCCTTCATCCTCGTCGGCCAGTGGCTCATCGTCACTTTCGGCGGCGCCATGTTCCGCACCGTGCCCCTGAGCCCGACAGAATGGATCATCATCATCCTTGCCACCTCCCCCGTCCTCTGGATCGGTGAGCTGTGGAGAGCGGTCAAGAGAATGAGACGAAAATAAGCCGCCGGTCCCTGGCGGCCATCGCCGGGGACACTACACGGCAGGAAAAGGACAGGGAAGCCCTGCCCGAACACTCACAATATAATGAAGACAATATATCTTTCACAACCCCAGCTCTCTCCGCTGCCTCCCACGGTAGCCACCATCGGCTTCTTCGACGGCGTGCACCGTGGACATCAGTTCCTCATCCGTGAGGTGAAGGAAGAGGCCGCCAAGGCCGGACTGGCCTCTACGGTGATCACCTTCGACCGACATCCCCGACAGGTGCTCAACAAAGACTACCAGCCCGAGCTGCTCTCCACCCTCGCCACACGCCTGATGCTATTGTCACGCACAGGCATCGACCAGGCCGCCGTACTGAACTTCTCCGTTGAGACGGCACAGCTCTCCGCCTACGAGTTCATGGACCAGATCCTCCGGCAGCGCCTCAACGTCAAGAAGCTGATCATCGGCTACGACAACCGATTCGGCCATAACCGTCAGGAGACCTTCGACGACTACGTGCGCTATGGCCAACAACTCGGCATCGAGGTGATCCATCACACCGCCTTCACCATGGAAGGCGTACAGATCAGCTCCTCCGTCATCCGCTCCCTGCTCAAGGAAGGCGAGGTGGAACTGGCCCACCGCTGTCTCGGCTATCCTTACACCATCTCCGGAGAGGTGGTGAGCGGATTCCAGGAAGGAAGGCAGCTCGGCTTTCCGACAGCCAACATCAGCCTGTCGGGCACCCACCAGCTCGTACCGGCCAACGGCGTCTATGCCGTCCGCGCACGACTGGAACAGACCCTCACCATGCTACCGGCCATGATGAACATCGGTACACGACCGACCTTCGACGGTACGAAACGCTCTCTGGAAGTCAACATCTTCGGATTCAACCAGAACATCTACGGAAAGACACTCAGCGTGTCGTTCTACAAACGCATCCGCGAGGAAAAGAAATTCAGCAACGTAACCCTGCTCGTAGAACAGTTGAAAGAAGACGAACATAACATTCAGGAATATTTTGAAGAGACTGAGTCCTGACCTTCATATTAAATAATAAAGGATTTTCCATGTCTCTGTAAGATAACGCACATCCCATTGAACCTTTTTTCCGGAATAAAACGAGAATAGAAAAAATGAAGTTGAACAATACCTGGAAGAGCATTCTTGACATCGTGCTCTTCATCATTCTTTTCGTACTGATCCAGTACGTCGTCACATTGATTGTCGGCAGCTCTGCCCTGGCCATGCGCCACACACCGTGGGAGTCCATCCGTCAGTCACTGATCACCGGCAACTTTCCCCTCTCCGGCAAAGTACTGTCGGCCATCACCATTCTATCCAGCCTGCTGACGATCCTGCTTTTCGCCCGTACCAAGTGGACTCCCATCTCCCGCACCTACCTCGCCTCCAAGCCGTGGCTGGTCCTCGTGTGGACGGCCCTGCTCTCGCTCGGCACGATCCTTCCCAGTGAGTGGGGCATCGAGAAGATGCAGGTGGCCATGCCTGCGGGGATGGAGCAGCTCTTCAACAGCATCATGCGGTCGCCCCTGGGCTATGCCGCCATCGGCATCCTTGCTCCCATAGCAGAAGAGGTGGTGTTCCGCGGCGCCATCCTGCGCAAGCTCCTCACGCTTTTCGGCAAGCAGAAGCACTGGATCGCCATTGCCGTCTCGGCCGCGCTCTTCGGTCTGCTGCATGGCAATCTGCCACAGTTCATCCATGCCTTCGTGATCGGCCTGCTGCTCGGCTGGCTCTACTACCGCACCGACAGCATCATCCCCGGCATCCTCTTCCATTGGGTCAACAATACGGTGGCATACATCATGTTCCACATCATGCCCCAGATGCAGGACGGAAAGCTCATCGATCTCTTCCACGGCGACCAGAAGACGATGTACCTGGGACTGCTCTTCTCCTTCTGCATCCTCATACCCAGCCTACTGCAACTCAATCAGAAGCTGAAAAAGGCGAAATAATAAGGCCGCACAAACATCAATCGGACATCAAGACCGATTGGAGAGTAAAAACGAATAAGCCCCGCAGGAAAGATGCTTTTCCTGCGGGGCTTATCTTGCCATCATTCGGCCCTATCCCATTCTCAATTCCATCTGCACATCATAGCGCTCATCCTTGCCCTTCTCCCCATAGAGGGTCTTGAATCCATATTTCTCATTGAGGTGAATGGCTGCGGCGCAACGCCGGTTAGTCTCCAGATAGATCCGGTCTGCTCCCATCTGCCGTGCCTTGTGGAGGATCACCGCCATCAGCCGGTTACCGATACCGACGCCCTGAATGCCCGGATCTACGGCGAAGCACACCAGTTCCCAGTCGTACTGTGGTTTCCGGCAACGTACCAACCCGAGCGTCCCTACCGGCCTGCCATTGTATTCGGCCATATAGATGTAGCCTCCCTGATCGATGATTGTTTCCTGAAGCCGCGCTATCTCCTCCAGATCATCGGCCCTGAGCGTGAAATAATCACGGAGTGACCGTTCATTGAGCCTTATAAAAGCATCGTGATGGCGTACGTCATCATAGCTGACGATCTTCAGGCCATTCCTCTCCCTAATCTCCTTTTCCTGTACCACCCGATAACGGAATGGCTGGCACATAAGCTGATCCTCCCATTGCTCCAGCGCCTTCCACAGGTCATCGTCTGTACTCTGACACAGCTTCTCCAAGGCAGCCTCAACATCGTGATTGAGCCGCTCCACGCCCTGTTCCATACGGTGTCCCTGTGCCGTCAGACGTACATAGGTCTTCCGCCGGTCGTCATCATCGGTAAACGTCTCCCCCAATCCCGCCTGACGAAGCTCCTTCAAGATGCCGATCACAGCAGGATGGGTATACCCCACCTGACGGGCAATGTCGCTGACGCTCATCCGCTTCTGTCCCGTCAGCGTCAGGAACACGGGCATCCAACGAGGCTGTATCGTCACGCCATAGAGATCGTTGATGTCCCAAGCATCGGCCGTCAGGCGATCGGCCAACATACGCAACCGGTTGGCCACGCCCAATATTCCCATACGGTGGAAATAGTCGATCATCGGAAAAAATACTCAGTTAAATAGATGATAAGACAAAAACGGCCTTGAATGAACCCAGCTTCATCGGATAGATTCATTCAAGGCCGGCAAACAGCTTCATTCCTTCGTATCCACCTTCTTGGCAGATGCAGAAACCGCCTGCGTCTTTCCGGAAGCATTCTTACCCGGAGCAGCCAGCAGGCTCTTATAACGGTCGGGATCGAGAAGGAGCTTGTATGCCTCCTGCACCTGATTGTCTCTTGCCAGCGAGTTCTCTATCGCACCGCGCTGATAGTAATAAGCCGCTACGATATCCCGCTCAATCAGTTCCCTAATGGCGTCCTTATTATATTCGAGATCCTTGGCCATGTTGTGCTTGAGCTTTGCCTTGAGGGCATCGAACTCAGCCTTGGCCTCATCGTAGTAGCCTTCGAAGCGGGCCATCTTCTCCAGATTGTCCAGGATCTTCTCGCTCATCGCATCGTACTTGAAGTTGCTCTTCAACATCCTCTCCTTGAACTCGGCATAGTCGGCATCAGAGAGACGGAACGTGGCGGCTGGGGCGATGGTGGGATGCTTGGCGATGTAGTCCACCTCATAGTTGAGGAGCACCTCATTGCTATCGCGCACACTTGCCAGATAATATACAATGTTGGGCAGCGAGTCGGGCTTCACCTCCACATCAGGCATGATGCCTCCGGCATCCTTCACCGGCCTTCCGTTGGCCGTATAAAAGGTGCGCACGAGAGAGTCGGCCACCTGGGTGGTGCCACCCGCACCGTCATGCTTATAAGTGAGTTTCTGGATGCAACGTCCTGAAGGAATATAATATTTATTGGTCGTCAGCTTCATCTGTCCGTTGTAGGGAACATCCATCACCGTCTGCACAATGCCCTTGCCGTAGGTCTTCGTACCCATGATCACGGCCCGGTCGAGATCCTGCAAGGCTCCACTGGTGATCTCTGCGGCTGAAGCGGTGTTGCCATCGACCAGCACGACGATGGGAAGCAATGAGTCGACCGGCTCTACGGTCGTTCTGTAATCCTTGTTGCTCGCCTCCACACGTCCGCGGTTGCTCACGACGAGGCGTCCGCGGGGGATGAACGTGTTGACCACATTGACGGCCTCCATCTCCGAACCGCCTCCGTTGCTCCGGATGTCCACCACCAGGCCTTTCATGCCCTGCTTCTTCATATCGATCACGGCATTGCGGAACTCCTTGCCGCAACCGGTCGTATAACCCGTCAAGTCGATATATCCGATACCATTGGGCTGCAGTCCATAGTAGGGAACAGCAGGATTCTGTATGGCCCGCCGCGTGATCTTCATCTTCATCTCCTTATTCGTGGAAGGACGAAGGATCTTCAACACGAACGTCGTGCCGGCATCGCCACGCAGGTGGTTGCTCACGTAATCGGATGTGCGCTTCGTCATGTCCTCCCCGTCAATGGACAGGATGATGTCGCCCTTCTTCAGTCCGGCCTCAGCGGCAGGCATGCCTTCGAGAGGCTCATCAATGACGATACGGTCCAGCAGGAAGTTCTGCCGGATGGTCGACCCGATACCGGCATACTTACCCGTCAGCATCATCTTCAGCTCCTTCTGTGACTCCTCGGGATAATATTCCGTGTACGGATCGAGAGAATGGAGCATGGCATTGATGCCGTAGCCGATCGTCTTACCGGCATTAAGCGTGTCTACATAGTAGGCATCGAGGTTCTTATAGATGGCGGTAAACACATCGAGATTCTTGGCCACATTGAAATTGTGGTCATCGGTCTGCTGCGCCCGGGCAGGCAGAAGGCTCGCAAGAGCCAAAAGACTAACGACGATTTTTTTCATGTCCACAAAAGTACGATATAAATAGGAGAATCCATCATAACGGCTCTTGATTTTTCGCCTTTTTAAGACGGCAGTTCCAATAGTCCGATGTCCGGCAAGCGTCTGCTAGTCACCATGCCGCACCGAGCATCGCCGCTCCTCCAAAGCCCAATCGTCCGATTTCATCGAGCCGGTCAGGCGTGACACCTCCCAGGGCAAACACCTTCTCGCCCAGTACTCCTTCCCGTCGTGCCTCCTCCAACTGCTGTCTGGTGAAGGCTGCCCGATAGCCCTGCTTGGAGATGCTGTCATAGATGGGACTGAGAAAGACATAGTCCATACCATCCACTTTCTCCCTCACTTCCCGCAGGCTGTGACAGGAACAGGAGAGCGTCAGACCGGTCGGCAGGCCCGCAGGCACCTCAGGATGGCGACGGTTGAGATGAATGCCACCCACAGCATACTCACGTGCCAGCTCATAGTGATCGTGCAGCACGACACGCGGATGCAGGGCGGCAGGAAGAGCATCGAGCCACTGCCGCAACTCTTCCGCCGTCGCCTCCGGCTTACGCAGATGTATCCGCCAAAAGCCCGAGCCGAGCAACTGCCCGGCCCGAGCCGTCTCGGTCTCCCGAAAATCGGGAGACGTGATTGCGATCAGTCTCATCCCCGTTCCTGAGCGATGATTAGATCGGCCACCTTCTTGCCCGAGAGGAGCATGCCGCCGAAGATCGGTCCCATGCGCGGCGTACCGCTGACGGCTGACGAAGCCATGCCACAGACATACAGTCCGGGATAGATCTCCTTCGTGCCTTCCACTACCATACGCTCACCTTCCACCACGTCGAGCGAGCGCTCACCGATCACATCACCTGTCTCCGTGCGCAGACGGATGCCATTCTTGGCAGCCACCACCTTACACATCTCGCTATCGTGACCCGTACCATCGATCACATACTTGGCATAGATGTTCATCGGGTCGACATGCATGCCCAGACGGAGCACCGGCGTCCAATTGACCACCACACCGCTGACGCGGCTATCCTTGAAGATCACATCTTCCACGGAATAGCAGTTGAACACCGTCGCACCGGCATGAACGGCATGGTAGAGCAGCGATGAGGTGGCCTCGACCGTATCGAAGGCATAGAGTCCCTCGCCTACCGACTCCATGTTTACCTCCATTTCATCGAGAACGGGCTTGGCCTCCGTCTGTACGACAGCCTGGTTGAACATCATCGCACCGCCCCACATGCCGCCACCGGGTGACAGCTTGCGGTCGAACTGGGCTACCTTCAAGCCTGCCTTAGCCAGATAGTAGGCTGCCACGATGCCTGAAGGGCCACCGCCCACGATAGCCACATCAAGTTCCAAATTCTTCTTCACCTTGGCAAAGTATGTGTCAAGGATACTCTCACTTACTTTTGTCTCAATCATGACTTTATATAAATAAAAAAATAGGTATTACTCGCAATCGTCCAGCGTGTGGCTGATCCGCATCGCACAGAAATTGGGTCCGCACATCGTGCAGTACTTGCCACCCACCTCGTTCGAGGTCTTATAATACTCCAGTGCCCGCTCGGGATCGAAACTCAAATTGAACTGATCTTTCCAACGGAAATCGTAACGGGCAGCCGACAGGGCATCGTCGCGTACGGCGGCACCGGGATGTCCCTTCGCCAGGTCGGCAGCATGGGCCGCGATCTTGTAGGCCATGATACCTGTACGCACATCCTCACGGTCGGGCAAGGCCAGATGTTCCTTCGGCGTGACATAGCACAGCATCGCCGTGCCATACCAACCGATCATTGCCGCACCAATGGCACTGGTGATATGGTCATAACCCGGCGCGATGTCGGTGACGAGCGGACCGAGCGTATAGAAAGGAGCACCGTGGCACTTCTCTATCTGCCGGTCCATATTCTGCCGGATCTTCTGCATGGGCACATGGCCCGGTCCTTCGATGAAAGCCTGCACGTCGTGCTCCCAGGCCCGCTGTACCAGCTCACCCATCGTGTCGAGCTCGGCAAACTGGGCCGCATCATTGGCGGCGTGTATGCATCCGGGACGAAGGCCGTCGCCCAACGACAGACAGGCATCATACTGACGGCAGATCTCGCAGATCTCATCGAAGTGGGTATATAGGAAGCTCTCCTCCTGGTGGGTCTCGCACCAGCGTGAGATGATGCTGCCACCACGGCTCACCATACCCGTCAGACGTGTACGGGCCAACGGAATATTCTTCAGACGTATGCCGCAATGGATCGTGAAATAGTCGACACCCTGTTCGCACTGCTCAATGAGCGTGTCGCGGAACACCTCCCAGGTCAATGCCTCCGGCTTGCTTCCCACCCGCTCGTATGCCTGATAGATGGGCACCGTGCCGACAGGAACGGGCGAACAGCGCAAGATGCGCTCGCGGGTCTCGTGGATCTGCGGACCGGTGGAAAGGTCCATTATCGTATCGCCACCCCACTTGCAGCTCCACACTGCCTTCTCGATCTCCTTGTCGATATCCGACTGGAGGGCGGAGTTGCCTATGTTCGTGTTGATCTTCACGAGAAAATCGGGACCGATGATCATTGGCTCACTCTCGGGATGGTTGCGGTTGGCCGGAATGACGGCATGGCCTGCAGCCACCTGCTGACGGACAAACTCAGGCGTGATGTGAGTCTTAATGCCCCGTTCCTCACAGTCCATGTTCTCACGGATCGCCACATACTCCATCTCCTGAGTGATGATACCGTGACGGGCGCACCACATCTGCGTCTGCCCGCTCTTGCGTGAGTCTATCCACGAACGACGCAAGGGAGCCAATCCCTTCGCGAGGTCCACATCGACATGCGGATCGCTGTAAGGACCGCTGGTATCATAAACCACGACAGGAGCATTCTCCCTCACTTCCTTCTTTCCATCCTTGACCGTCACCGTGGGTGTCAGCGTGACGCGCCTCATACCCACACGCAGCTCCGGATAGATCCGTCCTTCCATATAGATCTTCTCCGAGGAAGGATAACTGATTCTTATAGATGTATTCATTTTATGGTTGTTTTATGGATCATGCTTATTAATTGAGCCATTTCATCGGCCGGATCGGCTGCACGGAGCACCGTACCGCTGACAGCGATACCCGTGACGCCCGTTGCCATGAGAGCCGGTACATCCTCGCGTGTAATACCTCCGATAGCCACAAGAGGCAGGCTGAGCCTCCGCTCGCGCATCCCCTCCAAGATACGACGATAGCCCTCAAGACCCAATAGAGGAGCCAACCGCTTCTTCGTCGTCGTGTAACGGAAGGGGCCGCAACCAATATAGTCGGCACCCTCCCGACAGATGCGTTCGACATCGTCCAGCGTATTGGCCGTTCCTCCGATAATCTTGTCGGGCCCGAGCACGCGTCGCGCTTCCTCCACGGGCATGTCCAGACGGCCCAGATGCACGCCATCGGCTCCGACGGCATGCACCAGATCGACATGATCGTCCAGGATGAACGTGGCGTGAAAAGCCGTGCAAAGCTCTCTCACGACCTTTCCCGTCTCGATGACTTCGGCCTTTTCCGCCTCTTTCATACGGAGCTGTATCCACCGGCAACCTCCTTCAAGAGCGAGCCGGATGCCCTCCGCATGGGTGTACCTTTCTGTCTGATTGGATATAAACTGTATCATTTATGTAGAATTGTTGGTATCAGGCTTGGTCCTTTTCCATGACCATAGATCATCTCCTTACCATCTTGAAGAGCCTTGGTAAGAAACCTCTTGGCGTGTGCCACGGCCTCCCGCTCAGACTCTCCCCTTGCCAGAAAAGCGGTGATGGCAGAAGAAAGCACACATCCTGTGCCATGGCTATTGCTCGTATTGACGCGTGGCGCGCTAAATAGCGCCGTTTCATCGACAGACCTTTCATACAACCGATCAGTGCAGCCATCCCCAAAGGTAGCATGGCCGCCCTTTATAAGCACGAACCTCACTCCCCGCTCCATCAGGCAACGGGCAGCTGCCCCGCAATCACGCTCGGTATGGATCGCAATACCCGTGAGCGTCTCCGCCTCAGGGATATTTGGCGTCAGGAGAGTAGCCAAAGGCACCAATTCATCGAGAAACGCCTGCACGGCATCGGACGCCATCAGTGGCGTACCGGAAGAAGAGATAAGAATGGGATCGACTACCAAATGGCGATAATCGTAATCGTGCAAGGTGGCCGCAACGGCACGAACAGCATCGGCCGTAGGCAGCATGCCGATCTTAACATACCGCGGATGAATGTCGGCCATGACCGCCCGCAACTGTGCGGCCACCATCTCCGGCTCCACAGCCGACACGGCCTGAACACCCATCGTATTCTGTGCCGTCACTGCCGTAACCACACACGAAGGCATACAGCCCAGGGCAGCCATCGTCCGGATGTCGGCCTGTAACCCAGCTCCGCCTCCACTGTCGGAACCGGCAATCGTCAATGTAGGGATACAAAAAATGCCCATCTTAAATCCTTATTCATTTAAGAGGGGCACATCAAAGCATGCAACTAACAGATACGATTAAATAAAAAATCTACGTATATTCCCTCCGGCAGCATTACCTGCATCAGGTTGTACGGGTATAATCTCAGCGTCGCCTATTGGCTCAGCACCCCTCTCCGGATTCTTTCCGGTCTGTTAACGGCTACAAATGTATATAATATTTGCCTTGTGACCAAATATCCGAGCGTTTTTCCCGTATTATTTCTTCATTTTGCCATTTTTTAGCCAAAAGCAAGGATAATTCACATCTAGGAGGCTGCCATCCCACAGACCGACTGACAACCCTCCTATCGGGTAGACTACCGTTACCTGTCACTTCGTCCTCCTGTCAGCCTCCAATAACCGGGCAACCGAGGATTGAAGACGCTCGCGTGCCACATCGGGACATAGGGGATCGATATCGGCCGGACAGCCAGCATTGATATCCACCACCCGTGCAAAGCCCTGATGCAGCAGCACATCAGCACCATCAACCCGTCCGGCAAGCAACACCACCGGGACACGGACGCCCTGTGCATGACGAAGTATCACGGCAGGCAACTTTCCCATCAGTGTCTGCCGGTCGGCATGTCCCTCACCCGTGAACACGCAACGGCATCCCTTCAGCCGTTCATCAAAGCCATTGTGACGAAGCACGAGCCCGGCACCCGCCTCCGTCTTGGCATTCATGAATTCCATGAAGGCATAGCCCAACCCGCCGGCCGCTCCGGCCCCCGGCTGATGACGGCAATCACGCTGCTGATGACGGGCGGCTGCCTCGGCAAATGTCGCAGCCTTACGCTCCAACAGGTCCACCATCTCCGGTGTGGCCCCCTTTTGCGGGGCAAAGACACGCGCTGCGCCACGATCGCCAAGCAAAGGAGCCGTCACGTCAGTCGCTAACGTCACCTGAAGCTGCTGCAAAAGAGTCGTGTCGAAAGCAGCAAAATCGGGCAGACGACGTGCTGAAAAGATAGCCTTTTTCAAAGCTTGAAGCATGCCGATGCCACAATCGCTCACGGCCGAGCCACCCAGACCGACGATCAGCTGCCGGCAGCCCCGCCTCCAGGCATCGGCAACGACCTCGCCCAACCCATAGCTCGTTGCCCGCAACGGATTGCGCAGCTCCGGCTCGATCATTTCGAGTCCTACCACACGTGCTACCTCAATGACAGCTGTCTGACAAGAGCCTGTTCCTGACAGACCATACTCCACCTCGACTGGACGCATCATCGCGTCGTGCGCATAACAACGGACACGTGAATCCGGACACATGGCGTCAAGAAAGCCCTCGCCGCCATCGCTCACCATCACCGTATCGACCTCCGCGCAGGGATCGGTCTTGACAATGCCACTCCTTACAGCCTCATTCGCCTCACTACTGGTGAGGCACTCCTTAAAACTATCGATCGCTACAACGTACTTCATACTCTTGATTTTCTGCATGCAAAGTTAATAAAATATTGAAGAACAACGCACATTTACAGCATCTACCACAACCAACGGCCAGCCAACCACTGGAGCCGGGAGGTCCTGACAGCCCTCGATACTGCGTCCGTCCTTCTCTTGCTAAAATAAGAAGCCGTTTCATCGAAGAATCGCAGACTACACATGATAGCATAATAAATATAGGTATATGCCTGTCACACCTATCGACCACACCGACAACCAATGCTTCGACCGATGAGCCGACTGAACAAAAAGGGGCGTTCAGAGCACAGCACACAAAGATGGCTTCCTACAATGGGTGGAGCACCGCAGAAGCTGCCACCTACTTTCCCAACAGTTCCGACAAAATCACCCCCGCAAGAACAACGACAATGGAAGACTAAGAAGAAAAACAACCGGCAAATGGAAAAACACTGCGACAGCATTTGGGTGATTGCCGTAAATCATTTATATTTGCATAGGCAAATGAAAGACATTGTTCCCTTCATTACAGACCAATACACGATAACACTTCAATCATAAATATCATGGAGATAGGAATTTTCTGTTCGGCTAATGACAACATCGAACAGGACTACTTTGAGAAGGCCACCGAATTGGGCCACTGGATCGCCGATCAAGGCCATTCCATCGTCTTCGGCGGCAGCAACACAGGCTTAATGGAATGTATCGCCAAGGCCATGCAAGAGCATGGCGGCAGAACCATCGGTGTCGTGCCACGCATCCTGGAAAGGGGACGCCGCGTCAGCGAATACTGCGAGGTGACCATCAGCTGCGAGGACCTCTCCGACCGCAAGGCACTCATGATGGAACGTGCCGACATATTCATCGCCCTTCCCGGTGGCGTGGGCACGCTGGATGAGATCTTCACCGTAGCAGCCAGCCACTCCATTGGCTTCCATACAAAGAAGGTGATCCTCTACAACATTGACGGATTCTGGAACGAGACCATCCGCCTGCTCGATGACATGCAACGCCGCAACTTCATCCGAGGCAAGTGGACCGACATGATCGAAGTGGCCGAAAATCTCGATGAAATCAAGAAGAAATTAGGATAAAGACGAACCCACTAAGGCGAGTCCCCAGCAAAAGGCCAAATGCGTGATCCCCGGAAGGACAGACTGTATTTATGCGAGCCTGCCCTTCCGGGGATCACCTTATCCATATAGAATCATCTTGGCTCACCCGATAAATATAGGGGAGATATGCTGC
>HF988413.1 GCA_000431975.1 Prevotella sp. CAG:924 | reverse complement strand
CCCATTAGAATAAGCTCATGCCGAGCATACCAGAAAATGCCGTTCTCGGGTCCATGATGGACCGAGGACGGCATTTCCTATATTCCAAAGAGCTGCTTCGCCTTACACGGTTTTTTCTCTTTCCTATAGGCCATCACTTTCTCTCACTTATTTCTCCACTACATCCATCCGACACTGGGACAAATCGGATGACCAAGACCAAAAAGAATCTATACCTATATTATAATAAGTAGAACCAACCGTTCTGACCGCTTAGAAAGGGAAGCGTCTTTATTGTGGCTCAGACTGTAAAACCATACAAAGCCCTAATGATTCTTATCTGACTTACCCACAATCCATAGCCCCAGAAAGGTCAAACAGCCATTGAGCAACAGCGACTCGTAACCAAAATGATAACCTGTCATTGCTCCAACGACGCGCTCCACTATGAAACAAACCATCGGCGAGGCAATGGCCACATAAGGCACCATACGATCGCATGTCGACCGGTGTGTGAACAGGCCGTAGGCGAACAGACCGAGAAGCGGACCGTATGTATAAGAACAAAGGGTGAAAATAGCATCGAGCACATTCGTCGACCGGATATAGCCGAAAACGATCACACAGAGAGCGAAGATAAAGGCAAGCGTAAGATGGGCCCTACGGCGAAGCCGTTCGTCATCATCCCGCTCACGGATATCTACACAATAGCTTGTCGTAAGGGCGGTAAGAGCCGAGTCTGCACTTGAGAAGCCTGCAGCCACAACACCCACTGTGAAAAACACTACGACCGCCCTGCCCAACTGTCCCGTAGCTGCGAACATCGGCAAGAGATTATCAGTCTGCTCCGGCCAGGCGATGCCCTCACGTTGGGCAAGATGAAGAAGGAGCACACCCAGACACAGGAATAGCAGATTGACGGGTACGAAGGCCAACCCATAGGAGCACATGTCGCGCTGGGCATCCCGTAAGGTGCGGCAGGTGAGATTCTTCTGCATCATGTCCTGATCGAGGCCTGTCATCACCACGACAATAAAAGCACCGCTGACAAACTGCTTCCAGAAGTTCTGCGTTGACATCCAGTCGTCCATGACGAAGATGCGGCTGTGAGGATCGTCCGCTATCGCAGCCACGGCTTCGGCCGGACTGAGATGCAGTTGCTCCATCACAGCCAGTAATATCAGCACAAGTGCCGTGAGCATACAGAAAGTCTGCAGCGTGTCAGTCCACACCAGAGTCTGTATGCCACCGCGGCGCGAATAGAGCCAGATAAGACCTACCATCACAACCACTGTAAGCGGGAAAGGCACTCCGTAAGCATCCAGCAGATAATGTTGAAGAAGGAAGCAGACGACAAAAAAGCGAACGGCAGCACCCGTCATCTTCGAGAGCAGGAAGAAGCCGGCACCCGTCTTGTATGACGACGGTCCGAAACGCTGCCGCAGATAGCTGTAGATCGTAGTCAGACCAAGCTTGTAATAGACCGGCAGAAGGATGAACGCCACCAACAGATAGCCCAGGATGAAGCCCAGGCACGTCTGCAGATAGGTCATCTGCTGCGTGATCACCATACCAGGCACACTGATAAAAGTAACTCCGGATATGCTCGCACCGATCATGCCGAACGCTACCAGAGGCCAGCGGGAACGGCGGTGTCCACGAAAGAAGTTGTCGTTATCGCTCTTCGGGGTGGCCAACCGACTCACCAAAAGCAACAACACAAAATAACCGAGAATAGCGAAGAAAATAAGCATCCCTATTATAATTTGCGTGATAAAGGGTGACAAAGATACACAAAAAACGGATAACCACTAGCAAAGAGCCGGCATTGTTTTTATCCCCTACCCATTAAGAGTTACAACGCATTTCGTACTATGAGCGGGCAGTCCGGTCATCATCTTTACCGAAGATGCAGCCGACTACATAAGTACAAAGTAACAGAAAGGATATCGGCAAAAGAGCGGAAGACGTCGGGCGTACCGATAAATGGTTGCAGTCTTATTGACAGATTCAGTCTATGCATGTATCCCGATTCTTTTCGGAAGAGAGATGCGGATCTCTTTGATGATATCCCGCATCACCATTACCATTTCCCAGCCATGCACAACCATATAGACCAAGATAATCCGCTAAAGAAGCACGAAAAAGGCGGAACCGAAACAGCCTCATCTTTTGACAAAGGATATTATTACGCATTCACGGCTTGTACATATTGACGCAAATCGTGTCAAAAAGCGAAGAATATTTGGAGGGATCACCGATATTCTTTTCCTTTGCACCGACAAACATCGATGACAATGAAAGCGAACCATACCATTCTGACAATCACCGGCTCGGACAGTACTGGATTATCAGGCATACAGGCCGACATCACCACGATCACATCGCTGGGCGGCCAGGCTGTGTCGGTGATCACCTCCATCACGGCACAGAACACGCTGGGTATCCAACAATTCTACGACATCCCCGCATCCGTTGTCCGTCAGCAGATCGAGGCCATTGTCAACGATGTGCAGCCCCGCATCGTCAAGATAGGACTGATCCGGTCCGTAGAGGTGCTCAATGTCATTGTAGAGATGCTCACCCGCTACAGGCCCGAATACACCATCTATGACCCGGTCGTCGTGTCAGCCCATGGCGAGCGTCTGCTCAGTGACGACATCATCGCACAGATCAAGCAACGCCTGATCCCTCTCTGCTCCCTCGTCATCGACCGGCACTCCACCCGTCACGGACAGAACAACACCTATGCCAGTGCACTTGCCTACTATCTGGCAGAGGGACGGCCGACGGACGAGTCAAGTCTGCTTGCCCAGGCATACATCGACCGACTGCCGGGCAACCACCAGCTTCAAAGCCGGAGCGCCGAGCTATACGAGGACTTCCTCCGCCGGGTGGAAGAGCATTACCAGACCAACAGCGATGTGGCCTTCTATGCCGACAGCATGAACGTGACAGCCCGCTATCTCGCTCAGGTGTGCCGACAGATGGGCAGGCAATCGCCCAAGCAGATCATCGATGACCATTTGCTCAGCGAGGCACGGAGGCAACTTGCCACGACAAGCCGGACCATACAGGAGACTGCCTACCATTGCGGTTTCTCCTCACCTTCGCACTTCACAAAATTCTTCAAGAAACTCACGGGTATGAGTCCTAGCGAATACCGCGCCGGACTGTCACGCGATGAATAAGCCTTGCAGTCCAAGACTCTACCACCAATAACCAACAACACACATAAAACAAGCACTATGAAAGAGAATAGACAACAGCTGAACCGTAACCTGGCACAAATGCTTAAAGGCGGTGTCATCATGGATGTGACCACTCCCGAGCAGGCCCGTATCGCCGAAGAGGCCGGTGCCTGTGCCGTGATGGCTCTCGAGCGCATCCCGGCCGACATTCGTGCTGCCGGAGGTGTGAGCCGCATGAGCGACCCGAAGATGATCAAGGGCATCCAGCAGGCCGTGTCGATACCCGTAATGGCCAAATGCCGCATCGGACACATCGTAGAGGCACAGATCCTGCAGGCCATCGATATCGACTATATCGACGAAAGCGAGGTGCTCTCTCCTGCCGATAATATCTATCATATCGACAAGACTAAGTTTGACGTACCCTTCGTCTGCGGTGCCCGTGATCTGGGCGAAGCCTTACGACGCATTGCCGAGGGCGCTACCATGATCCGTACCAAGGGTGAGCCGGGCACCGGCGATGTCGTGCAGGCCGTGAGCCACATGCGTCAGATGCAGCACGAAATACGCCATCTGGTATCGATGGCCGACGATGAACTGTATGAGGCAGCCAAGAAGCTCCAGGTGCCCGTCGATCTCGTGCAGTATGTCCACCAGCACGGCAAACTACCGGTAGTCAACTTTGCAGCAGGCGGCGTGGCGACACCTGCCGATGCGGCCCTGATGATGCAGCTTGGCGCAGAGGGCGTCTTCGTCGGCTCAGGCATCTTCAAAAGCGGTAATCCCGCCAAGCGTGCCGCAGCCATCGTACAGGCCGTGACCAACTACAATAACCCTGAGAAGCTCGCCGAACTGAGCGAGGATCTGGGACCGGCCATGGTAGGCATCAACGAAGAAGAGATAAAAGTACTCATGGCCGAAAGAGGAAAATGAAAAGGAGCAAGGATGTCCGGCCTGCCGGCACTCCTTGCCCATCAGCCTATCATCACACGATTATGAACATAGCCATATTAGCACTCCAAGGAGCATTCGCCGAACACCGGCAAATGCTCCATCGACTAGGCGTGGAAAGCCATGAGGTGAGACAACTCTCCGACTGGGAGAAGCCCAAAGACGGGCTCATCATCCCCGGAGGCGAGTCGACAACGATTACACGTCTCCTGCATCGTGAAGGACTGTTCGAACCCATCCGGGAAGCCATTCTCAAAGGGCTTCCCGTCTTCGGCACCTGTGCAGGCCTCATCGTGCTGGCACGCCACATTGAAAAGGAAGACGACACGGAAAGCCATGCCGTCGACGAAGAGAAAGAACAGGAACAGAAGCTGCTACCCGACACAACAGCTGACGACTACCCACAACTGGCTACCATGGATATCACCGTGCGGCGTAATGCCTATGGCCGGCAGCTCGGCAGCTTCCACACCATTGCCGATATTCCTGAGATCGGCACACGCCTGCCACTCACCTTCATCCGTGCCCCTTTCATCAGTCGCGTGCACGGCAATGCCAAGATTCTGGCAACCGTGGACGGCCACATCGTCGCCGCACAGGAAGGATGTCAGCTCGTCACCGCTTTCCACCCCGAGCTCACGGATGATGTCCGTGTACATCAGTATTTCATCAACCTCATAGGATAAGCCGGTCCGACAAGTATGCCTCGCCCACGACAAGACGGCACGACTAGCACCAACGGCTTGCTGCCGGCCTGCAAGTCATGACCCGATACCGGCTACTCTATCACCTCAATGCTCACCCCGTTAAACTCCTTAACGAAACTGAGTATGCGGCTGCGATAATTCCTACGGTGAAGTTTCAACTCAAGCGTCACCTCATACTGCCGTTCTCCATCAACCACATTCTGTTTCATCTCATAATTGTCGAAATCAATGCCATCGGCCTGCAGCTCACCGAGCAATTGACGGATCGTATCGTGACTACGAGTAGAAAATGTGACGGCAATCTTTTTTATACCAAAACGACGCATCACATAGTTGAACACCTCAAGGCAGCACAGCACCAGTATCGTACTGCCTATGGCAAGGGCATAAAGTCCCGTGGCCACCGTCATGCCGATAGCTGCCGTGACCCAAAGGCCGGCTGCCGTGGTAAGGCCTTTCACCACGTGTTTCTGAAAAATGATAGTGCCCGCACCGATAAAACCAATACCGGTGACCACCTGAGCCGCAATACGCGAGGGATCGAAAGAAGCAAGCGAGGAATAGACTTTCAAGGACTCGTCGAAACCATATTGCGAAAGGATGGTGAAAAGAGCCGATCCCATCGACACGAGAAAATGCGTGCGCGTACCGGCTTCCTTGGCCCGCAGCTCACGCTCCAGGCCGACGGCTGCGCCCAGCACACCGGCAAGAGCTATGCGTATGATGAATTCGGTAGTAGTAAACATAAGCGTATGACTATTTTCTGCAAACATACACATTTTTCTCCGAATATCTCATGTCCCGTCCCGCTTTTTGCCTTTCTGTAAAAATCACCGGGACACTTAAATCCGTTTAGATGCTCCATCGGACATCCTCTTAGGGCGCAACCCGTAAGACGACTCTTCGATAAGAGGTGAGAGCAGGAGTTCCGTCATCCGTCACCTTCAACACGATATGGAGAGTACAGCCGGCCGCGTCCTGCGGAACGAAGAGCCGACACACACTATCCTCCGAGCTGTCTAGAACGACGGTTCCAGGATAGGTGGACGGTTCACGATAGTATTCCCAAGTGAAGGTGAGGCGATCCTTGTCCGGGTCATACGATCTGCCAGCATCCAGCGTCACTTCCTTTCCGGCCCTCACTTTCCTGTCTATCATTTTCTTGCTATGGTCCCTCCCTATGACTGCCACAGGATGATGATTGGCCTTGGCATACTCAGGGCAGACGGTCCACTGCATCCGGGCAGCGAAATCATTGCATATCTCCTGCCTCCATCGGGCTATTGCCTCTCCGCCCTCGGGAGCCGCCGGCAGCATATAATAAAGATCATACTGGGGCTCATCAAGTCCGTTTCTCTTCACCCAGTCCATCCCCCTGATTCCGGCAACCGGCTCGGTGGCGAACCGTCCTCCCCATCCGCCATAGTCAGGATGCTCAGGCACGTTCAGTCCATTGTCCAGACAATAAAGGAAAGACGGGGTGTCACCTTCCGTCGCCCATATCCGATCAGGATATAAAGCTCCCAACGGTCCGACATTCTGGATATGCTCCTTCATCCATTCATCAGAGGGCGGCCATCCGTAAATGCTTGTATTACGGATATAGATAAGGTCGGGATAGTTCTTCGTGATCCATGCTCCCGCATCATCCTGTCCCAGGACATCATATACACGGATTTTCCTCACAAAAGCTTCCACCTGCTTTCGGGTACGGGTATGGCTGACCTTCCACAATGCTTGTGCCAGCGTGTTGAGCCCCGACCATGCTGCTATCCACACTGGGCGCGGGTCTTTCCTATCTACCACGGCAATGATCCATTCCGATCCCTCACTGTCTTTCCCGGCCCCTACCCCGTGCATGGCAGCCTCCGGCTGTCCCTGCTTGACGACAGACCGTACATACTCCGCAGAAGGAAAGGCAGCACTATGCACCCGCAGATTGGGAAGCACCTTCTCGTAACCATCGATCAGCCTGTTGATCAGCGAAAGGGCTCCCGTGCCATAAGGCACCCACGCGTGCTGTGAGACAAACCCCTCCAGCTCCACATCGTCAAGCGATACAAGCAGATGCACCAGCGACTGGGTGTCGTCGGGGTCCGATCCTCCGATATCAGACATGGCTATCATACGTGTCTGGGAAAAGCCACAAAGGCTCGACAAACAGAATAATAAAGTAACAAGCTCTTTCCTCATATCATTTCATTTTAATAGTTTTGTCCACGACATGACACCGACCGACACTTCTACCCTGGCAGAAGGCCGACAGCGTGAGCGGAACGCAGAATCGTTCAAAAAAGTGTATCTAGATTTTTAGTCAATTTCTCAGGGACAAAGATACGATTATTTCTTCTAACGTCATAATAGACAGAGTACATGATCTTTCCGGCGTGTTACATTACGCAGCGAATACAGAAAGAATCCACATCTCTTCCTAAAGAAGGGCAATGACCAGTCTGAAGAAGCCGGCCTTCTAACATACAGTATGACCGCATCATGCCCGACCGGACTGTCATGACCTATATGGAATAAGAAATCAAAGCATGCTTTCCGATTATCGAAAAACATGCTTTGACAAATATATGGGATTGTTGTCGAACGATATCAGAAAAGCTTCATCCATGCCCTACTGATATCTATTATCAGGCCAGCGTCCCCTACGTGGCGAGAGATAGCCTGTACCCCGTCATTAAGGTTTCTCTTATTTTTCCGATGACATCTGTCTCCGAATCAAGCGGCCTACGACGCTCCAATAAGGCATCTTCTTCAGCGTCTCCCTTACAGGCTGAATGTCCCATAAGAGGAAGATGAACAGCACCACGGTAGCTATAATGCACGTGATACCGAACAGCTGCTTCACACTGACAAGCATCACCTGCATCGTATCGTAGGGCACGGCACGCGCCAGATTCTCGGTTATGTGATGTCTGAGCGAGAAGCTATAGACACCGGAGCAGATGGTATCGACAACGCCGTTGCGTATGAAGCCCGCCATGGTGAGCCCCATGAAGAAATGCTGGAACGGCATGAGTTCTTCAAGATAGATGGTAAGGGCCGCGAAGAAGATGGCTACGCCGAACGTCCTGCACCATATCGGAAGGAAGAAGCTCTCGATGTCAAGGCCGGGGGTGACCAGAAAATACATCTGCACTTCATAGGCCAGCAGAGCCATCAGTCCGACCGTGAGCAGACGGGTGAACTTCTGCTTAAGCACCTTGATCCAGAACAGGACAAACATACATCCACATATCGTGCCCGTCCATTCGACAAGATAGAACACCGACGTGGAGATAGCGCCATAATGCAGAATCCCCGACGCGAAGGTGTTCTGAAGGATCTTAGGAGTGGAGTTGATGAGCTCTACCAGGGCGAACACTGCGAGCAGTGGCAGCAGACGCTTGTAGAGCCATGCTTCGGGAGCGATGTAAGGATGACGGATGTGACGCATGCGCTGAATGGCAAAATAAAGCGTCACCGGCACCATGAACGTCACCACGCGGAAAGGACGACCATCCCACCAATTGTAGAACTCGCCATAATTGAACAGGAATACGATCTCGACCAGAAGTATCGACCAGAGGAAGCATCCCAACCAGTCGAGACTGACCAGCGGCAGCGGTTTCATGAACCGGAAATCATGGGTGAGCACGTACACCAGCAACACAATGAGAAGCATGGCTCCGATCATGGCCCAGTGCATGGCATACCAGCTTTGGAATATATATGTGAGCTGTATGGTGATCCACGGCGACAGACTCATGTCACCGACCACGATGCAGTAAAGCAGGGGAAAGAAGATCGTAAAGTCGCGTTTCGATGTCATCCACAGTTGGATGTTCGACATGCACTCAAACGTGCCGCAGAGCTTGAAGAAGCCGGTCACGTAGGACAACAGACACAGCACCGGCACCGACTCAACCTGCATGCAGAGCCAGTTGCATACCGCTATCACCATCGCCGATGTGATGAGCAACTGGCGATTGGTGAAACGGAACTTGAAACGGAAGAGGAACGGGAAGGGCATATTGACACCGATGACACCACACAGCACGATCATCGTCACATCCTCGCGCATGATGCACAGATCGCCCATGATATGGGGCATGGCGCCGGCATACATGCCTCCTGACAACTGAAACAGGAAGGCAAACAGCACGTAGATCCACGGCTGTATTTTCTTAGGCACGAAGCCGTTCATCATCGGCATCGTGAAAGGTCCTGTAGGTATCGGTGGCATATTACTTATTATACTTTACCAACGTTTCCACATTAAGTCCGGCAAGAAGTTTCTTCAGGTCGGCGGCACTGTTCTTTCCTACGATGGCAATCCTTACCGGTACGCGCTGCTCCACCTTGACGAAGTTGCCGGTAGCATTGTCTGCCGGAACCATGGAGTAAGCCGATCCCGTGGCAGGGCTGAACGACTCGACCACACCCTTATAGGTGACACCCGGAATAGCGTCAGCGGTGAACTCTACGGCATCGCCCACAGAGATATTCTTCAGCTGTGTCTCACGATAGTTGGCAATCACCCACACCTGGTCGTCATCCACAATGCGGGCAAGCATCTGGCCGGGCTGGACGAGCTGGCCGACATGGATGTCCTTACGTCCCATGACGCCGTCGCAGGTAGCCACAATAACAGTATAGGAAAGATTCAGACGGGCGAGGTTGACAGCAGCCTCGGCAACGCTCACTCCCGCCGTGTTCTGACTCAGGCGGTGGGCCTGCTCATCCTTCACAAGCGATGTCGACCGGCGGCTGGCACTCGCCTGCTCGTAACGGGCCTTGGCTGCCTTGTAACGAGTCAGTGCATTGTCGTACTGCTGACGCGTGACGGCGTCTTTTTTCAGCAGGGTCGCATAGCGCTCATAGTCCTTACGTGCATTGTCCATATCGGCCTTGGCCTCCTCAATGCCTGCAGAAGCCACTCTGACATTGCTCGCCGTGGTGTTCATGCCGGCAGATATGGCTGAAGAGCCCGAACGGGTTCCCCGGTAGCTCGCCTCGGCCTGTGCCAGCTGGAGACGGTATTCGGCGTCCTCAATGATCACCAGCGTATCACCTTTCTTCACGTGTTGATACTCCTCAAAACGGATCTCCTTGATAAATCCCTGTACACGTGTGTTGATCGGGGTGATATGCCGCTGCACCTGAGCATCATCGGTATATTCCGTATGGACAGGATGCGCAAAGCGGCTCACTACATATACGATCGCTGCAAGTAGCAGCAGCACAATTACCACATTATATATTCTCTTAATAAGTCTTCTGCTATTCATGTCTTTTATTATTATGTCGGTCGGCCGTCTGCCTGAAGAACGTTGCAGGAATAGGGGCCGTCCCATGTTCGTTTATTTATTACGGCAGGCTGTCTGTTAGATTTCTCCTGCGATGAATTTCATATTATAGTATGCGTATATCGTACCGATGCGCGCATTCACTTCCTCCAGCTCTGCATTGAGCTTGATATTGGAAGCGTCGATCATGTCAGTGATAAGCGCCATCTGGCTCATGTATCTGTCATTGACCACCCGATAGTTCTGAGCTGCCAGTTCCACGCTCTTCATCTGTGTGCGCAACTCGACAAACGACTGCCGGTAGAGTGTGTAAGCCTGCTGCATCTGATTGTCGACCGTCTCTGCCGCCACGGCATGGCTCTGATTGCTTTCGATCAACTGGGCCTTTGCCTTACGCACCGTCTTGTTGCCTTTAAACAGCGAGCTGAGCGAATACTTGATGCCGATACCTACATACCAGATGTTAAAATTGTTGTCCACCGGCGGCAGGTCATAGGTGAACGGGCCACTGAAGTTGTCGGTTGCGAACACCATCACCTTGGGCAGCAGCTCGCTCTTGGCCATGCGTACCTGTTGCTGCGCCATGTCAATGCCTAATCTGGACTGGCGCAACATTGGAGAGGAGAGGGCTGCCCGTCCTTGCCAGTCGGCCTCATTGGCATCATCGGAGACGCTCTTCA
>HF988412.1 GCA_000431975.1 Prevotella sp. CAG:924 | reverse complement strand
CACCGCCGGCTTCCAATTCCTGCCACACATGGACGACCGACTCCAGACTCTTGTTCTGATCTGTCGCGCCGATCGTTATCATCTTCGCTTCCTTCAACACCTGGAAGCTCTCCATCACCGGCCAGCAGACGTTCTTTGTCGTTTCATCGGTCAGCACAAAGAGACGGTCGTGTTCACACTCCGACAAAGCTTTGGTCAATTCCGTATTCAGATGTCGGGATATAATTACTCGCTGTTCCATACCTTTCTCTTTTTATATTCTATCACAAATATAGTAATAAATTACACGGTTTCAACTATCAATTACTTCTTTATTAATACTTTTTAATAAAATGTCCTTCAACATTGCGCACACAAGGGTGGCAGTGTGCAATAACACTAAAGGACTATAATCCGAACCGTCTTCCATCCTTCACATCATGAGAGAAAAGTACTGTCATCCAGCCCTCCCATTTCTCATATTTCCAATATCCATTTCTTAAAATTCATCAGAAAATAGAGATGTTTCAACGAAGTTGAAGATCAGATGATCAACAAAATTGCCATATAACTAAAATAAAATCTATTTTCTTTAAAACTTGATTAAACCTTCTCTCATTGGTTTCATCTAAAAAGAGGTAAATATACAACAAATCAGAATAAATATAACAGATGCGCAGAATGAAAAATTTTGTTTCCGGAATAACAAAAAGATTCTTCCTTCTCTTCCTGCTCTGTCTGATGGTTCTCACGGCCTCAGCACAGCGCAAGATTACGGGTACGCTCATCGACCACGATTCGAATGAGAGCATACCCATGGTAACTATTCAGCTGCTCAAGCCCGACTCCTCGTTTGTGACAGGAACGGTGAGCGGCGACAACGGACAGTTCAGTGTGCAGGCTCCCAAAGACGGACGTTATCTGCTCAAGCTCTCCAGCGTCGGCTACAAGACGGTGGTGAAGAACTTGCAGGTCGCCGGCGGCAAGGATGTGGCCTTGGGCAAGACGACCATGAGTGCCGACGCCATCATGCTCAAAGGAGCAGAGATCACAGCCCGTGCCGTAAAGGTGACTGTGAAAGAGGACACTTTCGTCTACAACAGCGCCGCCTTCCGTACTCCCGAGGGATCGACCATCGAGGAGCTTATCAAACGCCTGCCGGGTGCTACGATCGATGATGACGGCAAGATCACCATCAATGGCAAAGAGGTGTCGAAAATCATGATCGACGGTAAGGAATTCATGGTCGGTGACACAAAGACTGCCATCAAGAACATCCCGACCTCCATTATTAATAAGGTGAAAGCCTACGACCAGAAGAGCGACCTGGCCCGTGTGACCGGTATCGACGATGGTGAGGAACAGACCGTCCTCGACTTCGGTACGAAGCCCGGCATGAATCATGGCCTTATGTCCAACCTGGATGTGTCTGCCGGCACAAAGGACCGCTACTCCGGACGACTCTTCGGCGGATACTTCAACAACAAGATGCGCATCTTTGCCATGGGCAATGCCAACAACGTGAACGACATGGGCTTCGGAGGACGCGGCGGCAACTTCGGACGCGGACGCAACGGACTCAACGCTACAAAAATGGCCGGTCTGAACCTCAACTATGAGGAGAAAGACAAGCTGAAGATCAACGGTCACGTACGTTGGAATCACAGCGACGGTGACACCCGCGCGGAAAGCTCTTCGGAGAACTTCGTCAGCACCGTGGGATCATTCTCCAACAGTCTCTCACAAAGCTACTCCCGCTCCAACTCGTGGGACGCACGCGCCCGTGTGGAATGGACACCCGACACGATGACCAACATCATGTTCCGTCCGTCGTTCAGCTATTCTACGAGCGACGGTCTTTCCACCAGCCACTCAGCTTCCTACAACGAGGACCCTTACAACTATGTAACGGAGCCGCTCTCTGCAGAAGCCATCGCACAGTTGGCTAACGACAGTATCATGGTCAATACTATCAATAACAATTCTCTCACATTCTCCAAATCGACCAGTGTGGGCGGCATGCTGCAGTTCAACCGCCGTCTGAACAACAACGGACGCAATTTCACGGTACGTGCCGACGCCAGCTACTCCGACTCCGACTCGAAGAGCCTCTCCACAAACAATGTCCATCTCTATCAGGTGCTCGACCAGCTTGGCAACGACTCTACCTATCAGACCAACCGATTCAACCTGATGCCCTCAAAGACATGGAGCTACACCCTGCAGGCCACCTATAGCGAGCCGCTCTGGAAAGCTACCTACCTGCAGCTGCGCTACCGATTCAAATACAGCTTCTCGAAGAGCGACCGTTCCACCTACGACTTCTCTAACCTCGGAGAGGACTATTTCGCCAATGTGAACCCCGTCTACCGCGGATGGGACAGCTACCTCAACCTGCTTGAGCATCACTACACTGACTATAAGAACGATGATCTGAGCCGTTACTCCGAGTACAAGAACTACCAGCATCAGGTAGAACTCATGTTCCGTATGGTCCGTCCCAAATACCAGCTGAATGCCGGACTGATGCTGCAGCCCCTGAAGTCGCACTACATACAGGACTACCAGGGCATCAGCGTCGACACCACACGCACGGTAACCAACTTCTCGCCTACCTTCGATTTCCGCTATCGTTTCAACAAGGTGAGCAACCTGCGCATCAACTACCGTGCGACAACGACGCAGCCGTCGATGAGTGACCTGCTCGACATCTACGATGACTCCGACCCTCTGAACATCACGACCGGTAACCCCGGACTGAAGCCGTCGTTCACCCAGAGACTGCGCCTCTTCTACAACCAATACTGGGAAAAGACACAACGTGCCGTCATGACCTTCTTCAACTTCCAGACGGTGAAGAACTCCATCAGCGACAAGGTGACCTACGATGCCACTACCGGTGGCCGCATCATCCGCCCGGAGAACATCAACGGCAACTGGTCGATGAACGGTGCCTTCATGTTCAACACACCGCTTGACTCGCTCGGCAACTGGAACATCAATACGTTCACCAACCTGAACTATAATAATAATGTAGGCTATGTGGCGCTGGACCAGAACTCCAGCTCACAGAAGAACATCACAAAGGATATGACCATCGGCGAGCGTCTCTCCGGATCGTACCGCAACAACTGGCTGGAGATAGAGCTCGACGGTAACCTGCAGTACCGTCACACACGCAACGACCTGCAGACAACGGCCAACCTCGACACCTGGCAGTTTGCCTATGGTATCAACTTCAACTTCTCGCTGCCGTGGAACATGTCTATTTCCACCGACCTGCATGAGAACAGCCGACGGGGATATACCGACGCCTCGCTCAATACCAACGAGTTGGTGTGGAACGCACAGATCTCTCAGAGCCTCTTGAAAAACAATGCCCTCACGCTGATGATCCAGTTCTACGACATCCTGCATCAGCAGAGCAACTTCTCGCGCACAGTGTCGGCAACCAGCCGCAACGATACGGAATACAACTCCATCAACAGCTACGCCATGCTCCACGCCATCTACCGCTTCAACCTCTTTGCCGGACAGAACGGTGGCCCTGCAGGACCTCCTGCCGGACCTGGTCACGGACCGGGAAGAAGATTCGGTGGTCCGCGTCCCGGAGGCTTTGGACGCCCGATGATGTGATGACATACGAAAGAACCCTTTCCTAAGATAACACAAAAGCAGAAGACAGACAGCTCACCAGAGCGTCTATCTCCTGCTTTTATTTTGTCCTCTCCTATATCCTATTCCTCTTCCTTACATGGCAGCCACTCTGAAATTGTCCCTCCAGCTCATGGCATCTCCCTTGGTGTAGGCGAGACTGTGTCATGTAAAGAAATGTAATAGCATTTTATCTACCTACCTTTTCACGACGACTTCCTGCCTGGTATTTTCCACGCTCCTGCTGCGATTGAACAATATATCCATGTGGCAAGACTCATAGCGCCTGCAGGATACATCCCTGTATAATCAGCCATCGCTTCCCAATATATTATAAAATATTCTCCACTTTACGAGACTATAAAAAATAAATACTATATTTGCGATGTCATTTGAGATCTACTAAATTTGAGAGCTTTCGTCTGAGACGCACTCTATGAAACACTACAAATTCACATTTATAGGTATGTGTAGTAATGAGCAATATATTAAATGTTTGATTTTCAGGTATTTGTTTTTATGTCCGAAAGCGGCAAATGAATGAATAGACTTCAAATACTGTTTTACTTTAATTTTTAAGCGAGTAGAAAAATTCCACGCCAACATATAGGATTTAGATGCTGTGCAATAAAAAGGTGGTACACAATCATTGTCATGCACCACCTCTATTTGTATCAGAAATGAGTATTGTATCAGGTTGAAGAATAGGAAATGAAAAGGGTGAAAACAAAGTGACTACTTGAATCCACCCAATCCTTATAAGCATTCTTTCTATTGAGAACTAAACCTATTTCGTCCGCCGCAGATAAAGTGTTATATCTTCATCTACATAAGTGTATTTTACGACAGCTTCATCCCCCGTAATCGTAAATGTTCCTGAAACAGTACCCATCTCTGGGTCTTTGAATGTGATGGTGAAAGTGTTATTACCACCGTAAGTATAAGTTCCTTCATGGGCTTCAAGAACAGCATTGTACTGCATTGTCATGGTCATATCCTCGTTGAAGATAAGAATTATATCATCTTCAAAGGTATGGTCACCCTCTGTAACTTGGTAACAGAACCATTCACCTACCATAGGATTTTCACCGTTTGGCTCGTCATCGTCAGAGCAAGCGGCGAAGTTCACGCACAAAACTACGGCTAATAAAGCCATTCCTATAAATTTCAATGTTTTCATCTGTTTTTGGTTTTAATGAGGTTCATTAGTGTCCCGTTAAAATCGGGACAAATTAATATTAATCAAACAATCCCGGCAAAAGGGAAGAATTGAGTTCTTTGACAT